>JBQCHY010000043.1:0-30095 GCA_051954235.1 Xanthobacteraceae bacterium
ATTTGCCCTGTAATCAAATTATTAAATAATAACTAAATTTAAATATTGTTTTTGGCTGTTAAACGCCAGGCCATGACGGCGAAAATAATTCGGCATCAATTCATCCTGCGCGTCTAACGAACGCTACCGCGCCGATTGCGCGCGGTGGCGGATGCGTTGGATCATGCGGACCCAACGCGAGGACGATCCCGCGCGCAGCCATTGCAGCCTGGCCTTGATCCGCGCCATCACCGGCGCGACCAGTTCGTGCGCCTTGGCGCGGATCATCAGGACGAATTCATAGAGCCACTTGAACCACGCCATCTGCAACAGCTTCGGCCGCGTCACGTCGAAGATGAAGGCGGCGACGCCGACGCCCATCAGCTTGGCAAACACGACGACCGCCATCGCGCTGAACCAGTAGTGATGCGCCAACAGCCAGAGGCCTGCGACCTTCAGCGGAAACAGCAGCACGGCCGGGATCAGGAATACGATCAAGGTCAGCGGCGGCGACAGGTGTTCGATCTTCTCGGCGATCCACGCCTTGATCTCGCGCAGCGGAATCCACGCCACGACGCGCGCGACGACGGGCTGGAGGTGATCCCACAGCCACGCCTCGATGAGGAAGATCAGCGCGAGCAGAAACCAGATAGGTTGCAGCAGGCGTCGCATCGACATGGTACTCCGCTCCGGCGGAGTGCCAGAGTCGATTACATATGGATGGCGCGTTTGCCGACCGCAAGCGCGGCTTCCTTGACCGCTTCCGAGCGCGTCGGGTGAGCATGGCAGGTGCGGGCCAGATCCTCGGCGGAACCGCCGAACTCCATCAGCACGCAGGCCTCGTGGATCATCTCTCCCGCCTCGCGGCCGATGATGTGACAGCCGAGCACGCGATCGGTCTTGGCGTCGGCCAGAATCTTCACGAAGCCGTCGGTGGTCTGGTTGACCTTGGAGCGGCCGTTGGCGGTGAACGGGAACTTGCCGACGGTGTAGGCCACACCCGCCTGCTTCAGCTCCTCCTCGGTCTTGCCGACGCTGGCGACTTCCGGCGTCGTGTAAACCACGCCCGGAATGACGTCGTAGTTCACATGCCCGGCCTGCCCCGCGATCATTTCCGCGACCGCGACGCCTTCGTCTTCCGCCTTGTGAGCCAGCATCGGGCCGCGAACCACGTCGCCGATGGCGTAGATGCCCTTCACGTTGGTGGCGAAATGATTATCGATCTCGACGCGGCCGCGATTGTCGAGCGCGACGCCGGCTTCCTTGAGGCCGAGCCCCTCGGTATGCGGCGCGCGGCCGATGGCGACCAGCACCACGTCGGCTTCCAGCGTTTCCGCCGCGCCGCCGGCAGCGGGCTCGACCTGCACCTTCAACGTCGCGCCGCTGCTATCGATGCCGGTCACCTTGGCGCCGAGCTTGAAGGCAAAGCCCTGTTTCTCCAGTAGGCGCTGGAATTGCTTCGCCACTTCGCCGTCCATGCCCGGCAGGATACGGTCGAGGAATTCGACGACGGTGACCTGCGCGCCGAGACGCCGCCACACCGAACCGAGTTCGAGACCGATGACGCCGGCACCGACGATCAGCAGCTTGCCCGGCACCTTCTCCAGCGCCAGAGCGCCGGTGGAGGAGACGACGCGCTTCTCGTCGATCTCGATGCCCTTCAACTTGGCGACATCCGAGCCGGTGGCGATGACGATATTCTTGGTGTCCACGGTTTGCGCCGCGCCGTCGGCGGCCTTCACCTCGACCTTGCCGGCGGCGACGATGCGGCCGGTGCCGCGCAGCACGTCGATCTTGTTCTTCTTCATCAGGAACTCGACGCCCTTGACGTTACCGTCGATGCCTTCCTGCTTGAAGTTCATCATCGCCGGCAGATCGAGCGACGGCTTGCCGACCGCAATCCCCATCTTGGCGAACGAGTGTTCGGTTTCCTCGAACAGTTCGGACGCATGCAGCAGCGCCTTCGACGGCATGCAGCCGACATTGAGGCAAGTGCCGCCGAGCGTCGCGTTCTTCTCGACGACAGCGACCTTCATGCCGAGTTGCGCCGCGCGGATCGCGCAGACGTAACCGCCGGGGCCGGTGCCGATGACAACGAGATCGTAGGAAGCCATGATATCAATCCTGTCTATCTAAAGCGGCATCTCGTTTTGATGGAGACGCATCATCGAACTCAGCGAACTCCCTCTCCCATGGGGAGAGGGTTGGGGTGAGGGGGTAAGCCCCTCAATATTTAAGAACTCCCCTCACCCGGCACTTCGTGCCGACCTCTCCCCAATGGGGAGAGGTGAAGAGGATCATCATCGAACTCCATCCCACTATGATAGTCTTTAGCGACCGCCGGAAACATTCATTGTGGTGCCGGTGACGTAGGACGCCTCGTCCGACATCAGCCAGACGATGGCATTGGCGATTTCATCCGCGGTGCCGACGCGCTGCATCGGCACGGTTTTCGCCAGCCGGAAGTGACGATCGGGCTCGCCGCCGCTGGCATGAATCTCCGTGTCGATAAGCCCCGGCCGGATTCCGACGACGCGGATGCCCTCGGTCGCGACTTCGTTGGAGAGCCCGATGGTGAAGGTATCGATGGCGCCCTTCGAGGCGGCATAATCGACATAGGTGTTGGCGGAGCCGAGCGTCGCCGCCACCGACGACAGATTGACGATCACACCGCCCTTGCCGCCATGCTTGGTCGACATGCGTTTCACCGCCTCGCGCGCGCAGAGAAAGCTGCCGGTGACGTTGACGCGCAGCATGTGATTGATACGGTCCGCGGTGAGCGTCTCGACGCGCGCGGTCTGGCCGACGATGCCGGCGTTGTTGACCAGCGCGCCGAGCGTGCCGAAACCGTCCGCCGCCTTGAACAGGCCGAGAATGTCGGACTCGATGCCGACATCGCAACGCACCGCCAGCGCCTTGCCGTTGCCGGCCTCGATAGCAGCAACGGTTTCGCGCGCCGCTTTCTCATTGCTGACGTAACCGATGACCACACGCCAGCCGTGCTTCGCGGCGGCGATCGCCGCCGCGCGGCCGATGCCGCGACTGCCGCCGGTGATGATGACAACCTTATCCAGCAACGCTTTCTCCGCTTTCACCTTCTCCCCGCTGGGGAGAGGTCGGATCGCTTTAGCGATCCGGGTGAGGGCAATTCCGACGGCGAGAGCAGAATCCCCTCACCCCGACCCTCTCCCCGGTGGGGAGAGGGAGCAGGCTCCCGGTGGGAATATGCCCCTGACTCGCCATCAGCCATTACAGATCCAGCACCAGCCGCGCCGGGTCTTCGAGCGTTTCCTTGACGCGGACGAGGAAGGTGACCGCTTCCTTGCCGTCGATGACGCGGTGATCGTAGGACAACGCCAGATACATCATCGGGCGGATCTCGATCTTGCCGCCGACGACCATCGGCCGTTCCTGGATCTTGTGCATGCCGAGAATGCCGGACTGCGGCGCGTTGAGGATCGGCGTCGACATCAGCGAACCGTAGACGCCGCCGTTGGAGATGGTGAAGGTGCCGCCCTGCATCTCGTCGATCTTGAGCTGACCGTCGCGCGCGCGGCGGCCGAAATCCGAAATCGACTTCTCGATATCCGAGATCGACTTCTGATCGCAGTCGCGCACCACCGGCACCACGAGGCCGCGATCGGTGCCGACCGCGACGCCGATGTGATAGTAGTTCTTGTAGATCAGGTCGGTGCCGTCGATCTCGGCGTTGACCGCCGGGATATCCTTCAGTGCCTGCACGCAGGCCTTGGTGAAGAAGCCCATGAAGCCAAGCTTGGTGCCGTGCTTCTTCTCGAACACGTCCTTGTATTGGCTGCGGAGCGCCATCAGGTTGCCCATGTCGACCTCGTTGAAGGTCGTCAGCATCGCGGCGGTGTTCTGCACGTCCTTGAGGCGGCGCGCGATGGTCTGGCGCAGCCGCGTCATCTTCACGCGCTCCTCGCGCGCGGCATCGCTCGCCGGCGACGGCGCGCGTACCTGCACGGCGGCGGCCGGCTGATTGACCGGCGTGGCGCTTGACGCTGCCTTCTCGATAGCGGCGAGCATGTCACCCTTGTTGACGCGGCCGTCCTTGCCGGTGCCCTCGACGCTCGCAGCATCGATGCCGCTCTCAGCCGAGAGTTTGCGCACCGACGGCGCCAGCGGTGCATCGGCAGGCGGCGCCTTCGCTTGCGCGGGTGCGGCGGCGGGAGCCGGAGCAGCGGCGGGGGCGGCCTGTGCGGCGGGCGCGGCCGGCTTCGCGGCGGGCGCCGCGCCATCGGTGATCTGGCCGAGCAGCGCGCCGACCGCGACCGTCTCGCCATCCTTGGCGATGATCTCGCCGAGCGTGCCGGCGGACGGCGCCGGGACTTCGATGGTGACCTTGTCGGTTTCCAGCTCGACCAACGGTTCGTCGACCGCGACGGCGTCGCCGGCCTTCTTGAACCATTTTCCGATGGTAGCTTCGGTGACGGATTCTCCCAGCGTCGGGACGCGGATTTCGGTCATTGTCTGTCCTCTTGCGATATGCGCGGGCGGCGCCGGCTATCTCATGTCATGGATTGCATCAGGAGAGGCCACGCGATCCGGCGGCAAGCCGGACCCCGTGGCATTGAATCGCGTCATCCCAGCGCATCGTCGAGAAACGCCTTGAGTTGCGCAAGGTGTTTCGACATCAGGCCGGTGGCGGTAGCGGCGGAAGCGGCGCGGCCGGTGTAGCGGGGCCGCCGGTTGGTCGCGCCGGCCTGGTTCAGCACCCACTCGAGATAAGGCTCGATGAAGTGCCACGCGCCCATGTTGCGCGGCTCTTCCTGACACCACACCACTTCGGCGCTCTTGAACCGCGACAGCTCCTGCACCAGCGCCTTGAGCGGAACCGGGTAAAGCTGCTCGATGCGCATCAGGTAGATGTCGTCGATGCCACGCTTCTCGCGCTCCTCGTAGAGGTCGAAATAGACTTTGCCGGAACAGAGCACGACGCGACGGATCTTCTCGTCGGGCACCAGCTTGATCGGCTCGTCCGGCAGCATCGCCGCGTCGTCGTGCAGGACGCGGTGGAACGAGGTGCCGTCGCCGAGTTCGTCGAGTCGCGACACCGCGCGCTTGTGGCGCAGCAGCGACTTCGGCGTCATCAGGATCAGCGGCTTGCGAAATTCGCGGCGCAACTGCCGGCGCAGGATGTGGAAGTGGTTCGCGGGCGTCGTGCAATTCGCCACCTGCATGTTGTCTTCCGCGCACATCTGCAAGTAACGCTCGAGACGCGCCGAGGAATGCTCCGGCCCCTGTCCTTCGTAGCCGTGCGGCAACATGCAGATAAGGCCCGACATGCGCAGCCACTTGCGCTCACCCGACGAAATGAACTGGTCGAACACCACCTGCGCGCCGTTGGCGAAATCGCCGAACTGCGCTTCCCACATCGTCAGCGCCTTCGGCTCGGCCAGGGTGTAGCCGTACTCGAAGCCGAGCACCGCTTCTTCCGACAGCAGCGAGTTGATGACCTCGTAGTGTCCTTGATCCGGGCTGAGGTGATTGAACGGCGTGTAGCGGCTCTCGTCTTCCTGATCGAACAGCACCGAATGGCGTTGCGAGAAGGTGCCGCGCTCGCTGTCCTGTCCTGACAGGCGGACACGATGGCCTTCCAGCATCAGCGTGCAGAACGCCAGCGCCTCGCCGGTCGCCCAGTCGATGCCGACGCCGTTCTCGATCGCCTTCTCGCGATTGTCGAGGAAGCGCTGCACGGTGCGGTGAACGCGAAAACCGTCCGGCACCCTCGTGATCTTGCGGCCGATATCCTTGAGCACCGCGACGTCGATGCCGGTAATGCCGCGGCGCGGATCGTCGTCCTCACCCACGGTCTTGAAGCCGGCCCACTTGCCGTCGAGCCAGTCGGCCTTGTTCGGCTTGTAGCTGGTACCGGCCTCGAGCTCGACATCGAGCTTGGCGCGCCAGTCCGCCTTGGCCTTCTCGACTTCGGCTTCAGTCACGACCTTGTCGGCGATCAGGCGCTTCGAATAGACTTCCAGCACCGACGCATGCGTCGCGATCTTCTTGTACATCAGCGGGTTGGTGAACGCAGGCTCGTCGCCCTCGTTGTGGCCGTGCCGCCGGTAGCAGAACATGTCGATGACGACCGGCTTGTGGAAGCGCTGCCGGAATTCGATGGCGATCTTGGCGGCGAACACCACGGCTTCCGGATCGTCGCCGTTGACGTGGAAGATCGGCGCATCGATCATCTTCGCCACGTCGGACGGATACGGCGAGGAGCGCGAATAGCGCGGATAGGTGGTGAAGCCGATCTGGTTATTGACGATGAAGTGGATCGAGCCACCGGTGCGGTAGCCCTTGAGGTCCGACAGGGCGAAACATTCCGCCACCACGCCTTGTCCCGCGAACGCCGCATCGCCGTGCATCAGGAGCGGCAGCACCGAGGTGCGCTGGTCCGGCGGATCGCCGTGCTGGTCCTGCTTGGCGCGGACCTTGCCGAGCACCACCGGATCGACGATCTCGAGATGCGACGGGTTCGCGGTCAGCGACAGGTGGACCTTGTTGCTGTCGAACTCACGGTCGCTCGAGGCGCCGAGGTGATACTTGACGTCGCCGGAGCCTTCGACCGAGTCGGGGTTGGCCGAGCCGCCCTTGAATTCGTGGAACAGCGCGCGGTGCGACTTGCCCATCACCTGGGTCAGCACGTTGAGGCGGCCGCGATGCGGCATGCCGACGACGATCTCTTTCACGCCGAGATTGCCGCCGCGCTTGATGATCTGCTCCAGCGCCGGGATCAGCGACTCGCCGCCGTCGAGGCCGAAGCGCTTGGTGCCGGTGAACTTGAGGTCGCAGAACTTCTCGAACCCTTCGGCCTCGATCAGCTTCATCAGGATGGCGCGGCGCCCTTCGGGCGTGAACGAGATTTCCTTGTCCGGTCCCTCGATGCGCTCCTGAATCCAGGCCTTCTGCGCGCCGTTGGAGATGTGCATGAATTCGACGCCGAGCGTCTGGCAGTAGGTCCGCTCACACAGCGCGACGATCTCGCGCAGTGTGCCGTATTCGAGGCCGAGCACATGGTCGAGGAAAATCTTGCGGTCGAGGTCGGCGTCGGTGAAGCCGTAACTGCGCGGATCGAGTTCTTCGTGATCCTTGGCCGGCTCCAGACCCAGCGGGTCGAGCTTGGCGTGGAAATGACCGCGCATGCGGTAAGCGCGGATCAGCATCAGCGCACGGACCGAATCCCGGGTCGCCTGAAGCACGTCCGCCGGGGTCACGCCGGGCGCGCCCGCCGCAGCGGCCTTCGCCTGCAACTTGTTGCTGACGGCCTTTTCAACCTGGACCCAGTTGCCGTCCAGCGCCGAGGTCAGGTCGTCCTTGGGGGTCAGCGGCCAGTTCGCCCGCGCCCAGGACGGCCCCTCCGCATTCTTCTGAACGTCGGCCGGTTTGTCCTTCAGGCTGCCGAAGAACTCCTGCCACTCCGGATCGACGGACTTGGGGTCCTTTTCGTAGAGCGCGTAGATGTCGTCGATATAGGCGGCGTTGGCGCCATAGAGGAAGGAAGAGAGGGCAAAGGCGGCGTTGGCGTCCTGGCGAGACATTGATTCGTCCTAAGGTTTTGATGCCACACGTAAAAATGAGGCAGGGAGGCTGATCCGCGCACGGATCAGCCTCGCCTTGGCATCTTTTACCCTATTTAGGATGAAGTTTCCCGCTCAAAAGAGCAAAGAATTGAATCAGGATTTCAATTTCTCGACAAGCGTTTTACCGAGCCGCGCCGGCGACGGAGACACCGTGATCCCGGCGGATTCCATCGCCGCGATCTTGGAACCGGCATCGCCCTTGCCGCCGGAGATGATCGCGCCGGCATGGCCCATGCGGCGGCCCGGAGGAGCGGTGCGCCCGGCGATGAAGCCAACCATCGGCTTCTTGCGGCCGCGCTTGGCCTCGTCCTTGAGGAACTGGGCGGCGTCCTCCTCGGCGGAACCGCCGATCTCGCCGATCATGACGATCGACAGGGTCTTGGGGTCGGCGAGGAACATCTCCAGCACGTCAATGAACTCGGTGCCCTTGACCGGGTCGCCGCCGATGCCGACCGCCGTGGTCTGGCCGAGGCCCTCCTGGGTGGTCTGGAACACGGCTTCATAGGTCAGGGTGCCGGAGCGCGAGACGATGCCGACATTGCCGGGACGGAAGATGTTGGCCGGCATGATGCCGATCTTGCATTCGCCGGCGGTGACGACGCCGGGGCAGTTCGGCCCGATCAGCCGCGACTTGGAACCCGACAACGAGCGCTTCACCCGCACCATGTCGAGCACCGAAATGCCCTCGGTGATGCAGACGATCAGCGGGATTTCGGCGTCGATCGCCTCGCAGATCGCGTCCGCCGCGCCCGGCGGCGGCACGTAGATCACGCTGGCGTCGGCGCCGGTCTTCTCCCGCGCCTCGCGCACGGTGTCGAACACCGGCAGGCCGAGATGGGTGGTGCCTCCCTTGCCGGGCGAGGTGCCGCCGACCAGTTTGGTGCCGTAGGCGATCGCCGCTTCCGAATGGAACGTGCCGTTCTTGCCGGTGAACCCTTGCGTGATCACCTTGGTATTCGTGTCGATCAGAACGGACATTACGCGGCCTCCTTCACGGCCTTGACGATCTTCTGCGCGGCGTCGTCGAGGTCGTCCGCCGGCAACACGTTGAGGCCGGACTCACGAATGATCTTCTTGCCTTCTTCGACGTTGGTGCCTTCGAGCCGGACCACCAGCGGCACCTTGAGGCCGACCATCGCCACCGCGACGATCACGCCTTGCGCGATCACGTCGCACTTCATGATGCCGCCGAAGATGTTGACCAGGATGCCCTTCACGTTGGGATCGGAGGTGATGATCTTGAACGCCGCCGTCACCTTCTCGACCGAAGCGCCGCCGCCGACGTCGAGGAAGTTCGCCGGGTTCTCGCCGTAGAGCTTGATGATGTCGAGCGTCGCCATCGCGAGGCCGGCGCCGTTGACCATGCAGCCGATGTTGCCGTCGAGCGCGATATAGGCGAGGTCGAATTTCGACGCCTCGATCTCCTTCTCGTCTTCCTCGGTGAGGTCGCGCAGCGCCGACACTTCCGGATGACGGTAGAGCGCGTTGTCGTCGAACGACACCTTGGCGTCGAGGCAGCGCAACTGACCCTGCTTGGTGACCACCAGCGGGTTGATCTCCAGCATCGCCATGTCCTTGGCGATGAATGCCGTATAGAGCTGCCCGACCAGCTTCTCCGCCTGTTTGGCGAGATCGCCGGTGAGGTTGAGCGCCTTGGCGACGGTGCGGCCATGATGGCCCATCACGCCGGTCGCCGGATCGATCGAGAAGGTGACGATCTTCTCGGGCGTCTTGTGGGCGACTTCCTCGATGTTGACGCCGCCTTCGGTCGAGACCACGAACGACACGCGCGAGGTTTCGCGATCGACCAGCGCCGAGAGATAGAACTCCTTGTCGATGTCGGAGCCTTCCTCGATGTAGAGCCGGTTGACCTGCTTGCCGGCGGGGCCGGTCTGCACCGTCACGAGCGTTGCGCCGAGCATTTCCTTGACGAACTGCTTGACCTCATCGACCGACTTGGCGAGGCGCACGCCGCCCTTGTCGCCGGCGGAGGCTTCCTTGAACTTGCCCTTGCCGCGGCCGCCCGCGTGAATCTGGCTCTTCACCACCCATACCGGCCCTCCGAGTTCCTTGGCGGCCGCTTCCGCGTCCTCCGCCTTCAGAACCGGAACACCGCGCGACACCGCCACACCGAATTCGCGCAACAACGCCTTGGCCTGGTACTCGTGAATATTCATCCGCGCCCCTTACAGTCCATCGTCCGATACGAAAACCGCGCGGGCCGGGCCCGCGCGGTGAGAGGTCTTACTTCTTGCCAAGCAGGTCGGGAGCGATCTGCCGGCACGCGTCCATCAGGCCGTGCACGGAGCCGACCGACTTGTCGAAGCCCTCGCGGTCCTTGCCGGCGAGGTCGATCTCGACGATGCGCTCGACGCCCTTGGCGCCGATCACCACCGGCACGCCGACATAGGTGTCCTTCACGCCGTATTCGCCGTTGAGATAGGCGGCGCAGGGCAGCACGCGCTTCTTGTCCTTCAGATAGCTCTCCGCCATCGCGATGGCCGAGGCGGCCGGCGCGTAGAAGGCCGAGCCGGTCTTGAGCAGGTTGACGATTTCCGCGCCACCGTTGCGGGTGCGGGTGACGATTTCGTCGATGCGCGCCTGCGAGGTCCAGCCCATCTTGACGAGGTCGGGCAGCGGAATGCCGGCGACGGTCGAATACTTCACCAGCGGCACCATGGTGTCGCCGTGGCCGCCGAGCACGAAAGCGGTGACGTCTTCCACCGACACGCCGAATTCATCGGCGAGGAAGTAACGGAAGCGCGCGGAGTCGAGCACGCCGGCCATGCCCACCACCTTGCGATGCGGCAGGCCGCAGGCCTTCTGCAGCGCCCACACCATCGCGTCGAGCGGGTTGGTGATGCAGATGACGAAAGCGTTCGGCGCGTACTTCTTGATGCCGGCGCCGACCTGCTCCATCACCTTGAGGTTGATGCCGAGCAGATCGTCACGGCTCATGCCCGGCTTGCGCGGCACGCCGGCGGTGACGATGATGACATCGGCGCCTTCGATCGCTTCATAGGAATTGGCGCCGGACAGATTGGCATCGAAACCGTCGACCGGCGACGACTGCGCCAGATCGAGCGCCTTACCCTGCGGCACGCCTTCCGCGATATCGAACAGCACGACGTCGCCGAGTTCTTTCAGGCCGACGAGATGTGCGAGCGTTCCGCCGATCTGGCCGGAGCCAATCAAAGCAATCTTGTTGCGCGCCATGGGAAACTTGTCCTTTGAAGTCGGGAGTGGATGGAGGTGGGAAATTCTTGGCAGGTTGGTTAGACCTTTCGCGGGAACCGTTCAAGTCGCACCTTGGTTGAAAATCTCCCGATACCAGCGGAACCAGATTAGGTTTCAACCAAACCGGTGCTGGCGCCCGACGCGGTGGAGTCGCTGCGGCCGTGCGGCAGGGCAAGATACGATTCCGAGCCCATCTCGATCAATCGCGACACCGTGCGCTGGAACTCCATCGCCTCGGTGCCTTCGGTCGCGCTGTAGAGCGACATCGGATCGGCATCGGCGGACGCCATCAGCTTCACCGCGTTGTCGTAGAGCGTGTCGATCAGCGCGATGAAGCGCTTGGCGGCGTTGCGGTCGGCCGCATCCATCGCCGGAATGCGGTCGATCATGATCGTGTGGTAGTCGTGCGCCAGCCGCAGATAGTCCGACGCGCCAAGCGGTTGTTCGCACAGATCGGCGAATGAAAACCGCGCGACGCCTTGCGCCGCGCGCGGCACATGCAGCTTGCGCCCTTTCACCGTGAGATCAACCGGCTCGCCACGCGCGCCGCCGGTCAGCTTGGCCCATGCGGCATCGAGCGCGGCTTCCGCGGCATCATCCGCCGGCACCATCCACATCTTGACGCCAGCGAGTTTCTCGAGCCGGAAATCGGTACGCGAATCCAGCCGCAGGACATCCATGTGCTCCTGAATCTGATCGATGAACGGCAGGAACAGCGCGCGATTGAGGCCGCCCTTGTAGAGATCGACAGGCGCGACATTCGAGGTCGCGACAACGACGGTGCCGAGTTCGAACAGCCGCGCGAACAGCCGGCCGAGGATCATCGCATCGGCGATGTCGGTGACGTGGAATTCGTCGAAGCACAACAGCCACGCCTCGTCGAAGATCGACGACGCGGTGAGATGCACCACGTCGGTATCGGCGATCTCGCCGCGCGCGATACTTTGGCGGAAATTGTAGATGCGTTCGTGCACGTCGGCCATGAACTCGTGGAAGTGGGCGCGACGCTTGTGCATCACCTGGCTTTGTTCGAAAAACAAATCCATCAGCATGGTCTTGCCGCGGCCGACTTCGCCATGAACGTAGAGGCCGCGCGGCGCTGCATCTTTCTTGTCGCCGAACAGGCGTCCGAAAAAACCCTGCTTGCGGGCCGGCCGATAACGCGACAGTTGCTCGTCCAGCGCGGCGAAGGCTTCCACCGCGCGCGCCTGCGCCGGATCGGCTTCAATGGCTCCGGAGGTCACAAGGGACTGGTAACGGGCGCGAAACGAGGCGGGCGACCTAGTATCGGAAGACTTGGCATCCATAGGCTGCTAACGGCCCCAGCGCGCGCGAAATTGCAAGCCGGAAATGAGGCCGATTCTCACCCTCATGCGCTGAGCGCGTAGGCATCCTCGACCACGTAGGGCCCGCCGCCCACCGAAGCGCGCGACGAAAACAGCACGAACCGCGAGGCCCGGAATACCCGCGTCGGGAAATAGCCGCGCAGCGACAGATAGTCGGCGACGTCCTGGTTGGACGCGGTGCGCAGCCGCGCCAGCGTCACATGCGGGGTGAATTTGCGGCCTTCCGGGGTGAGCCCGATGCGTTGCATCAGCCGTTCGAGTTCGGCATGCAGTTCGATCAGCGGCCGGCTCGGCACCACCGAGGCGACCACCGCGCGCGGCTTCTTGCCGCCGAAACTGGACAGGCCCTGAAGGGTGACATCGAACGGCTTGCGATTGATCCGCGGCAACAGCGACGCGATCTCGTTGGCCGCGAGTCCGTCGATATCGCCGATGAAGCGCAGGGTGACGTGATAGTTTTCCGGGTCGATCCAGCGCGCACCCGGCAACCCGCCGCGCAACTGGGACAATGTCTGTCCGACCTCGACGGGAATTTCCAGTCCAGTAAACAAACGCGGCATCGCGAACCCCCGATGCTAGCCCGATGACGAATCACCGATAGCTATTTCTACCGCAGATACATGACAGAGCGAAGCGACGACCGTTCGGGCGGTGGACAACGGCAATACGAAACCCGTCGTCCCCGCGCAGGCGGGGACCCAGACTCCGCAGCAGCAATGATACGGAAGGCACCTGTCATTTGCTCCCTCGGCAATCATTGAGGTCAGGGATTCTGGGTCCCCGCCTGCGTGGGGACGACGCCGAGATTGGCGCATCCCAACTATTATTTGCCGGCGGTCCTGACGGTTCCGAGAAAAGTTTCCACCGTCGGCAAAATCCGTTCGACGATGCGGTCGACGCCGGCGGCGGTCGGGTGCATCCCGTCGGCCTGATTGAGCGCGGCGTCCGCCGCCACGCCGTCGAGGAAGAACGGATAGAGCGACACGCCGAACTGCTTCGCCAGATCCGGATAAATCGCGTTGAAGCGCGCCGCGTAATCCGCGCCGTAATTCGGCGGCGCTAGCATGCCACATAATAATACCGATATATGGCGAGCTTGCAGCCGCTGGACGATCTCGCCGAGCGCCTTGCGGGTGACGTCCGGATCGATGCCACGCAGCGCGTCGTTCGCTCCGAGTTCGACGATCACCGCATCCGTGCCGTCCGGCACCGACCAGTCGAGCCGTCCGAGCCCGCCGGAACTGGTGTCGCCGGACACCCCGGCATTGTCGATATCGACCGCTATCCCTTTGGCGCGCAAGGCGATTTGCAACCGCGCCGGAAATGCCGCCCCGGCCGGCAGGCCGTAGCCGGCACTGAGCGAATCTCCCAGCACCACGACCTTGAGTGGCTTGGCTCCGACGGTGGGCGTCTGCGCCTGTGCCGTCCCGGCCGCGAACATCAGCACGGCCATCGCCACAAACATCCGCACCGCCCCCTCGACCGCCGCGCGCCAATCGCCATATGACCGAGGCATGGGCAGTCTCACCGCATCCCCCGCTTCATCGGTCCCGTCCGCCACGCGCGACGCGACGCCTTCGATTTCAATCACCAACCTCGACCTTTCGCTGGGGACGGGGGCCGCCCGCGTTCACATCCTGAAGGACATCTCGTTGCGGATCGCCACCGGCGAAGCGATCGGCCTCGTCGGCGCTTCCGGCTCCGGCAAGTCCACGCTGTTGATGGTGATGGCGGGACTGGAGCGTCCGGATAGCGGAGAGGTGGTGGTGAACGGCACGTCCTTCAATGCCCTCGACGAGGATGCATTGGCGCGGTTTCGCGGCCGCCATATCGGCATCGTATTCCAGTCGTTCCATCTGATCCCGACCATGACCGCGCTGGAAAACGTTTCAGTGCCACTCGAACTCGCCGGCCATCCCGATGCCGCCGCCCGCGCCGCGCGCGAACTCGAACTGGTCGGGCTCGGTGCGCGCCTGCATCACTATCCGCGCCAACTTTCCGGCGGCGAGCAGCAACGCGTCGCCATTGCGCGCGCACTCGCGCCCGATCCCGCAATTCTCGTCGCGGACGAGCCGACCGGCAATCTCGATGAGACCACCGGGCAGCAGATCGTCGACCTGCTGTTCGCGCAGCACGCCGCGCGCGGCATGACCATGGTGCTGGTGACGCACGACGCACAGCTCGCGCACAAATGCGACCGCGTGGTGCGCTTGCGTTCCGGCCAGATCGAGACGCCGGAGCCCGAGCGGCGCTGGATCGAGACGGCATAACGGCATGAGCCTCGCTGTCGATTCCTCGCCGCGTTCCCCCCTCTCGCTACTGCCGCTGCGCTACGCGATCCGCGAGCTGCGCAGCGGGTTGCGCGGCTTCTACGTTTTCATTGCCTGCATCGCGCTGGGAGTGATGGCGATCGCCGGCGTCGGCTCGGTCGCCGGAAGTCTCGCGGCAGGGCTGAGCGAGCAGGGCCGGACCCTGCTCGGCGGCGATGTTTCGCTGTCGCTGATCCAGCGCGAGGCCAAGCCCGACGAACTCGCGTTTCTCCGCACGCACGGCACCGTGTCGGTGGCCGCGACCATGCGCGCCATGGTGCGCGCGCCCGACGGACAACTCGCGCTCACCGAAATGAAGGCGGTCGACGCCGCTTATCCGATGCTGGGCGAGTTGACCCTCGAACCGCCGATGCCCGTTGCCGATCTTCTTGCCGAACGGGGCGGCGCGTTCGGCGCGGCCGTCGATCCGGTGCTGCTGGCGCGGCTCGGCTTGAAGATCGGTGATCGCGTCACCATCGGCGAGGCGGCGTTCGAGCTTCGCAGCGCCGTCACCTCGGAGCCCGACAAGCTTGCCGGTGGCATGGGTTTCGCGCCGCGCGTGCTGGTGAGCAAGCAAGCCTTGCGCGCGACGCATCTGTTGCAGCCCGGCAGTCTGGTGCGCTGGATCTATCGCGTGCGCCTGCCCGACAACAACGCCACCGACGCCGGAGCGAAAGCCTTCATCGACGCGACGCGCGCGGCGCTACCGAGCGCCGGCTGGGACATCCGCTCGCAGAGCAACGCTTCGCCGCAGTTGGAACGAACGATCAAACGCTTCACGCAATTCCTCACGCTGGTCGGCCTTGCCGCGCTGCTGGTCGGCGGCGTCGGCGTCGCCAATGCGGTGAAGAGCCATATCGACCGCCGCCGTGACGTCATCGCCGCGTTCAAATCGCTCGGCGCGCCGGCGAGCCGCATCTTCGCGATCTACCTGACGCAGGTGATGATGCTGGCGGCGACCGGTTCGCTGATCGGGCTTGCGGTCGGCGCGGCGCTGCCGTTCGTCATTGTCGGCCTGTTCGGCAAATTGCTGCCGCTGCCGGTGGAGCCGGCGTTGCACGGTGGTGAACTGGCGATGGCCTTCGTTTACGGTCTGTTGACCGCGCTGGCCTTCGGGCTGTGGCCGCTGGCGCGCATCCATGACGTGCCGGTCGCGGCGCTATTCCGCGACACCGTCAGCGAGGAGCGGCGCCGCCCGCGCCTGCCCTATCTGATCGGAATGGCCGCGGTGATCGCGCTGCTGATCGCGGTCGTCATCGCGCTCGCCTACGACAAGCGCATCGCCGCGATCTTCGTCGCCGCGTCCATCGTGGTGTTCGCCTTGCTGCGCGCGCTCGCCGCCGGGCTGATGGCACTCGCGCGCCGGCTGCCGCGCCCGCGCGGCACCATGCTGCGCCTCGCGCTCAGCAACATCCATCGGCCGGGCGCACTGACGCCGTCGGTGGTGCTGTCGCTCGGTCTCGGACTGGCGGTGCTGGTGACCATCACCCAGATCGACGGCAACCTGCGGCGGCAATTCATGGCGGCGCTGCCGGATCACGCGCCGTCGTTCTACTTCATCGATATCCCCTCCACCGACGCCGCGCGCTTCGATGCCTTCCTCAAGCAGCAGGCGCCGAACGCGACCGTCGAAGACGTGCCGATGCTGCGCGGTCGCATCACTGCCGCGCGCGGCGTCAAAGCCGAAGACCTCAAGCCCGCGCACGACGCCGAATGGGTGCTGCAAAGCGACCGCGGCCTGACCTACACCAGCGAGGTGCCCCGCGGCTCGAAAGTGGTCGAAGGCGAGTGGTGGGCGCCCGACTACGGCGGGCCCCCGCTGGTGTCGTTCGAGAAGAAGCTCGCCGACGGGCTGGGCCTCAAGATCGGCGACGAGGTGGTGGTGAACGTACTCGGCCGCAACATCTCCGCCACCATCAGCAACCTGCGGAGCGTCGACTGGCAAAGCCTCGGCATCAATTTCGTGCTGGTGTTCTCGCCCAACGCGTTTCGCGGCGCGCCGCACACCCACATCGCCACACTGACGCCGCCGACCGCCAGCGCGGAGGAAGATGCCCGCATCGTCAAGGCGGTGGCGCAGGCCTTTCCGATGGTGACCAGCGTGCGCGTGCGCGAGGCGCTGCAAACCATCGGCACCGTCGTCACCAATCTGGTGCTGGCGATTCGCGGCGCCAGCGCGGTCACCCTCCTGGCAGCGATCCTCGTGCTCGGCGGCGCGCTGGCAGCGGGACACCGTCATCGCGTCTACGACGCCGTCATCCTCAAGACGCTGGGCGCGACCCGTGCGCGCCTGCTCGGCGCCTACGCACTGGAATACCTGATGATCGGCGTCGCGACGGCGATATTCGGCGTTCTGGCCGGCTCGGTCGCCGCATGGCTGATCGTGACGCGGCTGATGACGCTCGGCTTCGTCTGGCAGGCCGGCAATGCCGCCGCCGTGGTCGCCGCCGCGCTGGCGGTGACAGTGGCGCTCGGCCTCGCCGGCACCCTGAGCGCGCTCAACCGCAAGCCGGCCTCGGTGCTGCGCAGCTTATGACAATATGAAGCAGGCCACGGTGCTCTTTCGCGGAGAGGGTTCCCGGCGTTAACGAATTGTGCAACGGCGCTTGTTTACGGTGGATTTCGCGCCAGAACGGCGCACGATTCCGTCATACGGCATGCTGCGGAGCGACATTCAGCCGCGCGTGGAAGCTTGCAGCGAATGTGTTAGTTTACCACATACCAGCTTGGGTCAGACGCCGGTTCGATGGCACTGAATTCATGGCATTAAGTTCATGTCCCCGAATTCATGTCACGGATGGCGGTATCTGGGATAGAGTTTCGCGCTGGCGGCGCGAGCCCTTCGCACTTAGCCAGACAACCTAGAGGGTTTCGACCATGTCGGACTTGGACCGTAACTACACTTCACCTTTCGGCCGGGCCGCCGGGCGGGTAGACACCGCCGCCGTCGATGCCGGCCTGCGCGCTTACATGCTGCGCATCTACAACTACATGGCGATCGGCCTGGCCATCACCGGCCTCGCCGCGCTCGGCGTCTATATGGCGGCCGTCACCGGCGACGCCTCGGCCGCCGCGGCCAAGGTCGGCAGCACCTACCTGACGTCGTTCGGCGTCGCGATGTTCGTGAGCCCGCTGAAGTGGGTGTTCATGCTGGCGCCGCTGGCGATGGTGTTCGTCATCTCCTTCGGCATCAACCGCCTGAAACCCGCAACCGCGCAAATGCTGTTCTGGGCCTTCTCGGCGCTGATGGGCATCTCGCTGTCGTCGATCTTCCTGGTGTACACCCACACCTCGATCGTGCGGGTGTTCTTCATCACCGCGGCGGCGTTCGGTGCGCTGAGCCTCTACGGCTACACCACCAAGCGTGACATGACCGGCATGGGCTCGTTCCTGATGATGGGCCTGTTCGGCATCATCATCGCCAGCCTGGTGAACATCTTCATCGGTTCCTCGATGCTGCAGTTCGTGGTGTCGGTGATCGGCGTGCTGGTGTTCGCGGGCCTCACCGCCTGGGATACCCAGCGGCTGAAGAACGACTACATCTACGGCTATGGCGGCCAGGGCGGCGATATTGCCGAGCGCGCGGCTATCACCGGGGCGCTGTCGCTCTACCTGAACTTCATCAACCTGTTCACGCTGCTGTTGCAGTTGCTCGGACAGCGCGACTAAATCACCGGCTCATCCGAGCCCGACACCGAAGCCCCGGCCTTGCGCCGGGGCTTTTTGTTTGCGCCCGTTTGCCTGTTTTCTGCTCTTTTCTTTTAGTCGCTGGAAAAATAGCCTCTCGCGCATGTCACTCCATCACACCCCCTGTCATGTCCACCATTGAAATCCGGCCGGCACGCGAAGCCGACCTGCCAGCCATCACCGCGATCTACGATCGCGAGGTGCGCGAGAACACCGCGACGTTCGAACTGTCGCCGCCGGATCTGGCCGAGATGACCCGCCGCTTCCGCGCCTTGCAGAACGGCGGCTTTCCGTACCTCGCGGCGACGCTGGACGCCGATGTTCTCGGCTACGCCTATGCGGGTCCGTACCGGCCGCGTCCGGCCTATCGCTTCACGGTGGAGAACTCGGTCTACCTCGCGCCCGCCGCGCAGCAACGCGGCATCGGCACGCAACTGCTGCAACGCCTGATCACGGAATGCGAGGCGCGCGGCCATCGCCAGATGATCGCGGTCATCGGCGATTCCGCCAATGCCGGCTCGATCGGCCTGCACCGCCGCTGCGGCTTCGCGATGATCGGCACGCACCCCGATGTCGGCTTCAAGTTCGGCCGCTGGCTCGACACCGTGATGATGCAGCGCGCGCTCGGCGACGGCGCGAAGACGGTGCCGGCGGGCGGATGATTTCGCCGGCTACTTTCAAAGGCACTTCACACCGTTGCTTCGTCATGGCCGGGCTGTCCCGGCCATCCACGTCTTTCTCGCCGGTAGTCACTAAGACGTGGATGCCCGGCACAAGGCCGGGCATGACGACGGATAGTCCTCATCGCCAATCATACGCAAACAGCGGAAGGCGCTACACCAGCGCCAGCTTGCGATCGATCGCGAGCAGCACGCGGTCGAGATCGTGGCCGCGCCGCAGGATCAGACCGCCGGCCGAGATGACGCTGTAGGCGCCCTGCTTGCGCGCCAGCCGCGGGTCTTTCTCGATGCGATAGATCGGCACCTCGGAGGCGCGGCGGAAGATCGAGAACACCGCTTTGTCTCTCAGGAAATCGATGGCGTAGTCGCGCCACTCGCCGTCGGCGACCATGCGCCCGTAGAGATTCAGGATACGGTTGAGTTCAAGACGATTGAACGTGACATTGCTTGGCGGCGTCCCCGCCGTGCGCTCCGATCCGCGGCTATCCTCCGGGCCGGCCTCCCCCGACGTCAAACTCATCGGCGCCTCCTGTCATGTGACGGACATGATCGCCCCGACCGGCCTGCGCCGCAAGAGTCGTATGCTCTCATCTGCTGTCGCACGACTCACAGGAACGTTAGGCAAATCATAATACGGCCTAATTTCCGCCCATCGGAAGCCGCGCTGACTTGCGACAACACCATCACTGCGTCGGCCCGGTTCTTTCGGTCCCGGTTTCCTCAGCCCCCAGCCCCCCGGGGTCGTCGGGGCCGGGCCAGTACGCAGGGAGGTTAATCCCCCCACTCCGGGCCAACGCAAGTTGGTCCTTTTTCTTTTTGGGGGGATCGGTTTTGTGAGTTCAAGCCGGCCGCGGGCCTGCGAGAATCAGGACGGCGCCCGCGAGACAAAGCGCCGCGCCGCTGACATC
This sequence comes from Xanthobacteraceae bacterium, assembly GCA_051954235.1. Classification (GTDB taxonomy): domain Bacteria; phylum Pseudomonadota; class Alphaproteobacteria; order Rhizobiales; family Xanthobacteraceae; genus 62-47. The sequence continues at coordinate 19,751 of JBQCHY010000043.1, forward strand.
CCAACGATCCGGCCGCCCGCCTTCGATCATCCAGAGCCAGCCCAGCGACGTAACGATATAGATGCCGCCATAAGCCGCATAAGCGCGACCGGTCGCCGGCGAATCGACCAGCGTCAGCAAATAGGCGAACAGCATCAGCGAGACGATGCCCGGCGCCAGCCACCATGCCGACTTGTCCAGCCGCAGCCACGCCCAGAATGCGAAGCAGCCGGCAATCTCCGCCAGCGCCGCGCCGATGTAAGCGGGAAGTGTCATGTTAGGGAAACGAAACTAATGCAGCGGCGTGAAGGCCGCGCCGAGCATTGCGCCGGGCTTGTCGTGAGTGCCGTCCTGCACATAGACCACGGCGGCATCGACCCCCTCGCGCGCGATGTTTTCCATCGGCACGCTCCAGCTTGCGGTCTTGCCGGACCAGTCACCGACCTTCAGCCAGTTGCGAACGACATTGTGATAGACGATCTCGCGGCCGCGGTTTTCGCCGCGCGCGATCGAGATCGGCACCGCGCGCGAAACCGCGCAAATCCAGATTTCGCCCTGACGCGCGGCATGCCCCGGCGAAGCGGCCGAGACCGTGACGTTGAGTTGTTTGCCCGACACCGACATCGAAACCGGCACTGACATCACGTCGTCCGCCTGCCTGGTTTCTCGCATCGCCGTATCGATGGCGGCGCGATCGCTGCCGATCAGATGGCGTTCGCCGTTGACGATCACTTGCGGCGTGTAGACGTCGCGATCGCCACGCATCCGCGAGTAGGCCTTCTGCCGCGTGCTGAAACGCGAATCTGCCAGCGTGTCCTTCCAGCCGAGATAATCCCAATAATCGATCGGCATCGTCAGCGCGACCACGGACGGATCGTGCGCGAGTTCACCGAGAATCTTGTCGGCGGGCGGACACGACGAACAGCCTTGCGACGTAAACAACTCAACCACTGCGCGCGGCGACTGGGCGGTGGCTGGTTGAACCGTCGCCGTCATGGCAACGACGCCGAGCATTCCAGACCATCGCAGCAAATCAGTGATTGCCATCATTCTTCCATGAGAGCGCTTTCAAGCGACGTGGATACCGATTCGCATAAAGAAACGCGTCATACCTAGAACCAGAGCCGCGTTCTCGCGGCATCCGGGCCAACGATATCAGAGCGGCGATATCAGGCCATCAAACGCAAGAAGGCGACCTTTCATAGGCCGCCTTCCCGTCACGCTCCACTCACTTCACGGTGAGGCAAACTGCCGCAATGCACTCACGCCGCGAGGCGACGCAGCACGTACTGCAGAATGCCGCCGTTGCGGTAGTACTCCAACTCATCCAGCGTATCGATGCGGCACAGCAACGGCACCTGCTTCAGCGAGCCGTCGCTGGAAACGATATCCGCAACCAGCTTCTGCCGCGGCTTGAGATCGCCCTGAAGCCCGCGAATCGTCACCTGCTCATCGCCCTTCAGGCCGAGCGACGCCCACGACGTGCCCTCTTCGAAGGTCAGCGGCAGCACGCCCATGCCGACGAGGTTCGAGCGATGGATGCGCTCGAAGCTCTGGGTGATGACCGCGCGCACGCCGAGCAGCGTCGTGCCCTTCGCCGCCCAGTCGCGCGATGAACCGTTGCCGTATTCGGCGCCGGCGAACACAACGAGCGGCGTCTGCTCGTCCTTGTACTTCATCGCGGCGTCGTAGATCGTCATCTGCTCGCCGTCGGGCCAGTGCTTTGTGAGGCCACCTTCCGGAATATTTCCGTCGGCGCCCTTGAGCATGTAGTTCTTGATGCGGATGTTGGCGAAGGTGCCGCGCATCATCACTTCATGATTGCCGCGCCGCGTGCCGTACTGATTGAAGTCGGCCGGACGCACCTGATGATCGGTGAGATACTTGCCGGCCGGCGAGGTCAGCTTGATCGAACCTGCGGGCGAGATGTGGTCGGTGGTGATCTTGTCGCCGAACAGCGCGAGGATGCGCGCATCGACGATGTCATTCACCGGCGCCGGCGTCTTGGTCATGCCTTCGAAGTACGGCGGGTTCTGCACGTAGGTCGACGACATATTCCAGCGATAGGTCTCGCCGGCGGTGGTCTTGATCTTGCGCCAGTTGGTGTCGCCCTTGAACACGTCGGCATACTTCTTCTTGAAGATCTGCGAGGTGACGTACTTCTTGATGAAGGCGTTGATCTCCTGCGCGGTCGGCCAGATGTCGCGCAGATAGACCGGCTTGCCGTCCTTGCCGGTGCCGATCGGCTCCTTGGTGAGATCCTTGGTCACGGTGCCGGCGAGCGCATGCGCGACCACCAGCGGCGGCGACGCCAGATAGTTCGCCTGCACATCCGGCGAGACGCGGCCTTCGAAGTTGCGGTTGCCCGACAGCACCGCCGCGGCCACGATGCCGTTGTCGTTGATCGACTTGGAGATCTCCGGCGCCAGCGGGCCGGAGTTGCCGATGCAGGTGGTGCAGCCGAAGCCGACCAGGTTGAAGCCGACCGCGTCGAGGTCCTTCTGCAAGCCGGAATTGGCGAGATACTCGGCGACCACCTGGCTGCCCGGCGCCAGCGAGGTCTTCACCCACGGCTTCGCCTTGAGCCCCTTCGCGGCTGCCTTGCGCGCCAACAGCCCGGCGGCGATCAGCACGCTCGGGTTCGAGGTGTTGGTGCAGGAGGTGATGGCGGCGATCACCACGTCGCCGTGGCCGACCTGGAAGTCGCGACCCTCGACATCGTAGCGGCTCGCGATGTCGTCGGCCTTCTTGTACTCGGTTTCCATTGCCGCGCTGAATCCGGCGGGAATGGTTTCCAGCGCCGCGCGCCCTTCCGGCCGCTTCGGCCCGGCCATCGACGGCACCACGTCGGCGAGATCGAGCACCAGCTTGTGCGTGAACACCGGGTCCGGCGAGTTGGCGGTGCGGAACAGGCCCTGCGCCTTGGCGTATTTCGCGACGAGATCGACACGCGCCGGCTTGCGGCCCGAGGTCTTGAGATAATCGATGGTCGCGGCATCGACCGGGAAGAAGCCGCAGGTCGCGCCGTATTCCGGCGCCATGTTGCCGATGGTCGCCTTGTCGGCCACCGACATCGAGTCGAGACCGGAGCCGTAGAACTCGACGAACTTGCCGACCACGCCGAGCTTGCGCAGCATTTGGGTGACAGTGAGCACGAGGTCGGTCGCGGTGACGCCTTCGCGCAGCTTGCCCTTGAGCTTGAAGCCGACCACTTCCGGCAGCAGCATCGACAGCGGCTGGCCGAGCATGCAGGCTTCCGCTTCGATGCCGCCGACGCCCCAGCCGAGCACGGCGAGACCGTTGACCATGGTGGTGTGCGAATCGGTGCCGACCAGCGTGTCGGGATAGGCGACTTCGAAGGTACCGGTCTTCTTGCCGACGGTCATCTTCTCCTTACGCGTCCACACCGTCTGCGCGAGGTATTCGAGATTGACCTGATGGCAGATGCCGGTGCCTGGCGGCACCACGGAGAAGTTCGAGAACGCGCCCTGACCCCACTTCAGGAATTCGTAGCGCTCCTGGTTCTGCTTGTATTCCTCGGCGACGTTCTTGCCGAACGCCTTGTTGTCACCGAAGAAGTTGACGATCACCGAGTGGTCGATGACCAGATCGACCGGCACCAGCGGGTTGATCTTCTCCGCGTCGCCGCCAAGTGCCTGCATCGCGTTACGCATCGCGGCGAGATCGACCACCGCCGGAACGCCGGTGAAGTCCTGCATCAGCACCCGCGCCGGACGGAATGCGATTTCGTGCTCCAGCGCGCGCTTCTTCATCCACTTCACGACGGCGAGGATGTCGGCCTTTTTGACCGTGCGGTCGTCCTCGTTACGCAGCAGATTCTCCAGCAGCACCTTCATCGAGTAAGGCAGCCGCGAAATTCCCTTCAGGCCGTTCTTCTCGGCCGTCGGCAGGCTGTAATAGATGTAGGACTTGGTGCCGACCTTGAGGGTTTTCCGGCATTTGAAGCTGTCGAGCGAGGTCATATGGAGCGATCCCAATTTTCCGTGACGGACACCTGGCGAATGGTACTAAAATACCATCTAGGCTGAGCCGACTGACTTGCAGGCGCGCATTGTGTGCTGCATCAAGACCGGGCTTATAGAATGTTTCTAGCAGCGCCGCCACACCGACCATCGGTTGTTTGACGGTGTGAGATAGAAGAGCCGCAAAATCATGGGACGTGCAGCGATGCGGCTCACCGGAAGCCAGCTCAGATGCGTGCGAGGCGGTCGCGAAATCTTCGCTCGCCTCGATTTCGCCGCCGACGCCGGCGAACCGCTGGCAGTGGTCGGCGCCAACGGCGCGGGCAAGACCTCGCTGCTTCGACTGATCGCCGGCCTGATCGCCCCCGCCGGCGGCAGCGTGACCTTCGCGGGCGGCGATGACGATCTCTCTCCCGCCGAACAGGCGCATTATCTCGGCCATCGCGACGCGCTGAAATCGGCGCTGAGCGTGATGGAAAACCTCGCCTTCTGGCGCGCCGCGCTCGGTGGCGAGGCTACCGACATCGACGCCGCACTCAGTGCTGTCGGGCTCGATCATATCGCGCAGCTTCCGGCGGCCTATCTCTCGGCGGGCCAACGGCGGCGGCTGTCGATTGCCCGCCTTTTAGCGGTGAAGCGGCCGATCTGGCTGCTCGATGAGCCGACCTCTTCGCTCGACGTCAACGGACAGGCGATGATGGCCGATCTGATGCGCGATCATCTCGCCGGCGGCGGCATCATCGTGGCCGCAACGCACCTCCCGCTCGGCATCGCCGCGCGTGAATTGCGAATCGGGACAACGGCATGACTGCGCTGATCGCCCTGCTCCGCCGCGATATCCAGGTGGCGCTGCGCGTCGGCGGCGGCGCGCTGATCGGCGTGCTGTTCTTCCTGATCGTGGTGGTGCTGATGCCGTTCGCGGTCGGTCCCGACCTTGCGCTGCTGAAAAAACTTGGCCCCGCCATCCTGTGGCTCGGCGCGCTGCTGGCGAGCCTATTGACGCTCGACCGGCTGTTCGCCGCCGATCACGACGACGGCTCGCTCGATCTCCTGACCATGAGCCGCACGCCGCTCGAACTGGTCTGCCTCACCAAGGCGGTCGCGCATTGGCTGGTGGCCGGGCTGCCGCTGATTATCGCAACCCCGATCCTCGGACTGCTGCTCAACCTCGACGGCGACGCCACTCTCGCCGTAGCGCTGACGCTGCTGGCGGGCACGCCGGCGCTCACCTTCACCGGCATGATCGGCGCGGCGCTGGCGGTGACGCTGCGGCGCGGCGGCCTGCTGCTGGCGGTGTTGGTGCTGCCGCTGTCGATCCCGGTGCTGATCTTCGGCGTCGCCGCCTCCAACGCCGCCGTGCTCGAGCCCGCCGGCTTCGACGCGCCGCTCTCGATCCTGTGCGCGCTGTCGCTCGCCGGCCTCGTCATCGGCCCGCTGGCCGCCGCCGCCAGCCTGCGGCACGGACTCGACTGACAATGCAGGCATTTCCCCTATCAACTCTCGCGGAGACCTCAAGGAACACACCTTGGGCGCATTGCCTGCCGGGCGCGCGGCGACTATCAGGACAGCCATGACGCTGATCGACCTCGCCAATCCGACCCGGTTCCTGTCGCTGACGGCCAAGATCCTGCCGTGGCTCGCGGCGGCAACCGCCGTCCTGCTCGCCGTCGGCCTCTATCAATCGGCGATGGCGCCGGACGACTACCAGCAGGGCGCGACCGTCAAGATCATGTTCATCCACGTCCCGAACGCGTGGCTGTCGATGTTCGTGTGGGGCGTGATGAGCCTGTCCGCGCTCGGCACGCTGGTGTGGCGACATCCGCTCGCCGACGTCTCGGCCAAGGCGGCGGCGCCGATCGGCGCGGCCTTCACCTTCCTCGCGCTGGTCACCGGCTCGCTGTGGGGCCGCCCGATGTGGGGCACCTATTGGGAATGGGACGCGCGGCTGACTTCGGTGCTGATCCTGTTCCTGATGTATCGCGGCCTGATCGCGCTGTGGCGCGCGGTGGAAGATCCCTCGCGCGCGGCGCGCGCCGCCGCCGTGCTGACGCTGGTCGGCGCGATCAACATTCCGATCATCAAGTTTTCCGTCGACTGGTGGAATACGCTGCATCAACCCGCCTCGGTGCTACGCATGGGCGGCTCGACGCTCGACAAGGCCTTCCTGATTCCCTTGCTGGTGATGGCGGTGGCGTTCTCGCTGTTGTTCATCACGCTGCATCTCGCGGCGATGCGCAACGAAATCCTGCGACGGCGCGTCCGCGCGCTGCAAATGCAGCAAGCCAGCCAGCCGCGAGCCTGATCCGATGTCGCTCGGCCCCTACGCATCCTTCATCGTGTGGTCCTATCTGCTGGTGGCACTAGTGGTGCTGATCCTGATCGGCTGGATCGCGCTCGACTATCGCCAGCAGCGCGCGCGGCTGCGCGAACTCGAGGCCAGCGGCGTGACGCGCCGTTCCGGCCGCGGCGCGGCGGACCTGTCATGAGCGAAACGCCACGCGATGGCGCGCCGAAACGGCGCTGGCTGATGGCGCTGCCGCTCTTGGTCTTCGCGGCACTGGCGGTGCTGTTCTGGGTTAGGCTCGGCGACCGCGACGTGTCGCGGATTCCCTCGGCGCTGATCGGACGCCCCGCGCCGCAAACCACGCTGCCCGCACTCGACGACCTGACACGCAACGGAGCGGCGGTGCCGGGCATCGCGCCCGACGTGTTCAAGGGCAAGGTGAGCCTCGTCAACGTCTGGGCCTCGTGGTGCGTGCCGTGCCACGAGGAAGCGCCGTTGCTCACCGCGCTTGCGGGCGACGGCCGCATCCAGATCGTCGGCATCAACTACAAGGACAAGGCCGACAACGCGCGCCGCTTCCTTGGCCGCTACGGCAACCCGTTCAGCCACGTCGGCGTGGACGCCAACGGCCGCGCCGCGATCGAATGGGGCGTCTACGGCGTGCCGGAAACCTTCATCGTCGGCCGCGACGGCAAGATCGCCTACAAACTGATCGGCGCCATCACGCCGGAGAATATCGACAAGGTGCTGAAGGTCGAGATCGAGAAGGCGTTGAAAGCGGGGTCGTAACGGACCAGTGGTTTCCGTCATGGCCGGGCATAGCCGTTCGAAGAACGGCGTCGCTTTGCTCGCCTGTGTCCCGGCCATCCACGTCTTTCTTATCGACATGCCGCAAGACGTGGATGGCCGGAATAAATCCGGCCATGACGAATTGAGAGAGCGCCTCTATGAAGCCTCTTCTCACCCCTTCCCGATATCACCCTCGCGCGCGTCGCTGGCTTCCAGCGTCGCGGGTTCGCGGCTGTAGCGTTTGATCAGCGGCATTTGCAGCATCGCGAACACCATGGTGATCGGAATCACGCCGAATGCCTTGAAGGCCACCCAGAAGTCGGTGGTCTGCGTACGCCAGATGACTTCGTTCAACAGCGCCATGGCGACGAAGAACAGCGTCCAGCGCAACGTCAGCTTGCGCCAGCCCTCCGACGTCAGGTTGAACATCTGATCGAACATGATGGCGATGAAGGAGCGGCCGAACAGCAACCCGCCGCCGAGCACCGCCGCGAACAGGCCGTAGATGATGGTCGGCTTGACCTTGATGAAGGTCTCGTCGTGCAGCACCAACGTCAGCGTGCCGAATACAAGCACGATGACGCCGGTGACCAGCGCCATCACCGGAATGTGCCGCGTCACCATCCACGACGCGACCAGCGCTACCACGATCGCCACCATGAAGGCGCCGGTCGCAACGAACAGATTGAATTTGGCGTTGGCGAAGAAAAAGATCAGGAGCGGCCCGAGTTCGGTCGCCAGCTTGAACATCGGATGCGGCTGCTTCTTGTCCATCGTCTCACCTTGGTGTTGCAGTCATCATCCGCGAAGGCGGATGATCCAGTATTCCCTGACGCTTCGATTCCTAGCGTATGCCGGGATTACTGGATGCCCGCCTGCGCGGGCATGACGCGATCGATCTCATGATTCAATGCCCGCAATCGCCTTGGCGAAATCCGCCGCGGTGAACGGCGACAGATCGTCGACACCTTCGCCGACGCCGATGAAATGCACCGGCAGTTTATACTTCTCCGCGAGCGCCACCAGAATGCCGCCGCGCGCGGTGCCGTCGAGCTTGGTCATCACCAGGCCGGTGACGCCGGCGGTGCGATGGAACGCCTCGACCTGCGACAGCGCATTCTGTCCCACCGTGGCATCGAGCACCAGCAGCACCGCATGCGGCGCGGTGGCATCGACCTTGCGCATGACGCGGATGACTTTCTCGAGTTCGCTCATCAGCTCGGTTTTGTTCTGCAAGCGGCCGGCGGTGTCGATCAGCAGCACGTCGCTGCCCTCGGTCTTCGCTGCCGTGAGCGCGTCGAAGGCGAGCCCTGCGGCGTCGGAGCCCTGCGGCCGCGCGATCACCGGCGCGCCGGTGCGCTCGCCCCACACCTTCAACTGCTCGATGGCGGCCGCGCGAAACGTGTCGCCCGCCGCCAGCATCACCTTGCGACCTTCCGCCGCGAAGCGCGAGGCGAGCTTGCCGGTGGTGGTGGTCTTGCCGGAACCGTTGACGCCGACCATCAGGATCACGAACGGTTTTTGCGAAGGCTCGACCACCAGCGGCTTCGCCACCGGCGTCAGCACCTTCTCCACTTCGGTGGCGACCACGCCCTTGACCTCGTCGGCCGAAATCGCCTTGTCGTAGCGGCCGTGGCCGACGGCCGCGGAAATCCGCGCCGCCACGTCGGAACCGAGATCGGCGCGCAGCAGCACGTCCTCGATATCCTCGAGCATGGCGCGGTCGAGCTTGCGGCGGACCACCAGATCCGCGACCGCGGTTCCCAATGAGGCCGAGGTGCGCTTGAGGCCGCTGGAAAGCCGGCGCCACCAGCTTTGTTTCGGTTGGTCAGGATTGTTGTCGCTCATAGCGGGAATGCTCTAAACACTTTGCGCCGCAAACGAAAGACACCTTCCCCTTATGGATACCCCACAACTCAGCGCCGACGACATTGTGGCCCGCGTCCTGCATCGCGACGGCCTGATGCTGGTGATCGACAAACCCGCCGGCCTGCCGGTTCATCGCGGCCCGAAGGGCGGCGCCAACCTGGAGGACTCGTTCGACGCGCTGCGCTTCGGCCTGCCGCGCCCGCCGGTGCTCGCGCATCGGCTCGACCGCGACACCTCCGGTTGCCTAGTGCTTGGTCGCCATCGCAAGGCCACCGCCTCGCTCGGGCTGTTGTTCAAGCACGGCAAGATCGACAAGACCTATTGGGCGGTGGTGGAAGGCGGGCCTTCCGAGAACGAAGGCATCATCGACATTCCGCTCGGCCGCCTCAATGCGGAGCGCGGCTGGTGGCAGAAACCCGATCCCGAGGGGCAACCGGCGCTGACCAACTGGACCGTGCTGGGGCGCGGCGACGGGCTGACATGGCTCGCGCTCGAACCGGTCACCGGCCGCACCCATCAATTGCGCGTGCATTGCGCGGCAAGCGGCTGGCCGATCGTCGGCGACAACATCTACGGCAACGGCCCGCGCTTCGGCGAACCGTCGCTGCATCTGCACGCGCGCGAGATTGTCATTCCGCTATCGAAGAACAAACCGCCGGTGCGCGTCGTCGCGCCTGCCCCGCCGCATCTGCACGAACGGCTGCGAGCGTGCGGGTGGAACGGGGAGTAATTCATCGTCATTGCTATGAGCAACGATCGTTTCAACTCGTCATGGCCGGGCTCGTCCCGGCCATCCACGTCTTCCTTCCTTGGATGCCATTTAAGACGTGGATGCCCGCGACAAGCGCGGGCATGACAACTGATGGGTTGATGTCGCGGTTACTGAATGCCGCCTACGCGAGCATGACGGTCAAGCGATCAACCGCGCGCCGTCGTGACCTTCGATGATCATCGCGCGCACTTCGCCCGCAACACCGTCCGCAATCGCCACCGGCACGAAATGTTCGGTGCGGCCTTGGGTCGCGCTTTCGATCAGGACGGAGCGCGTTGCGCCAATCTCGGCGTCAAGACGCCGCCGCAACACCGTCTCGCCCGTATCCCGCAGCCGCTTCGCGCGTTCCTTGATGATGCGGCCATCGACCTGCGGCATGCGTGCCGCCGGCGTGCCGGGACGTGGCGAGTAGGGAAAGACGTGCAGGAAAGTGAGGCCGCAATCCTCCACCAGCGCCTGCGAGCGCGCGAACATCTCCTCGGTCTCGGTCGGAAAACCGGCGATGATGTCGGCGCCGAAGGCGATGTCCGGCCGCAGCCGCCGCACCTGCGCGCAAAAATCGATCGCGTCCTGCCGCGAGTGCCGTCGCTTCATCCGCTTCAGGATCAGATCGTCCCCGGACTGCAATGACAGATGCAGATGCGGCATCAGCCTGTTGTCGTCGGCGAT
>JBQCHY010000044.1:0-107358 GCA_051954235.1 Xanthobacteraceae bacterium
TAACAAAATGCATGAAGGGAGTGCGACGATGAATGGTGCGGAAAGCCTGGTGCGAACCTTGGTGGCGGGTGGCGTCAACGTCTGCTTCACCAATCCGGGCACTTCGGAAATGCACTTCGTCGCGGCGCTGGATCGGGTCGAAGGCATGCGTTGCGTACTCGGCCTGTTCGAAGGCGTGGTGACCGGCGCGGCCGACGGCTATTACCGCATGAAGGGCACGCCGGCCTCGACCTTGCTGCACCTCGGGCCGGGTCTCGCCAACGGTCTCGCCAATCTGCACAACGCCAAGAAGGCGGCATCGGGCATCGTCAACATCGTCGGCCAGCACGCCGGCTATCACATCGAATATAACGCGCCGCTCACCTCCGACATCGAAGGACTGGCGCGGCCGATGTCGAACTGGGTGCGCACCTCGCCCGATGCGACATCGGTGGCGCGGGATGGCGCCGCCGCCATCGCTGCCGCGAGCGGCGCGCCGCCGCAGATCGCAACGCTGATCCTGCCCGCCGATACCGCGTGGAACGAGGCCAACGGCATCGCCGAGGTACCGGCGTCGTCGCAGCGTGCGGGCTACTCCACCGAGGCCGTCGAGGCTGCGGCGCGCGTGCTGCGGGGCGGAGAGCGCACGCTGTTGCTGATGACCGGCAATGCGCTCACTGAAAAGGGTCTGGCGCTGGCCCAGCAGATCGCCGGCAAGACCGGCTGCGCGGTGATGGGGCAGACCTACAATTCGCGGATGGCGCGCGGGCAGGGTCGCTTCGCCATCGAGCGCGTGCCTTACGTGGTGGCGCAGGCGCTGCCGGTGCTGAAGGAGTTTCGCCATATCGTTCTGGTCGAGGCCAACGATCCGGTGGCGTTCTTCGCCTATCCGGACAAGCCGAGCCTGCTGAAGCCCGAAGGCTGCGAAGTGCATCGCATGACCGAGGGCGGCGACAATTCCGTCGCAGCGCTGGAGGCTTTAGCGTCGGCGGTCGGCGCAAAGCCTGCGGACGCGAAGCCGCAGCGAAGCGTCGAACTGGTGAAGCCGACCGGTGCGCTGACGCATGATGCGATTGCGATGGCGATTGCGATGGCGATACCGGAGAACGCGATCGTGGTCGATGAATCGATCACCACCGGGCGCGGCTTCTTTCCGCCGACGGCCGCCAGCGCGCCGCACGACTGGCTGCAGAACATGGGCGGCTCGATCGGCTTCTCGACGCCGGTGGCGACGGGAGCGGCGGTCGCCTGTCCCGACCGCAAGGTGATCTGCATGGTCGGCGACGGCAGCGCGATGTACACGCTGCAATCGCTGTGGACGCAGGCGCGCGAAAATCTCGACGTGGTCACCATCGTGTTCGCCAACCGCATGTACCAGATTCTGCGCGGCGAATTCGACGGCGTCGGCGCCGGCGAACCCGGTCGTCGTGCGCAGGATATGCTGAGCATCGATCGCCCGACGCTCGATTGGGTGTCGCTCGCGAAAGGCATGGGCGTCCCCGGCCGCGCGGTGGAGACCGCCGATGACTTCAACAAGGCGCTGGCCGAGGCCAACGCGGAGAAAGGCCCACGGCTGATCGAAGTGCGGATGTAGGAAACAGATAAATCTCCGCGTCGTCCCCGCGCAGGCGGGGACCTATACGCCGTGTCGCTCATGATGTGGGTGGCGCTGCGCGGGGACGACGATTTTCGTGTTGCACGTCGGCCTGAAAAACGATTGTCGGTGACGCACTCTGGGTGACGCCATCGCGCAAGCCGATCCATCGCACCCCAATCAGCATTGCGACATAAGCGCGCGATGGGGCGTGGGAGTGGTTACGATTCATTAGGCTTAACAATTTCTTCAAGCGTATCGGTGCCTCCTTACCCACGGGCGAACCTGTGTGGTTGAGGGGCATGATGGCATTGGCGTTGCGTGGGGTTGCGGTTGCGGTGGTGATCGGAAGTGCGGCTGGTTCCGCTGTCGCGGCAGATCTTCCCGTGAAGGCTGCGGCCGTGCCTGCGGCGTTGGACTGGAGCGGTTTTTATCTCGGCGGTCATCTCGGCGGCGGGCTCGGCAGCACGTCGATCGCAAGTCCGTTTGGTCCGTCGATCTACGGCGATTCCATTCGCACGCCGTCGGCGTTCGCCGGTGTACAGGCCGGTTACAACTGGCAGACCTCGCGCAATTTCGTGCTCGGCATCGAGGCCGATGTCAGCCTGATGGATGCGAACGGCGCCGACACCTGCCTCGCGCCATCGGGTGCGCTCACCTCGTTCAATTGCCGCGCGCGTCATGATGCGTTCGGCAGCATCACCGGTCGCATCGGAGTTGTCGGCGGCGTCGATGGCCGCTCGCTGGTTTATCTGAAAGGCGGCGCAGCGTGGCTGACGGCGCGTTCCGATGTGGCGCTGAACGCGTTCCCTGAAATCGCGCCGGCGGAAACCTACGGTACGCAATGGGGCTGGACCGCAGGTGTCGGCTTCGAGCAGGCGCTGACGCCGGCATGGTCGCTGCGCTTCGAATATAACCACGCGCGCTTCGGTGGCGGCAGCGTGATGTCACCGCCGGCGTTCGTGCAACCCGCGCCGGGCGCGCTCGACTACATGGGTGTTCCTGGTGGACGCACCGGGATCGACCACAGCCTCAATCTCGTGCGGCTCGGCCTCAACTACCGCTTCGGCTCTGACTCGCGTACGGCTTGGTCGGAGCCGCATTTCGTCACCAAAGCGCCGACGCTCGCCGCCGGCTGGAATGTCGAGGTCGGCGGCCGCTACTGGTACTCCAGCGGTCGCTTCCAGAAGGATCTCGGCATTACCACCAACCCCGCGCAGCAGAACGTGCTGGTGTCGCGCCTGACCTACGACACGACCGGACACTCGGGGGAAATCTTCGGCCGGATCGACAGCCCGCGCCGCATCTTCGTCAAGGGCTTTGCCGGCGGCGGCACGCTCGGCGACGGCAAGATGCACGACGAGGACTGGCTCTCGCGCCACAAGGACAACGTTCCGTATTCGAACACGCTGTCCGGTTATGTGCCCGGTCGGATCGGCTACGCCACGCTCGATCTGGGCTACGACCTGCTGCATACCGATCGCTACCGGCTCGGCGGCTTCGTCGGCTATCACTACAGTCGCGATGAGAAGATGGCGCGGGGCTGCATCCAACTTGCGCATCCGTATGGGGCTTGCGCGGATCCGTTCTCCGCGTCGCTCTCCACCAACGTCATCAGCGAGGACAACACGCTGCATGCGGTGCGCGTCGGCGTCGCCGGGCAGGTGGCGCTGACGCCGGGCCTCAAGCTAAGCGCGGAAGCGGCGTATTTGCCCTATGCGCGGCTGACCGGCCTCGACGGGCATCTGCTGCGGACCGATACGAAAAACATCTGGTCGCCGGAATTCGCCAACGGCCGCGGCGTGCAGCTGGAGGCGATCCTCTCTTACGCGCTGACCCCGAACTTTGATATCGGCGTCGGCGGCCGCTACTGGGCGGTCTGGGCCATCGACGACGCCTATACCAATGCGTTCGGCATGACGTGTCCGTGCCCGACCCTGCCGATGCGGCAGGAGCGATACGGCCTGTTCGTGCAGGCGTCCTACAAGTTCGACCCGGGCTTTTGACGATTCGCGACAGCTGGGACGGGTGTGATGCCGCCCCGTCGAACACAAATTGATTAGCAAAGTGAAAAGGTTAACAAGCTGTTGCGTTGCAAAAATGCCACGTAGGCGCGCGAGACAGATCGTTAATACAAATTAAGGTTGTATGGATCGGGTTCCATCGCCTATTGGGTTCCATGGGAACTTCAATTGCTGGAACTCAAATCATGAAGAAGATTTTTCTCGCTTCCGTCGCGATCGTTGCGATGAGCGCACCTTCCTTCGCGGCCGATCTTGGCGCGCGACGTTATACCAAGGCTCCGGCTCCGGTCGTCAGCCCGGCGACCAACTGGTCCGGCTTTTATGTCGGCGCCATGGGTGGCTACGGCTGGTCGAATTCGATCAGCGCGAGCGTCCCGGGCGTGGGCGGTGCGACTGTGAACACCAGCGCGTTGAAAGGCGGCTTCGGTGGCGGCACCGTCGGCTACAATTGGCAGATGCCCGGCAGCCAGTTCGTCTGGGGCCTTGAAATGGACGCGGCCGGCGGCAGCATCGGTGCGTCGACCACGGCGGCAGGCTTCACCGGTCGTGACCGCATCAATGCGCTCGGCAGCGTCACCGGCCGCGCCGGCGTCGCGTTCGACAGCGCACTGCTTTACGTGAAGGGCGGTTATGCCTGGGCTAACAACAAGCTCTCCGTGTCCGGCGGCGGATTGACCGCTTCGGAATCCAAGACGCATTCCGGCTGGACCGCGGGTGCCGGCATCGAATGGATGTTTGCGCCGGCTTGGTCGGCCAAGGCCGAATACATGTACGCCGATTTCAGCAAGGAGCGTTACGCCGGGCTGGTGGATCTCGGCGCCTCGGTGCACACCGTCAAGGTCGGCGTGAACTATCACTTCGGCTGGGGCGGACCGGTCGTCGCCAGATACTAAGTTTTGACGAAGTACCAAGTTCGACGAAGCACTAGACTTCCACAAGAGCAAACTGACAGGGCCAACCGCAAGGTTGGCCCTTTTTCTTTGCGCGCGCTCGCGTTCCTCAATTCAAATTTAATGCAAATCGATAACCGTTTGCATACCCACCGCGCCCGGCCGGGCGGACACTGCGTCTCCTCACATCCATCCTGAATGCCAGAAAGGCCCAACTCCAATGCGTCTCGCGACGATCACGAAGCTATCCCTCGGTGCTACAGCAATTCTATCGGTCCTGGTCGGTGTTCTAACCTGGCAAGCTCAGGCCAACTTCGCGGCGGAGCGCGCAGCCAATGCGCGAGCTTCCGAACTCCGGCAGCTTGGTCGGAATATCGCCCAAGCATCCGACTATCTCACCGAGGAAGTGCGCTTCTACGCGGTCACGGGGGACAAGACGCATCTCGACAACTACTGGCGCGAAGTGAAGGAAACCAAGCGGCGCGATCGTGCGCTGACACGGCTGAAAGAATTGGGGGCGGCTCCGGATGAACTCAGCCTGCTCGATCAGGCGGTCGCCAGTTCCGACACGCTGATCAAGCTCGAAGAATCCGCCATGAAGGCGGTCGCCGACGGCAAACTCGATCAGGCGCGGGCGGATGTGTTCGGCAAAGACTACGATGCCGGCAAGGCGAAGATTTCCGGCTTTATCCAGGCCTTTCAGACCAAGATGAACACACGCGAAACCGCCGAAGTCACCGCGGCGCGTAACGCGGCTTCGACGATGTCGATGGTGGTGGACATCATCCTGCTGCTGACGGCAGCGATCTTCATGTCCATCCTCTATTTCGTCTTCAATCGACGCACCGTGGCTCCGATCGTCGAAATGCAGGGCGTGGTGACGCGCCTCGCCAATTCGGAATACGGCATCGAGGTTCCGCATCGCGAGCGCCAGGATGAAATCGGCGACATGGCGCGCGCGGTTATGGTGTTCAAGGAAAACGGTATTGCCAACGAGCGCATGCAAGCCGAGCGCAGTCAGGCACAGGCCGAGCGCGAGCGGCGTCAGCAGCAAGTCGATCGCCTGATCCACGAGTTCGAGCAACTGATCGGCGAACTGGTGGGCTCGCTGTCGTCGTCCTCGACCGAACTTGAAGCCTCCGCCAACACGCTGACCTTCACCGCCGAGAACACCGGCAAGACCTCGGCGGTCGCCGCCGGCGCCTCGCAGGATGTGTCTAATAACGTCCAGTCGACCGCAGCGGCCACCGAGGAAATCACCTCGTCGGTCAACGAGATCAGCCGTCAGGTGCAGGAAGCCAGCCGCGTCGCGCAGACCGCGGTGGGGCAAGCTCAGAAAACCGACGCCAGCATCCAGCAACTGTCGCAGGCGGCCGCGCGCATCGGCGATGTTGTCAAGCTGATTACCGCGGTTGCCGAGCAGACCAACCTCTTGGCGCTCAACGCCACCATCGAAGCGGCGCGCGCCGGTGAAGCCGGGCGCGGCTTCGCTGTGGTCGCCTCCGAGGTCAAGGCGCTGGCGTCGCAAACCGCCAAGGCGACCGATGAGATCGGCGCGCAGATCGTCGGCATGCAGGCAGCAACGCAGGATTCGGTTGCGACCATTCAGGAGATCAATGCGACCATCAATCTGATGTCGGAAATCTCCTCGACCATCGCCGCCGCCGTGGAAGAGCAGGGCGCGGCGACGCAGGAGATCGCGCGCAATGTCCAACTCGCGGCGCAACGCTCCGGCGAAGTGGCTCAAAGCATCAGCGACGTCAGCCGTGGCGCGGGCGAAACCGGCGCGGCCTCAGGGCAGGTTCTCTCCGCCGCCCAGATGCTGTCGAGCGACAGCACCCGCCTCAAGGTCGAAGTCCAAAAATTCCTCGCCGGCGTCCGCGCGGCGTAGCCGAACGATGCGCTGATCGAAGCGCCATTGCGAGCGAAACGAAGCAATCCGGACTCTTGAAGAAAGTCTGGATTGCTTCGTCGTGATGCTCGGGTCAATTGCGCGATGCGAACTGGAGCCCGCCTCGCGATCACAACTGACGAAAGCTCAAGCCGCCATTGCCTTCTTCGCCGCTTGAGCGAGGAAGCCTGAGCGAGTGAAGCCTTCCCGCTCTGCGTATTGATCGATCTGATCGAGTACGTCGGCCGGAAGCGTGATGTTGATGCGAACCGACTTCGAGGCTGCTGTTGGAGCGGGCACGAGGATGGCAACGCCATCCGCATTGGTCTTATCGGACATGATCGCTTCCAGGGACGAGGGCTCAGGAATAGCTTCGCCATCTTCCGCGAGCCCTTCCAGATGAAGAGTCAGGGCTTCGACGGCCATGTCGCGCGCCTCGTCGAGCGTCGAGCCAGCCGCGATGCAACCGGGAAGATCGGGAAAGGAAACGCCGTAATCGCTATCGGTGTCCTTATGGATAAGGGCGATGTAATAGCGCATGGCACTCACCTCAGTTTCAAACCGGATTGCTTCTCAACTGAGCGAAGCGTTCCGAGCGGGATGTCTTTCTTCGGATGCGGGACGGTGACGCGGCCGGGTTTGGTTGGGTGCTTGAACTGAACGTGGCTGCCTTTTTGCGCAACCTGTCTCCACCCGTCGGCGATCAGCGCAGCGATGATATCCCGCGAGTTCATGGTGTATAAATACACACTTTATGGGGTAATATCAAGTGTATAAATACACACAAGCATGCTACTGACGAGAAGCGGCTTAGTCCCGGATAAGGCGCTAATTTGGGTCGAGGCTTGGGAATTGGGTGAAATGGTGGGCGCACAAGGGATCGAACCTTGGACCTCTCCCGTGTGAAGGGAACGCTCTCCCGCTGAGCTATGCGCCCGGGATCGTCGGCGGCGGGCCGCCTCAAGGTGGCGGGGCCGGTTCGACGCCGCGATTTACGAAGTGCGGGGCTCCGGTGTCAAGCGCGGTGGCGGGAAAACCAGTCCGGTTTCGATTTGCCCGGAATCGTCATGCGCGGGCTTGACCCGCGCATCCATCTAAAAACAGGAGTCTTCTCAAGAAGATGGATTGCCTGGTCAAGCCCGGCAATGACACAACCCGCTTCTATCAAAGCGGGCACGACCCTACTCCGGCCGTCGGGTGGCTTGCGCCTGCAGCGTCCGAATCCGGTCCGCCAGCGTCTGCTGGAGCGCCGCGGCGGGGCTGCCGTTGGCAGAAGAATGCGCCGGTTCGGCCTTCAAAATGGCGTTGATCGGCGAATCCGGGCCTTCCAGCGTCATGGTCAGCCGCGCCACTTCGGCGGCGATGTCGTTGATTCGCTCCCGCAGCAGCGCGTTGTCGGCGGGCTCGACTTGTACGGCCGCGAGCGCGGACGACGATCTGTTGTTGCGGAGCGCGAACACCTCGTCGCGGAGCTGCTTGACGGCGGTTTCGGCTTCCTCGCGCGCCTGCCTTAGCCGTGCGGCTTCCGCGTCGCGTTCGGTGAGCATGGCTGCCTGCGCGGCGACGCGTTCCCGCAGCGCCTCGGCTTCCTTGCCAAGCGTCTCGGTTTCCTTGACCTGCGCGACCAATTGGCCGTCGAGGTCGCCGACGCGCCGGCTCAGGCTTTCGACATGGCCGCGCGCTTCCGCCAGTTCGCTGGCGGCAGTTGCCGATTCGATGCGTTGCTGATCGAGACGTTGCTGGGTCGCGGCGAATTCGCGTTCGGCCTCGTCGACGCGCTGCTTGAGCTGGTCGATCTGCTGATGCACCGAGGTGAGTTCGACCTGCCGATTCTCGGCAGTCTGCGACCGCTCGGTGAGTTCGGTGTTCAGCCGTACGGCTTCGGCCTGCCGCTCGCCGAGGGTCTGCTGGGTGGCGTGCAGCGTGCCGGTGGTGGCGGTCAAATCGTCGGTGGCGGCACGGAGCAGGTTCGTCAGCGACTGTTCGCGGGCCTGCAAGGCAAGGATTTCGGCGTTCCGCGAGCTGATCTCCACTTTCAGTCGGTTGACCGCGTCGGTCTTCTTGCCGAGTTCTGCCGCCTGACTGGTGGTCTTGCCCTTGAGCTGGTCGATGGTCATTTCGAGCTTGCGCGCGGCGATGGCGAATTCGGCGCGCAGCTGGTCCTTGTCGGCCTGAACCTCGGTCATCGACACCGGCGCGGAGGCTTCCAGCCGCTTGGTGGTGAGGCGGACGGCACGGTTGTGGACCAGCGGCAGCAGCATCAGGCCCAGCAGGGCCGAGAGCAGGAAACCGATCGCCATGTAAATGATCGGCTCAACCATGGGAATTGCTCCGCGCCAGACAATTGCGGCCTTCCATGCCACGGCTGGCGGGGCGAACACCAGCCGTTTGCTGCAATAATGTGAATCCGGTCAGAGGGCCGCAAGCCGGGATCAGAGCCGCGATCAGAACGGATTCCAGGTCGCCTGCGGGGTGAACTTCAGATAGCCGATGTTGGCGCCGAGCCGCAGCCCGAGCCCGGAGCGGATCGGCACCAGCACGATGTCGTTGGCGGTCAAGGCCGTCATGCCGAAGCCGCCGATGATGTAGGCCGAGCCGTCGATGCCGGCGAAGCGCTGATAGATCGCGTTAGTGGCCGGCAGGTTGTAGACCAGCGTCATGGTCCGGGCGCCGTCGCCGCCCCAGTCGAAGCCGACCGATGGGCCCTGCCAGTAGACCTTCAGGTCGCCGGCGTTCTTGGTGTAGAGGGTGCCTTCGCCGTAGCGCAGTCCGGCGACGAATGCGCCGGAGCCTTCCTCGCCGAGGATGTAGCCGTTCGGCAGGCCCCATTGGCTCACCGCGCGCTCGATCACCGAGGCGAGCCCGCGCGAGACGTTGCCGAAGAACTTGTGCCCCGCGCCGACCAGTTCGTCCGGCGAATAGGTGTGGCGGCCCTGACCCTGTTGCGCCGCGGCCGGCACTGCCCAGAGCGTCACCGCCGCGAGCAGCACCGCGGCCAAGCGTGAAGCGAACGTCATGTAAGGACCCCTGAAGTGTAAAAACCCGACCGCGACTTTAACCGGATGCACAGAGGCATCGGCCTAGGTTGCGCCCATCGTTCCCCGACTCACAATCTTATTTACATCAACTATGACGGTACGGCGGCAGGAAAGAGACGGGTTTTGCCGTCGCGAAATGATGATCGGCCTGCTGGCGGCGGTAGCAGCCGGTGCGGCGATGGGCGGTCGTGCGTGGGCGGCGACGACCGAACGTGTGGTGGTCGACCGCTTTACGGGCGTTGCGATCGACGGCATGGACCCGGTGGCCTATTTTACCGAAGGACGGCCGGTTCCGGGGCGGGCCGATGTGGAGGCCTCGCTGGCGGGCGCTGTCTGGCGTTTTTGCAACGCCGACAATCGCGCATTCTTCCTGGCGCATCCGGAGATCTACGGACCGCAGTTCGGCGGCTACGATCCGGTGGATGTCGCGCGCGGCGTCACCGTCGCGGGTCGGCCGCAGGTGTGGCTGGTGGCGGGGCAGCGGCTCTATCTGTTCGCCCGCATCGAAAGCCGCGATGCGTTCGCGGTCGATCCGGCCACTGTGCTGCAAGACGCCCGCGCGCGCTGGCCCCATCTGCGCGACGCGCTGGCGCGATAGACTGAGGGTCTGACCAGAAGTTTGTCTGTCGCACGGGATTTACAACGCAGGATAAGGTCATACTCCGCGAAAGCGGAGTATCCAGTACCCAAGGCGGTAGTGTCCCACGCGCTCTCACGAATTACTGGATCGTCCGCCTTCGCGGACGATGACGCCGCGTTATCAGGCGGGCACTGTAGGCGCCGCCGTCGGATCGCCCCAAGCTATGAATGCCGGCAAGATGAAATCGGAGCGTCCGGTGCCGTAGTGCAGCGCTCGGCCCTGCACGTCGGTGACCTTGCCGCCGGCGGCGACGACGACGGCGTGGCCCGCCGCGACGTCCCACTCGCTGGTCGGCGACAGCCGCGGATAGATATCGACGCTGCCGTCCGCGACGCGGCCGAATTTCACTGCCGATCCGAGCGTTGTGCAGGTTGCGCCCGGACGGGCCGCGATGAAGGTTTCGGTTCGCGCATCGCCGTGGGAGCGGCTGACGGCGGCGATCCACGGCGCGCCTTGTGGTGGCAGCGGTCGCGTCCGGATCGGTTCGACGGCGGTGATGATGGAATCCTTGCAAACAAAGCGCGTGGCGCCGTGGCCGACATGGCCGCGCCAGACGAGGCCGAGCGCCGGTGCGCCGACCACGCCGAGGATCGGCGTTCCGTTGGCCACCAGCGCCACGTTGACGGTGAACTCGTCGCGGCCGGCGATGAATTCCTTGGTGCCGTCGAGCGGGTCGACCACGAAGAACAGGTCCGCGAACGGCGGCTTCGCGTCGCAAACACGTTCCTCCGACAGCGACGGGATGTCAGGCGCCAGTCGTGCGAGGCCCTCGGCAATGATGCGGTCCGCCGCGAGATCGGCCTCGGTGACCGGCGAGCCGTCGGTCTTTGTCTCGATCCCGTGCGCGCGCTGGCGGATGGCGAGGATCGCCGCGCCGGCCTCGATCACCAATGTCGTGAGCGGCTCCAGCAATGCGGCCGCGCGCGAATCGATTTCGGCTGATGGTGGTGTTCCGGGAGGATGGTCTGGGGCGGTCATGCGTCGCGATGTGTCGTGATCTTCAGGAACCTGATGGCGGCGTCGCAGCGCGACGTCGCGCGTTCCGAACCCGGCCCGCGCTGGCAGCATAGGCGTCCGCAGTGTATCAAGCCATAGCTCATGCCCGATTCGCCAAACCTGTCGCACGGTTTCGAGGAAGCATCTATGTCCGATACGCTCTCATCATCGACGCAAGCTGCCGCCAATCCCGCGCCGGATACGCTCGAACTCGCCGCGCTGCTCTGCTCGCGGGTGTGTCACGATCTGATCAGCCCGGTTGGCGCCATCGTCAACGGGCTCGAGGTGATGGACGACAATCCATCGCCGGAAGATCGCGAATTCGCGCTCGACCTGATCCGCAAGAGCGCCAAGACCGCATCGGCACGCTTGCAGTTCTGCCGCCTCGCGTTCGGCGCGGCGGGATCTGCTGGCGCGCAGATCGATCTCGGTGACGCCGAGAAGATGGCGCGCGGTCACCTCGAAGAGGCCAAGACCAAGCTGACATGGAATCTGCCGCGCCTGCTGCTGGCGAAGAATCGCGTCAAGCTGTTGCTCAACATGCTGGTGATCGCGCAGCAGACGATTCCGCGCGGCGGCGTGCTCAACGTCGAATCGGTGGGCGAGGGCGATGCGATGACGTTCCGCGTCACCGCGACCGGCATGAACGCGCGCTTGCCGCAGGCGATCGTCGAGATGCTGGCGTCGGAGCAGGCCGCGATGGTCGATGCGCACGCGGTGCAGCCTTACTACACGCGGCTGCTGGCGCAATCCTGCGGCTGGAAAGTATCGCTGGCGATGGAAGGCGACGCTGTCGTGGTCACTGCGGGCTAACGGTACGCGCGCGCATAGTTAATCAAACCTTGCCGAATTGGATGCGGCCATACTGAAGCAGTATGGCCGCGACAACTTTTATTTGGTGTTCGGGCACCGTCACAGCCGCATACTCAACCAATATTAAACGCTTTACCGAGAAACTGGCCGGACTCTGAAGTGGCGTGTGCGTACTGCCCTTCGCGCGTGAAGGCTGGTTTTCATGGATGACTTGTTAAAAGAGTTTCTGACCGAGACCAATGAAAGTCTCGATGTCGTCGACAATCAACTGGTCCGGTTCGAGCAAGAACCGAACAACGCCAAGATCCTCGATAATATTTTCCGCCTGGTTCATACCATCAAGGGCACGTGCGGATTTCTCGATCTGCCCCGGCTGGAAACGCTGGCGCACGCCGCTGAAACCCTGATGGGCAAATTCCGCGACGGCATGCCGGCAACCGGCGAGGCCGTCACGCTCATTCTCACCACCATCGATCGCATCAAGGAAATCCTGGCGCAGCTCGAAGCTACGCAAGCCGAGCCCAAGGGCACCGATGAAGATCTGATCGATCTGCTTCATGCGATGGCGGAAGGGGCCCACGCCGAACCCGCCGTTGTCGAAGCGCCCACTATCGCGGCGCCGGTCGCCGAAGCGCCCGCGGCGACGCAAGGAACGCTAGTGCATCAGGTGCTGGAGCGTCCGCTGCGTCCCGGGGAAGTCTCGCTCGACGAACTCGAACGCGCGTTCCGCGAAACCGAAGCTGAAGTGACGCCGGCCCCTGCGCCGGTCAAGGCCGCGGAAAAACCCGCCGCCAATAAGCCCGCGAAAAAGACTGTCGTGGAAAACGATGCGGCCGAAGCCGAGCGCGTCTCCAACCAGTCGATCCGCGTCAACGTCGACACCCTCGAACACCTGATGACGATGGTGTCGGAACTGGTGCTGACGCGCAATCAGTTGCTCGAAATCAGCCGCCGCAACGAGGACACCGAATTCAAGGTGCCGTTGCAGCGCCTCTCCAACGTCACCGCCGAACTGCAGGAAGGCGTCATGAAGACGCGCATGCAGCCGATCGGCAATGCGTGGCAGAAGTTGCCGCGCGTGGTGCGCGATCTCGCCGCCGAACTCGGCAAGCGCATCGAACTGGAGATGCACGGCGCCGACACCGAACTCGACCGGCAGGTGCTTGATCTGATCAAGGACCCGCTGACGCACATGGTGCGCAACTCCGCCGATCATGGCCTCGAGGGGCCGGAGGAGCGCGCGCGCGCCGGCAAGCCCGAGCAGGGCACCATTCGGCTCTCCGCCTATCACGAAGGCGGCCATATCATCATCTGCATCGCAGACAACGGCCGCGGTCTTAACACCGAGCGCATCAAGGCGAAGGCGATCGCCAACGGGCTCGCGACCGAGTCCGACCTCGAGCGCATGACCGAGGCGCAGATCCACAAGTTCATCTTCGCGCCGGGATTCTCGACCGCCGCCGAAGTCACCAGCGTCTCCGGTCGCGGCGTCGGCATGGACGTGGTGCGCACCAACATCGATCAGATCGGCGGCACCATCGACGTCAAGTCGGTGGCGGGCGAGGGCGCCAGCGTCACCGTGAAGATTCCGCTGACGCTCGCTATCGTCTCGGCGCTGATTGTCGAAGCCGCCGGCGAACGCTTTGCGATCCCGCAACTTTCGGTGATCGAACTGGTGCGTGCGCGGGCAAACTCGGATCACCGCATCGAACGCATCAAGGATACGCCGGTGCTGCGGCTGCGCAACAAGCTGCTGCCGCTGATCCACCTCAAGAAACTGTTGAAGCTCGACGACGACGCCGGTGCGATCGATCCGGAGAACGGCTTCATCGTCGTGACCCAGGTCGGTAACCAGACCTTCGGCATCGTGGTCGACGGCGTGTTCCACACCGAGGAAATCGTCGTCAAGCCGATGTCGACCAAGCTGCGTCACATCAACATGTTCTCTGGCAACACCATTCTCGGTGACGGCGCGGTGATCATGATCGTCGATCCCAACGGCATCGCGCAGGCGCTCGGCACGTCGGTCGCGGCGCAGCACGAAATCGTCGACGAGAATGCCGCGAACCGTGGCGGCGCGGCGGAGCAACTGACGTCGCTGCTGGTGTTCCGCGCCGGCTCGTCGCAGCCGAAGGCGGTGCCGCTGGCGTTGATCACGCGGCTCGAGGAAATCTCCAGCGACAAAGTCGAACTGTCGAATGGCCGCTATATGGTGCAGTACCGCGAGCAATTGATGCCGCTGGTGCAGATGGACGGCGTCGAAGTCGCGACCTCCGGCGTGCAGCCGATCCTGGTGTTCGCCGACGACGGCCGCACCATGGGGCTCGTGGTCGACGAGATCGTCGATATCGTCGAGGAAAAGCTGGCGATCGAGGTTGCGAGCAGCCGCGACGGTATTCTCGGCTCGGCGGTGATCAAGGGCCGCGCCACGGAAGTGATCGATGTCGGTCACTTCCTGCCGATGGCCTTCGCCGACTGGTTCAATCGCCGCGAGATGAAGCCCTCTGCTTCGGCGCAGTCGATCCTGCTGGTGGATGACTCGGCGTTCTTCCGCAACATGCTGGCGCCGGTGCTCAAGGCGGCGGGCTATCGCGTGCGGGTCGCCACCAATGCGCAGGAAGGCCTCGTCGCATTGCGCTCCGGCGAGGCATTCGATGCGGTGCTGACCGACATCGAGATGCCCGACATGAACGGCTTCGAATTTGCCGAGACGATCCGCGCCGACCAGAAACTCAACGACGTGCCGATCATTGCGCTGTCGTCGATGATCTCGCCGGCGGCGATCGAGCGCGGGCGCCAGGCCGGCTTCCATGATTATGTCGCGAAGTTCGATCGGCCGGGGCTGATCGCGGCGCTCAAGGAACAAACCTCTGACCTCAACCGGGCGGCATGAGACGATGACAGTGAGCCAGGATAATTCCGCAGGCAACGTGACCGAATACGTGACGATCATGATCGGCGAGCAGTTGTTCGGCCTGCCGATCGCACGCGTGCAGGACGTCTTCATGCCGGAGCGACTGACGCGGGTGCCGCTGGCGTCGCGCGAAGTCGCGGGCGTGCTCAATCTGCGCGGCCGCATCGTCACTGCCATCGACATGCGTGCACGGCTCGGTTTGCCGAATGCCGCTTCGGATCGTCCGGCGATGGCGGTGGGCGTCGATCTGCGCGGCGAGTCTTACGGGCTTTTGATCGACTCGATCGGCGAGGTGTTGAAACTCGCCGACGACAGCCGCGAGGTGAACCCGGTGAATCTCGATCCACGCATGGCCAAGATGGCGTCGGGTGTGCATCGGCTCGACGGGCAGTTGATGGTGGTCCTCGACGTGGACCGCGTTCTGGAAATTTCGTCGGATCTGAGGGCTGCGTAAGCAGCCCCAAGTTTTTCTCCGAGCGTGTCTCAGGGCAGAGCAATTGAGCAGAGGCTGAAATGAAAACATGTCTGGTCGTTGACGACTCCAGCGTCATCCGCAAGGTCGCGCGCCGTATTCTCGAAGGTCTGGATTTCCAGATCGTCGAAGCCGAGGACGGCGAGAAGGCCCTCGAAGTCTGCAAGCGCGGCTTGCCGGACGGCATCCTGCTCGACTGGAACATGCCGGTGATGGACGGGTATGAATTCCTGCGTGCCCTGCGGCAGATGCAGGGCGGCGACGAGCCGAAGGTGGTGTTCTGCACCACCGAGAACGACGTCGCGCACATCGCCCGCGCGCTGCACGCCGGCGCCAACGAATACATCATGAAGCCGTTCGACAAGGATATCGTCACGGCGAAATTTCATGAAGTCGGTTTGATCTAGTTATGTTGCGCCATCCGGCTCGTCCGGGTGGCATCCTTGGTATCGGCGGCGACGTTGCCGGGTTGAATTGGATCGAGAATGAGTGTTGCCGTCGCCAAGTCGACCAACGACGTTATGAACACAGAGCCGTTGCGTGTCATGGTGGTGGACGACTCCGCCGTCATTCGCGGCCTGGTCACGCGCTGGCTCGACGCGGAAGCCGACATGAAGGTTGTCGGCTCGCTGCGCACCGGACGCGATGCCGTCAACCAGATCGAGAAGATCGATCCGGATGTGGCGGTGCTCGATATCGAGATGCCGGACCTCGACGGCATTTCCGCCTTGCCGCTGCTGCTGGCGAAGAAACGCAATCTCATCGTCATCATGGCGTCGACGCTGACGCTGCGGAATGCCGAGATCAGCCTCAAGGCATTGTCGCTGGGCGCGGCCGATTACATTCCGAAGCCGGAGAGCACGCGCGAGCAGGGCGCGGCGGAAACCTTCCGGCGCGATCTCATCGAGAAAATCCGCCATCTCGGCCCGCGCCGGCGCCGCCTCATCGGCGCTGCCGCGAGTCCGTCGCTGGCGCCTGCGCAGGATGCGAGCCGCGACGCGCTTCGCCGTCCCCTCGTGCCGGCCGTGCATGCCGCACCGACGCTGGTGCCGTTCAGCATGCAGACGCCGCGCGTGCTGCTGATCGGCTCCTCGACCGGCGGTCCGCAGGCGCTGATGACTCTGGTCGGCGAAATCGGGTCGGTAATCGATCGCGTGCCGGTCTTGATCACGCAGCACATGCCGCCGACTTTCACCACCATTCTCGCCGAGCATCTCGCGCGCACCGGGCGTCGTCCGGCCGCTGAAGCTGTCGACGGTGAAACGATCGCGGCGGGACGCATCTATCTCGCGCCGGGCGGCAAGCACATGCGCGTCGCGCGTCGCAACGGCGGCGCGGTGATCGCGCTCGACGACGGGCCGCCGATCAATTTCTGCAAGCCGGCGGTCGACCCGCTGTTCATCTCGGCGGTGGATGTCTGGCAGGGCGCGATCCAGGCCGTCATCCTCACCGGCATGGGATCCGACGGCATGCGCGGCGGCAAGCAGGTCGTCGCCGCCGGCGGCAGCGTCATCGCACAGGACGAGGCCACCAGCGTGGTCTGGGGCATGCCGGGAGCAGCCGCCAACGCCGGAATTTGCGCCGCCGTTCTGCCGCTTGGGCAGATCGCACCGAAACTCATCAAGCTGTTCGCGGGGGACAGATCGTGACGCCTGCGGACTATCAATTCCTGCAAAAATTGCTCAAGGAGCGTTCGGGTCTCGATCTCTCCGCCGACAAGCAATACCTGGTTGAAAGCCGGTTGCTGCCGATCGCGCGCAAGCTCGGCCTTCCCGGCATCAGCGAACTGACGCAAAAGATCAAGGCCGGCGCCGAAGACCTCGCCAAGCAGGTAGTCGAGGCGATGACCACCAATGAGACGTTTTTCTTCCGCGACAAGATTCCGTTCGATCATCTGCGCGAAACCATTCTGCCGACGCTGCTGCGCGAACGCGCCAGCCGCCGCAGCCTGCGCATCTGGAGCGCGGCCTGCTCGACCGGGCAGGAGCCTTACTCGATCGCGATGTGTTTGAAGGAATACGGCGTCGACCTGAATAGCTGGCGCGTCGAGATCGTCGCCACCGACCTGTCGCAAGGCGTGCTGGAGAAGTCGAAAGCCGGCATCTTCAGCCAGTTCGAGGTGCAGCGCGGATTGCCGATCCAGTTGCTGGTGAAGCATTTCAAGCAGATCGGCGACATGTGGCAGATCAACGCCGACATCCGCGCGATGGTTCAGTTCAAGCAATTGAACCTGTTGCAGGACATCTCGCATCTCGGCCAGTTCGACGTGGTGTTCTGCCGCAACGTGCTGATCTATTTCGATCAGGATACGAAGTCCGTGATCTTCAAACGGCTCGCCAAGGTCACCGCGAGCGACGGCTACCTGATGCTCGGCGCCGCCGAAACCGTGGTGGGACTGACGGATACGTTCCGGCCGGTGGCGGATCGCCGCGGGCTGTACAGCCCCAACGTCGCGCGCACCGCGCCGTCCATCGTGCCCGATGATGTGCCGTCATTCGCGCGCAGCGTTTCGCCGATGGGGCGGTAGAGTTATCACTGCTCCGTCCGTCATTGCGAGGAGCGAAGCGACGAAGCAATCCAGTCCCTGCTTCGCGGCTTTCTGGATTGCTTCGCTTCGCTCGCAATGCCGATAAAATGCTTCACAGAATCGCGTGCGGGATGAATCGCGACGTGTTGCCTGTGATCGGGTTTTCGTCCTCGCGGATCGACAGTCCGCACGGCGTCTCGCCGATGATCCAGCTTCCGATCACCGGATACTGGCCGGAGAAACTCGGCAGCGGCGCGAAGGCCTGGCGGATGAAGCCTTCGCTGCCGTAAGGCCCCGGCTGTTGCTCCAGCGGCGTGCCGGCGCTGACCAGTTCGATGTTGGCGCCTTCGCGCGAATAGATCGGCTTGCGCACATAAGACGTGCCGAGCTGCACGGCCTTCTCATCGTCCTCGAAATAAGCCGGCAGCAGGTTGGGGTGATTGGGAAACATCTCCCACAACAGCGGCAGGATGCCCTTGTTGGAGAGCACGATCTTCCACGGCGGCTCGATCCAGCGCGTCGGCGCGCTCTGCACCTTGGCGCCGAAGGCGTCGCGCAGCATCCACTCCCAGGGATAGAGCTTGAAGGCGAGGTCAATCGGCTGATCGTCGAGATCGACGAACTTCCCGGCGTTGAGTCCGATGCTTTCGATGTCGAGCGCGGTGGTGGCGAGGCCGGCTTGATGCGCGGTGTCCTCGAGGTAGTTCAGCGTCGTCGCGTCCTCGGGATTCTCATAACTGCCGGCGAGATGCAGGCGCCCGCCGGGCGCGATCGCTTTCCAGCGCGCGATCAGGTTCTCGTGGATGGAATTGTACTGGTCGGCGCGCTTCGGGATGATCTGGCGTTCGATGGCTTGCTCGAGCCAGGTCCATTGGAACACCGCCGCCTCGAACAGCGAGGTGGGCGTGTCGGCGTTGTATTCGAGCAGCTTTGCCAGACCTTTGCCGTCGAAGCTGAAATCGAAGCGGCCGTACAGCGTGGCGTCGCCGCGCTGCCAGCTTTCGCGGATGATCGGCCAGCACCCCGCCGGAATTTTCAGCCGGCGCAGAATGCTTTCGTCGGCCATCGCGCGCCTGACCAGTTCGAGGCACATCGCATGGACCTCGCCGCTGGGACCTTCGATCTGGCGTTCGATCTCGTCGAGCGAGAACGCGTAATAAGCGCGTTCGTCCCAATAGCGTTCGCCGTCCATGGTGTGGAAGTCAAAGCCCGCCGCTTCCGCGGTGGCTTGCCAATCGTCGCGCTCGGGGCAGGGGATGCGCTGCATGAGATGTCTAGCCGCCGCGCGAGAACGACGAGGCGATCGCGTGGCCGAAGCTGCCGAAGCCGCCGCGCGTCGTGGTGCTCTTCGTCGGAATTGCCAACCCGCCTGACGACGACGAATGCGAGGATGACGAACTCGAACTGTCATAAAAGCTGCTGCCGGAAGATCGGCCGCCGTAGCTGTAGCCGCCCGAGCGCGACGACGTGCGACAGGACTGGTTCTGCGCCGCTGCCGCGTTTGGCGGCACAGGCTGTCCGGTCGCGGGCGGCTTCGCCGGCTCGCACCTCTCGCTCGGCATCATGGCGTAAGCGCCGGCGCCGACCGCCACCGTGCCCATCAGGAAAAGTGCGACATAGCCGGAACGTTTGTTCGGACGCGGGGCCTCCGTGGCCGGTGGCGGCCGCTTGCCGAACTGCTTGTTGCGCGCGGTGGCCATGTCAGTAGATCATCGACGCGGCATTGAGTGCACCGGCCGCGAGCGAGGACAGTCCGAGCCAAATCGCGGGCGCGAGTTCGCCGCCGGCGATGCGCTTCGACAGATCCGGCACCGGGATTTTCACGATGAAGTAGACCGCGACCTGCACCACCAGCGCAATCATGCTCCAGATCAGGCAGTCGAGAATGTTGGCGGCGTGGGTCATGGCGCTGACCACGGGCAGGGCGAAGCCGAGCAGGCTGAGCCCGAGCGAGATCGCCGCGCCCGGCACGTTGTCGCGGATCAACTGGAATTCGTCGTGCGGCGTGACGCGCGTGTAGACCAGAAGATACAGCGTGACGGCGACCAGCGCCGTGCAGAAGTAAGCCAGGAAGGCCGGCAGTCCCGCCAGCGATTGCAAGATCATGTGAGATTGCACCGAGTTCGCACGACTTTCATTCGGACACGCGGCCGGTCGGCGCGCGCTTGTTGGCGTGTATCAACCGTCATTGCGAGGAGTGTAACGACGAAGCAATCCAGGGCCACGAAGCAAGGCTGGATTGCTTCGCTTCGCTCGCAAAGACGGACTGATATGATCGCGAAACGTTTTTCCGTTTGTCTGGCGGGAGCGTGGGCAGGTTCAGCCGGCGGAACCCCCGCGCGCAAATAAAAACCCCGCCGGTGGGGGCGGGGCTATAGTCGGGGAGGAGCCAGGAAAACCTTGTGACTCTCGGAATGGCGATCAGGCCGGGATGCGGACCTCGTCGTCGTGCGGCTCGCGCAGCACGTAGCCGCGGCCCCAGACGGTCTCGATGAAGTTGCGGCCTTCGGAGGCGTTGGCGAGCTTCTTGCGCAGCTTGCAGATGAAGACGTCGATGATCTTCAGTTCCGGCTCGTCCATGCCGCCGTAAAGGTGGTTCAGGAACATTTCCTTAGTCAGCGTGGTGCCCTTGCGCAGCGAGAGCAGCTCCAGCATCTGGTATTCCTTGCCGGTCAGATGCACGCGCTGGCCGGTCACTTCGACGGTCTTGGTGTCGAGGTTGACGATCAGGTCGCCGGTTTGGATCACCGACTGGGCGTGACCCTTCGAGCGGCGCACGATCGCATGAATGCGGGCGACCAGCTCGTCCTTGTGGAAGGGTTTGGTCATGTAGTCGTCGGCGCCGACGCCGAGACCCTTGACCTTGTCCTCGATGCCGGCGAGGCCGGAGAGGATCAGAATGGGTGTCTTGATCTTCGACACGCGCAACTGCTTGAGCACGTCGTAACCGGACATGTCGGGCAGGTTCAGGTCGAGAAGGATAATGTCGTAATCGTAGAGCTTGCCGAGGTCGACACCCTCTTCGCCGAGATCCGTCGTGTAGACGTTGAAACTCTCGGATTTGAGCATCAGCTCAATCGACTGCGCGACGGCGCTGTCATCCTCAATCAGCAATACGCGCATGCCAGTCCCCTATCGTAGCCGCTCCGGGCGTCAGGTCGTCCGCACTACTTGCGGCACTGGAAACGCCTTTGAACAACTGATTCGAATCCTGACGGGATATGGTTAACAAAACCTGATTCCTCTCCGCAAGCTCTATCGTGCAATTTTTGTCGAATCGCCCTAAAACGTCGCGTAGAGGCAGCTTTTATCTTCCGTTCTCACTCAAGCTTCGCATCAAGAGACGGGCCTAACCGCCTCTTAGGACTCGCACCTCATTCGGACGTACGGGTCCCGTCAGTCACCAAAGACAGTGACGCAATGATTAACGATGCGGGTAAACACGAAGTTAAAGCCATTCCCGCAATACGCGGAAACTTAAGGTTTTCGCCATGAAAGCCCTCGCCAACCAGATCGACGACATCGACGGCGTCAATATTTATGGCCGAGTTGTCGGCGTGCGCGGGCTGATGGTGGAGGTCGCGGGACCGATCCACGCCATGTCCGTCGGCGCGCGGATCGTGATCGAGACCGGCACCAACCGTTTCATCCCCTGCGAGGTGATCGGCTTCACCGGCAACAACGCCGTGGTGATGCCGTTCGCCGGCCTCGACGGCGTGCGGCGCGGTTGCCGCGCGGTGATCGCCAACGCCTCCAGCATGGTGCGGCCGGCGCCGTCCTGGCTCGGCCGCGTGCTCCACGCCATGGGCGAACCGATCGACGGCAAGGGGCCGCTGGAGCAGGGCGGGGTGCCGATGCCTTATCGCAACGCGCCGCCGCCGGCGCATTCGCGCAAGCGCGTCGGCGTGCCGCTCGACCTCGGCGTGCGGGCGCTCAACACCTTCCTCACCTGTTGCCGTGGGCAACGCATGGGCATCTTCGCCGGCTCCGGCGTCGGCAAGTCGGTGCTGCTGTCGATGCTGGCGCGGAACGTCGATGCGGACATCTCGGTGATCGGGCTGGTCGGCGAGCGCGGCCGCGAGGTGCAGGAGTTCTTGCAGGACGATCTGGGTGACGAAGGGCTGGCGCGCTCCGTCGTGGTGGTGGCGACCTCCGACGAGCCGGCCTTGATGCGGCGGCAGGCGGCCTATCTCACCTTGGCCATCGCCGAGTATTTCCGCGACGAAGGCAAATCGGTGATGTGCATGATGGACTCGGTGACGCGCTTCGCCATGGCGCAGCGTGAGATCGGTCTTTCCGCCGGCGAGCCGCCGACTGCCAAGGGCTATACGCCGACAGTGTTCACCGAACTGCCGAAGCTGCTGGAACGCGCCGGGCCCGGCACCGGCGAAGGCTCGATCACCGGCATCTTCACCGTGCTGGTGGACGGCGACGATCATAACGAGCCGGTGGCCGACGCGGTGCGCGGCATTCTCGACGGCCATATCGTGATGGAGCGTTCGATCGCCGAGCGCGGACGCTATCCCGCCATCAATATCCTGAAGTCGGTCTCGCGCACCATGCCGCGCAGCGCCGACCCGGCCTATCTGCCGGTGATCACGCGCGGCCGTCAGGTGATGGCAACCTATGCCGATATGGAGGAGTTGATCCGGCTCGGTGCCTATCGCGCCGGTTCCAGCCCGGAGGTGGACGAGGCGATCGGCCTGCACGAACCGCTGGAAGACTTCCTCCGTCAGGCCAAGGACGAGGTCACCGGGATGGCGGAAGGTTATCAACGGCTTGGTCAAATCTTAGGAACCTTGGAAACGGAACGCTAACTTTGTCGGGCCATCATCCCTGCGTCTGTTGTCCGCCGGCGGGGCCTTTCACGAGGAGCCGGTGTCGTCCCGTTCTGATGTCGGGACTTCTGGGGAGTACGAGTCGATGAAGTCACGTGAAACCCTCATTCGCCTGAAGAAGTTTCAGGTCGACGAGAAGCGCCGCCGGGTGGCCCAGATCGAGGCCATGATCGCGGACTTCGAGCGAATGTCGGTCGATCTGGAGCACGAGATCGCGACCGAGCAGGAGCGCGCCGGGATCAACGATCCCACCCATTTCGCCTATCCGACCTATGCCAAGGCAGCGATTCAGCGGCGCGAGAACCTGACCCGCTCGGCTGACGAATTGCGGGTGCAACTCGACGACGCCAAGGCGCAACTCGGCGAAGCCTTCGAGGAATTGAAGAAGGTCGAACTGCTGGACGAGCGCGACCAGGCCCGCGAACGCGCGGAAGAAAACGCGCGCGAGCAGGCCGACCTCAACAGCATCGGCCTGATGCGCTCGCGGATCGGCGCCGTCGCCTGAACGGCTGCAAAGACTAGCGCAATCGCTGAATCAAAAAGCCGGGCCGCGAGGCCCGGTTTTTCGTTGGAACGCGATGAAGCAATATAGTCGTCATGGCCGGATTTATTCCGGCCATCCACGTCTTGGCGGCTTCTCAGTTTGAGAAGACGTGGATGGCCGGGACGAGCCCGGCCATGACGAACGCACTTAGAGATTGGGTTGACACTGATAGTCTGAACCATTCGAAGACGAAGTACCCACAAACGAAAAACGCCCGCGGGGGGACGGGCGTTTCTCTATTGTCGCGGGTCAGCTTGGGGGGACTGACTGATGCGACATACTCACGCGGCGACTTTGGGGGGCAAGGTAAAGAGCCTCGTGAATCTCGTTATCCTCGACTTGACGGTCTCCTCTGGTTCTTCTGCTGATTGAGCCTTACGTCCCGTTCTCAGCGAACCACCATCGTCGTGTCCGAACTCGACACCGCGATCGGCGCACCAGCCTTGATCACGCGTGCGGTCTGCACGCCGTTATCCGCATTGACGCGCGCCGAAATGCCGAAGCCCGCCACCGCGATGCCAGCCACGAGCGCAACCACCACGATCTTGAGGTGGGTCATGCGATCCGCGCTGTAAATCGAATGGTTCATGGAAGCCTCCTGCCGTTTTCGCTGCCATTTTCGATGGGTCGCCCCATCGCTGCGGCAGGTTCAACTCCTGCTTCGAACTTCACGCAAAAAGAACGTAAGACAGCGGCTTTTCGTTCCGAAGGGGGTATCACAAAGCGGTGATAACTGTTGATCGCCCGCGATCCCAAAAATTCGAAGCCGCCGGGATCAAAAATTATCCGATAAATATCAATCGTTTAATTGGAAATCGGGGGTAGCTCGAATTGGCGGTGGTATATCAACGCACCGTCAACCATGGCGCAAAAGGGTTGCCTGTTGTCAAAAAGTCGCAGGGGAGCGTTCTCCCAAACCGGGAACGAGGCGTCATCGTCCGCGAAGGCGGACGATCCAGTAGTCTGTGCAGCCGCGTGGGAAATTTCGCTCGACACGGGTTACTGGATACTCCGCCTTCGCGGAGTATGACGATTTTCGTGTTGTATCTCTGGGCACCGCACTTCGGTTCGGTCACCCGGTCATGGGCTAAGCACAAGCCTCGACCGAGACAGGTCTCAGATGCTGCCGACGGTTTTCAGCCGGGCGCGCGGATGGATTTCCGCCTGCGACAAGACGCTCGTCTGCGAGCGGAAGCGTTCCACCAGCGAGCGCACGAACGGGCGGATCGCGGCGGAGGTGACCAGCACCGGGGCCTCGCCTTCGCGCGCGGCCTGTTCGAAACGGTCGCGGACCGCGGTCATGAACTCGGAGAGTTTCGACGGCGCCATTGCCAGGCTGCGTTCCTCGCCCTGTCCGATGATCGACTCGGCGAAGGCCTGCTCCCACTTCGCCGACAATGCGATCAGCGGCAGATAACCGTTCGGCGAGGTGTTCTGCGCGCAGATCTGACGCGCCAGCCGCGCCCGCACATGCTCGACGATGGTGGCCGGATTGCGCGAGAACGCCAGCGCGTCGGCGATGCCTTCGAGGATGGTCGAGAGATCGCGGATCGAGATGCGCTCGGAGAGCAAGAGTTGCAGAACGCGTTGAATGCCGGAGACGTTGATCTGGCTCGGCACGATGTCCTTGACCAGTTCGCCTTGCTCCTTCGGCAATTCCTTCAGCAGCTTCTGCACCTCGCCGTAGGACAACAGGTCCGACATGTTGTTCTTGAGCAGTTCGGTGAGATGCGTCGAGAGCACCGTCGCGGCATCCACGACGGTGTAACCCTTCAGGGTTGCCTCTTCCTTCAGTCCGGCATCGACCCAGGTGGCCGGTAGCCCGAAGGTGGGTTCGGTGGTGTGGATGCCCGGCACCGCGACCTGATCGCCGGCGGGGTCCATCACCATGTACTGGTTCGGCCAGACGCGGCCGGAGCCGGCGTCCACTTCCTTGATCTTAATGATGTAGCTGTTGGCCTCGAGCTGGACGTTGTCGAGGATGCGCACCGACGGCATCACGAAGCCCATCTCGATGGCCAACGAACGGCGCAGCGCCTTGATCTGTTCGGTGAGGCGGTCGGTGCCGTCCGGGGCGTTGACCAGCGGCAGCAGCGCGTACCCGAGTTCGATCTTGAGGTCGTCGATCTTGAGCGCGGCGGAGATTGGCTCATCGGCAGAAGCTGCGGCGGCTGCCGTGCCCGTGGCAGGGGCCGCGGCGGCGATCGCTTCGGCGGCGGCCGTCGCCCGATTGCGGCTGCGTGATTTCCACGCCAGCGCAGCCGCGCCGCTGCCGAGCGCGAGGAACGGGATCATCGGGATGCCGGGCAGGGCGGCGAGCACCAGCATCACCGCCGCCGACATGCCGAGTGCCTGCGGATAGCCGGAGAGTTGCTTCATCAGCGCCTTGTCCGCCGCGCCCGAGACGCCGGCTTTCGATACCAGCAGGCCCGCGGCGGTGGAGACGATCAGCGCCGGCACTTGCGTCACCAGACCGTCGCCGACGGTGAGCAGCGTGTAGGAACGCGCGGCTTCGGCGAAGCCGAGCCCCTGCTGCGCGACGCCGATGATGATGCCGCCGATGATGTTGATGAACACCACCAGCAGGCCGGCGATGGCGTCGCCGCGCACGAACTTCGAGGCACCGTCCATCGCGCCGAAGAATCCGCTTTCGTCTTCCAGCGCCTTGCGCCGTTCCTTCGCGGTCTTCTCGTCGATCAGGCCGGCGGAGAGATCGGCGTCGATCGCCATCTGCTTGCCGGGCATGGAGTCCAAGTGGAAACGCGCCGCGACTTCGGCGATGCGGCCCGAACCCTTGGTGATGACCACGAAGTTCACGATCACCAGGATCGCGAACACGATGATGCCGATGACGAAGTTACCGCCCATCACGAAATTGCCGAACGCCTCGATGACGTGGCCGGCGGCGGCGGTGCCTTCGTGGCCGTGAGTCAGGATCAGCCGCGTCGACGCCAGGTTTAGCGACAGCCGCAGCATCGTCGAGATCAGGAGGATGGTCGGGAAGGCGGAGAATTCCAGCGGCGCCTGGATGAACAGCGCCGTCATCAGAATCAGGATCGATAGCGTGATCGAGATCGCAAGAAACAGGTCCAGCACCACCGACGGCAGCGGCAGGATCAGCACGACGAGAATGGTGAGGACGCCAAAGGCCAGCGCGAGATCGCCGCGCTTCAGCATGGAGGCGAGGTCGCTGATGCTCGGCAGCCGCGATGCCGGCTTGTCCGCGCCTTGGCCCAGGGTGGTGTCGGTCATCGTCGCGGCGTCCCCTCTCGTCTGCCGCCCGCGCGCTGCAAACGTCTGTGCGGCGGCCGGAGGGCCGCCGGTTCGAAAGTGAGGTACCGCACTGGCATCCACGGGCCGCCCCCGGTTGCGCAATCACGACACTCGGCTCTTTACTCGGCAAAATTTGCCCGGTGTATGGTTAGCAAAGCGTTAACCGGCGGTGCTTTGGGCGCCTGTTGTGGCGACGATGCCACGCGCGCGATCCCGAGCCTTTCCAATTTGATGAAATCGCCATGGAGGACGTCACCGATCCCCATCGGGGAGAGGTCGGAGCCGTAGGCTCCGGGTGAGGGGAGATCGATCGCCATTGAAGCTGTAACCCCTCACCCCAACCCTCTCCCAATGGGAGAGGGAGTTCGCATCGCTTCGTGGCCAATGTTTCCTGTAGGCCTAAAAACATGATGATTTCCGTTCCCGGTTTGTGCCGGCGAATGCGCATGTCTCGAATGCGTGCGGGATCGCTTGACCCTTCGATGCCGGCCGACGAAGTTGCGCCATGGCACAAAGTTCCAATCCGACGCTCGATTCGAGTAAATTCATCCCCGATTCCCGCGAGGCATGGGTTCGTCTCGCGATCGCCGTGCTGATCGGTTCGATCGGCAGCGTCGGCATGTGGTCGGTGGTGGTGGCGCTGCCGGTGGTGCAGGTTGAATTCGGCGCCTCGCGCGGCGCGGCGTCGCTCGCCTTCACCATGGTGATGCTGGGCTTTGGCCTCGGCGGCGTGGCTACCGGCAAGATCATGGATCGTTTCGGGATCGTCACCGCGATCGGCATCGGCATCGCCGCGATGGGGCTCGGCTACGTCGGCATCGGTTATGCGACGGCGCTGTGGCAGGTGATCGTGCTGCATCTGTTGATCGGGCTTGGCTCGTCCGCGACCTTCGGGCCGCTGATGACCGAAGCCTCGCACTGGTTCGATCGCTATCGCGGGCTCGCCGTCACCATCTCCGCCAGCGGCAACTATATCGGCGGCGCGATCTGGCCGCCGGTCTTCAGTTGGGGGATCCAGTCGTTCGGCTGGCGGCCGACCCACATCGTGGTGGGCATCCTCGCCTCCGTCGCGATGGCGGTTGCGACCCTGGTGCTGCGCAGCCAGATGGGCGGCGCCGCACGGCACGTCCACGAAGAGGTGTCGGCGCCGCGCATCGACTTGCGGCTCGGCAACAATGCGCTGACCGCCATTCTCGCCATCGCCAGCGTCGCCTGCTGCGTGGCGATGTCGATGCCGCAGGTGCACATCGTTGCCTATTGCGGCGATCTTGGTTACGGCGCGGCGCGCGGCGCGGAGATGCTGTCCTTGATGCTCGGCTTCGGCATCGTCAGCCGCATCGGCTCCGGCTTTCTCGCGGATCGTATCGGTGGTCTGCGCACGCTGCTGATCGGATCGATCGCGCAGGGCACTGCGCTGTTGCTGTTCCTGTTCTTCGACAGCCTGACCTCGCTGTTCGTGATCTCGGCGCTGTTCGGCCTGTTTCAGGGCGGCATCGTGCCGAGCTACGCCATCATCATCCGCGAGGTGATGCCGGCGCGCGAGGCTGGCACGCGCGTCGGCATCGTCATCCTTGCCTCGGTGATGGGCATGTCGCTGGGCGGCTGGATATCGGGCGTCATCTTCGACGCCACCGGCTCCTACGCCGCCGCATTCCTCAACGGCATGGCCTGGAACGCTCTCAACGTTCTTATCGTGATCACGCTACTGCTGCGCGCCCGCGGCCGCATGACGCTCGCGCCGCGCATGGGATGATACGCGACTGTCCCCGTGTTGTACGGCTTCCTGCGCCGGCGACGATTTGTCGGCGCGCCGCTCGCCTCATCGGGATCGGGACGATCGAAAAACGGTCGCCGCCAATTGCGGCGCGTCGTTCGGCATTGTAAAGGATGCCTGCGCCGGCGCCGATTGCAGATGCAACGTTCGGCCGGGCCTGTAGCTCAATGGTTAGAGCTAGCGGCTCATAACCGCTTGGTTGCAGGTTCGAGTCCTGCCGGGCCCACCAATGATATCATCCTGTGTGACCACAACGTAGAGAGCGTGCAGGTCACACTTGAGCAGTGGTTTGGAAACCCTTTTGGGCCACTCGTCCGGTTGCTGCGGCGAAAGCGCCATTGTTTGATTCGACATGCGGTTTCCTCGTCTTCCCCTGCAAAGCGCCGGTTGGGGATTAGTGGCCATCCATGACATCGACATCGAACATTGACTGCAAGTGGTTACTACCGGGAAACTGCGCTTCCCTGCAATGCTGACCTAACCAACGCTTGATATCTGGGGCATCATATCTAGGGGCATCGTAGCCCTGGAATGGAGGCGACAATGACGCTTGATGCAAAATCAGAGCCGACCTCGGCTGAACCTCAAGTTATCGCTCAAAATAAAGCTCTGCTCGACATTCTCCCCTTTGCCAACCGCGATGACTTCACCGATGCGGAACGGGGATTCGTCGGCACCATTCCGGATGCGAAGATCGTGAACGCATCGGGGAACCCGATCTGGAGCATGACGCCCTACGCCTTCATCGGCGACGGTCCGGCGCCCGATTCGGTCAATCCCAGCCTGTGGCGGATTTCGCAGCTCAACTGCCGCCACGGCCTGTTCAAGGTTGTCGACGGCGTCTACCAGATTCGCGGCTTCGACCTCGCCAACATGACGATCGTCGAAGGGAAGACCGGCATCATCGTGATCGACACCACGACAAGCGCAGAGGCCGCCCGGGCGGGACTCGAACTCTACTTCAAACATCGTTCGAAGCGTCCCGTGAAGGCGGTCATCTACACTCACACCCACGCCGATCATTTCGGTGGCGTGAAGGGTGTCGTTGACGAGGCCGATGTCGTGTCGGGCGCCATTCCCCTCATCGCGCCGGACGGCTTCATGCATCATGCCGTCTCGGAAAACGTCATCGCGGGGCCGGCGATGATTCGTCGCGCGGCCTATCAGTTCGGTCCGCTGCTGCCGGCCGGCCCACGCGGACAGGTCGATGCCGGACTCGGCAAGACCACGGGGCGAGGGACCCTCACATTGATCGCGCCGACCGATCTCATCAAGGCGACCGGCGACCGGCGCGTGCTCGACGGCATCGAGTTCATTTTTCAGATGGCGCCGAACAGCGAGGCGCCGGCCGAGATGCATATGTTCATCCCGGAATATCGCGCGCTCAATATGGCGGAGAACGCCACGCATCTGTTTCACAATTTGCTGCCGTTCCGCGGTGCGGAGGTGCGTGACCCGCTGGCGTGGTCGAAATATATCAACGAGGCGATCGAGCTGTTCGCTGGCGATGCCGATGTGCTGCTCGGGCAGCATCACTGGCCGGTGTGGGGACGCGAGAAGATCGCGAATTATCTCGCCAAGCACCGCGATCTCTACAAATACGTTCATGACCAGACGCTGCGGCTGATGAATCACGGTTACACCGCGCCGGAGATCGCGGAGATGCTGACGCTGCCGCCGAGTCTCGCCAACGAGTGGCATAACCGCGATTACTATGGCGCGGTCCGTCACAACGTGAAGGCGATCTATCAGAGGTATCTCGGCTGGTACGACGCCAATCCCGCCAACCTCGATCCGCTGCCGCCCGCGCCCCAGGCGAAGAAATACGTCGCCTATATGGGTGGTGCGGAAGCGATCCTGGCCAAGGCGCGCAAGGATTTCGAAGCCGGTGAGTATCGCTGGGTCGCGGAAGTGACCAATCGTGTGGTGTTCGCCGAACCGGACAACGCGGAAGCGCGTGAGTTGAACGCCGCCGCCTTCGAGCAACTGGGCTATCTCGCTGAAGCATCGACCTGGCGCAACGCCTATCTGTTCGGCGCCCACGAACTGCGCAACGGCTACCCGTCGGCAACGCGTCGCGGGGTCAGCCCGGACGTCGCGTCGGCATTGACTGTCGAGATGATCTTCGATGCCCTCGGCGTGCGGCTGAACGGCCTCAAGGCCGACGGCAAGCGGATCGTTGTGAATTGGGTGTTTTCCGACACCGGAGAGTCCTACATCCTCAATCTGGAAAACGCCGCGCTGACTTACGTTGCTGGCCGCCTCGCCGATAAGGCCGACGCCACGCTGACATTGCCCCGCGCGGCGATGGTCAAACTCATGCTGGCGGGCTCCGACGTGAAGCCGCTCGACGGCATCAAGATCGATGGCGACGCGGCAAAGGTTTTCGAACTGCTCGGACTTCTCGACAATTTCTCCGGCGGCTTCCCGATCGTCGAGCCGAAACCACAACAAGCCTAGTTCCAGAAAGTCCGGGGCAATGAACGCCGACTCTCGCATCCTTCGAAAGCGCTAGATGGTATCAATCGCCTGGGCCAGGCTGGAAAAGAAGGTCCGTCTTGCGCGTGCCGTAGTCCGACTGCGCACCCTCGTGAGGGCGCGCGACTCCTTGCTGATCCCGCTGGCGCTGATCCTGGGTCTCTGCGCAGGGCTGGCCGTGGTCATCATGAGCTACATCGCGCAACTGGCTCATGTCGCGATCTACGGCATTCCCATCGATGTGCGATTGAGCGCGCATAGCGCGGTCAATCCGATCGTGGCGCTCATCGCGCCGGCTGCCGGCGGTCTGATCCTGGGATTCATGGAATGGTGGCGGCGCCGATGGAAGATCTCGGGTGCGACCGATCCGATGGAGGCGAACGCGCTGCGTGGGGGGAATATGTCGCTGCGCGACAGCGTCGTCGTCAGCGGCCAGACATTGATATCGAACGGCTGCGGTGCGTCGGTGGGACTCGAGGCGGGATATACGCAGATCGGGTCCGGGATGGCCTCGATCGTGGGCCGTATTCTGAATTTGCGGCGCAGCGATCTGCGCCTGATGGTGGGCTGCGGCGCCGCGGCGGCCATCGCCGCCGCGTTCAACGCGCCGCTGACGGGCGCGTTTTATGCCTGCGAACTCGTGGTCGGCGTTTATGCGATCAGCAGCGCGGCGCCGATCTTCATAGCCGCGCTTGCCGGCTCGACAGTCGCTGAATATCTCGGCGGCGCGCCTTATTCGCTGGGATTGCCCGATGTCGGCATAGGGACCCTTCAGCAATCGTTCGCGCTGATTGTGCTCGGTTTGTTGGCCGGCGGCCTCGGCATCGCCGTGATGCGTGTCTCAGCGAAGATCGAACGCGTGTTTGATCAAAAATGGCTTCCGATCTGGCTGCGACCGGCATTGGGCGGAATCTGCGTCGGCGCGATGGC
This sequence comes from Xanthobacteraceae bacterium, assembly GCA_051954235.1. Classification (GTDB taxonomy): domain Bacteria; phylum Pseudomonadota; class Alphaproteobacteria; order Rhizobiales; family Xanthobacteraceae; genus 62-47. The sequence goes on from JBQCHY010000044.1 coordinate 31,616, forward strand.
CATCTACACGCCGCAGGTTCTGGGCGCGGGCCATGGCGCGATGTTGCTGGACCTGCACCACGACATGGCCGCGACGGCGATCGCTCTTCTTCTCGTCCTGAAACTGGCGGCCTGCACGATATCGCTGGGATCCGGCTTCAGGGGAGGATTGTTCTTCGCGTCGCTGTTCGTCGGATCGTTGTTTGGGAAACTGTATGCGATCGTCGTCGCGCTGCCGTTTCTCGGGCTGAATCTCGGCTTCGATCCGACCACCGTGGCGCGGGCCGGCATGGCGACGCTGGGCGTCGCCATCGTCGGCGGCCCGTTGACGATGGCCTTTCTCGTGCTCGAGATGACGCGGAGTCTCGATGTCGCCGCCGCGGTGTTGGCGGCCTGCATCACCACGAGCGCATTCGTGCGCGGGACGTTCGGCCATTCATTCTCGACATGGCGGCTGCATCTGCGCGGCGAAACCATCAGTAGCGCTCGCGATATCGGGTGGCTGCGGAACCTGACGGTCGGAGCCATGATGCGCACCGATGTCCGTACCGTTGCCAAAACGGCGACGATCGCCGAATGCCGGCGGGAGTTTCGCCTTGGATCGAGCCAGGCGGTTTTTGCCGTCGACGAACAGGGAAAATACTGCGGCGTCATTTCGTTGCCGGAGGTCTTCTCCAGCGATCTCGACAGCGCCGCGGAGACGATGAAGGTCGCCGAGTTGGCGCGGCATGGCAACGTGATCCTTCTTCGGTCAATGAACGTGAAAACAGCGATGAGTTTCTTCGAGCAAGCGCAAGCGGATATTCTGCCTGTCATCGACGATACGCCCGGCAGAGAGATCATAGGCTTCCTGACCGAAGCCTATGCGCGACGACGCTATATGCAGGAACTTGATCGCTCCATCGCCGGCATGTCACGGGCGCTTTAAAGGCGCAAGGATTTAGTCGCACCGCATCGGGAAGCCGCTTTCCGAACGCGGCGCCGGGTTTGGAGACGCGATGCAGGATATCCGCTCGTTCTCGCCTTGAGTCCCAGCAATCGGAAAAGAGGTCGAGACGAGGATCCGACAATCTATGGACAATCGCCCGCCTCTCGAGCGCACGGCTGCTGCTGCAAGCGTCAAGCACAGTTGAAAACGCTGAAGGTGGAACTTGCGATCAAGTTTCCCGACGTCGTCCCCGAGGCGGCCGTAGATATCCGATACACGGCCACTGTCGGATTAGTAACATAAAGTGACGCAGCCCGTTCCGTGGCTTGGCACTTCAGGTCAGGGCCATATTTGTCCGCTGCAACAGCGCCCTCATACCTTCTCTGTTCAGGGAATGTCTCACCGCAAATTTGACAGAGTGCTTGTCAAAGCTTGCGCGTGCCGAGGACGTGCTCGGAAAAGTTTGAGATCAGCGAACGATAGGTCGTTCCTCACAGAGAATGGAGCTTCTTTTGCAGGATTTTGTGGCTTCCGCTCAGCAGCGCGCATTCTGGCTATCGAATGAAATCGATCCGGGAACTCCCGTATTCAATCTGTTGAGAGCGCTACGGCTTAAGGGGGTGGTTCGCAAGCATCTCGTAACGCGAGTATTTAATGAACTTATTGCCCGGCAAAAAATACTGCGGACGGGACTTGTCGAGCGAAACGGGACGATTTTACAGCAGGTACACGACGAGATATCGCTCGTCGTGGAGGAACAAGATATTAGTTTATACCTCGAATCTGAACGTCGTGCGCAAGTGAACGAACTTGCGGCACGAATGGGTCAGACGCCCTTTGATCTCGCCGTACCGCCGCATCTACGGGTGGCATTGGTGCGGATCTCGGACGACGAGCACGTGCTCCTGATCGTGTTTCATCATGCCATCATCGACGGGTCGTCGATGGGGTCCTTCTTTGATGAACTCGCCAGTCTGTATGAGGCGGCACAAACTGGCAGATCGGCGCTCTTGCCGGATATCGCGTCTCAATACAGCGATTTCGCCGAACGGCAGGAAAGGCTATACGCACGAGGGGCATTCGAACGGGATGTCGCGTTCTGGCGGACAGCGCTTGCCGGCGCGCCCCCCGTCCTTGCACTGCCAACGGCCCGTCCGCGCTCTGCTCAACGAAGCCATCATGGCAGGCGTTTCCTATTCGATATCGATGAAAACCTCGCCGAGGCGCTGCGAGCATTGTGCATTCGTCAGGGCGCGACCCTCTTCATGGGGCTTTTATCGGCATTTCAAATTCTTCTTCAGCGTTGGGCCGATACAGATGACATCGTGATCGGTACGCCAGTATCCGGGAGCCGCGACGAAGATTTTTCGAAAGTCATCGGTTGCTTTATCAACACGGTAGCGTTGCGCGGGGATCTGTCTGGCGATCCAACCTTTTCTGCCTTGCTGGCCCGCAATCGCTCGGTCTTGCTTGATGCGTTCGAGCATCAGAACGTCCCGTTCGAGCGGATAGTCGCCGAGCTGGGGCATCCACGGACACGAGACCATTCTCCGGTCTTTCAGGTGATGTTCGTGCTTCAGAATTTCCGGCATGAACTACCGCAACTGGCCGGCCTCCATGTTCAGGACATAGACCTCGATCCTGGTGTGTCCAAGCTGGATCTCACGTTTGAGATTATTGAAGGTGATGGGTTATCCTGTTCGTTCGAATACGACAGTGAATTGTTCGATCCATCGATGATGGAGCGAATGGCCGATCAATTCGAACGCATCCTGGAGTTTGTCGTTAGCGCACCTGAACGAACGATCGGTGGCGTCAAACTGCTTGGTAAGGACGAGTGGCAACGTGCGGTGTTTGAATGGAATGCAACGGCGCGTGTATATCCTCAGCATACACCGGCAGAGGCCTTTGCGGCGGTTGCAACTCAACGATCGGACGAGGTCGCGCTCATTTCGGGCGATCAGCGGATCAGCTTTGGCGAGCTTGCCTGGCGCGCAGGGCGGGTCGCGACAATGTTGCGTGGTCGTGAGGCCGAGCCGGTCGGCATCTTTCTGCCCCGCTCGGTCGAAGCCTTCACAGCGATACTTGGCTGTTTAATCGCGGGACTGCCGTGGGTTCCTCTCGATACCGCGCAACCTGACAAGCGTCTCGCACAGCTTATTGAACTGGCCGGTTGTCGGACTGTGCTGACCCTTCGCGCTTTGTCCAACCGCTTGCCCGCCGGGCTTTCAACGGTTCTGTTGAATCATGAGGCGTCGCTTTGGATCAAGCCGGCGGAGATGATGGCTCAGGGAGCGGGTGCCGATCTCGCCTATGTCCTTTTCACGTCCGGTTCGACGGGGGTGCCGAAAGGCGTTATGGGTGCGACAACGGCCTTGATGAACCGCATCGACTGGATGCATGAGGCCTATCCATTCGCGCGCGGCGAGGTTGCCTGTTGTAAGACGTCGATCGGCTTCGTCGATTCTGTCTGGGAAATGCTGGGGCCGCTTTTGGCCGGCGTGCCGACGGTCATCATTCCAGATGATATCGTTCTTGATCCCGAAAAGCTCATCACGCTGCTTGACCAGCATGGCGTTACCAGAATCGTGCTCGTGCCGACATTGTTGCGCGTATTGCTCGATCACGCGCCCGACCTGGGAAAGCGACTGCCGGTGCTCAAGATGTGGTCAGTGAGCGGTGAGATTCTCACGCCGGACCTGGTGCGGCGGTTCAAGCTGGCTTGCCCTGACCGAAAGCTGATCAATCTCTATGGATCTTCCGAGGTCGCGGCCGATGTCCTTGTTCATGAGGTTCGGGATGCAGACATCGGCGGGCCTGTGCCGATCGGTAAACCCATCGCCAATACGCAGGTCTACGTTCTCGACCGCGCGGGTCAACCTGCGCCGGTAGGCATGCCCGGCACGATTCACGCAGGTGGCGCATGCTTGGCACTTGGCTATTGGGGTAAGCCCGATCTGACCGCCGAGCGCTTCAAGTCGAATCCGATTGGGGGAGCGCCTTCGCCGATCCTGTTCAATACCGGCGATCGTGGTGTTTACCAGGCAGACGGCGCGATCGCTTATCTCGGCCGGAACGACAATCAGGTGAAGTTGCGAGGCGTCAGGCTGGAGCTCGACGAGATATTGGGCTCGCTCCGCAGCCACGCAGCGGTGAAAGATGCCGCGGCGATGATTGTCGGCGATGCTGACCAGCAGCGGTTAGTGGCATTCGTTGTCGGACACCGGGAGCAGAAGGCTCCCGTGCCGAATGAACTACGTGCATTTCTGCAAGAGCGGTTGCCGTCGGCAGCCATCCCAGCCAAACTGTTGGTGGTCGATGCGCTTCCGCTGCTGCCCAGTGGAAAGGTCGATCAAATCGCTCTCAAGGCGCTGGCCGATGCGCCCATTCGTCACGAGGCTGCTCCCATCACCATGCCGGTGAATGCCGATGTAGCCGAGATCTGGCGAACGGTGCTGCGTGAGGGCGATATCAATGCCGCCGACGATTTCTTTGACCTCGGGGGCAATTCGTTGCTTGCCATGCAAGTCATCGTTCGTGTGCGACGCCGATTTGGTATCGATATTCCTATCCGGGCGATATTTGACAACCCGACACTGGCGGGTTTCTCGAATGCCGTAAAAAACGCACCACTCGCCGAAGCCGAGGAGTTGACGGAGATCAGGCCCCAGCCGCGTTCGGAAAGGACGTTAAGTGATTTGCGAAACCATCTTGCCAGTCTTCCGCCGGATGAATTGGATGCGCTGATACGAAGCGTCAAGCAGGGAGCGAACTGAAGCGGTTCAGTTCTGCTCCCATTCCAGCTTGGCGCTGTGTGCCATATAGAAATCGCCTTGCACGATAAGGCCCGGATCGACGCGAAATGGCGCAGCGCGTATGCGTTTGGCTAGAATACGTCCAGAGCCGGTCGTCACGGTGAGATCGACGGTATATAGCCCCCGTTGAATAGCGAGGATCGGGCAATCGAAAACGACATGTCCTCGTCCCGCAGCGAGAGTGGCCGGGGACGACACCAACTCGGTACAGATATAGCCGCTCGGCCATACGACGCCGACGGTGAACACGACGTCGTCAAGCGATGTTTCAGCCTGATAGCTGACGCGAACGGTTAAAGGCATTCCTGTCTTGGGACGAGCGCCATCATGACCTTCGAAGGTGACGCCGTGCAGAGCAATGCCGCTGTTCTCGAAATTCAAACTTGAGCGCGGGACGTGCTTGGTCGCGCTGATCTGATATTTTTCGATCATGTTGCGTGGATTGCCTTCACCGGTCATTTCACCTGACGTGATCAAAAGAACTCTGTCGCAGAGCCGTTCCACCGCCGCGAGATCGTGCGAAACAAGCAGGATAGTGCGTCCCGAGCGTCGGATCTCTTCGATCCGATCCATGCAACGGGCCTGAAAAGCCAAGTCGCCAACGGCCAGGACCTCGTCGAGCAACAGGATGTCGGCGTCGAGTTGCGAGGCAACCGCAAAGCCGAGCCTGACGAACATTCCCGATGAATAGGTTTTGACTGGAGCATCGATAAAGTCAGCGAGCCCCGAGAATTCGAGTATCCGATCGAAGCGTTCTTCGACTTCGGAAGCCGGAACTCCAAAGATCGCCGCATTCAGAAAAACGTTTTCGCGACCGCTGAGTTCAGGGTGAAAGCCTGCTCCAACCTCGACGAGCGACATCAGCCGGCCCGCAATGGTGATATCCCCGCTGTCAGGCGAGGTGATGCGAGCGAGTAACTTGATCAAGGTCGTTTTGCCCGAGCCGTTCGGCCCGACGATACCCAGAGCTTCGCCGCGTTGGACGTTGAAATTGATTCCTTTCAGCGCCCAAACGCGTTCGGCTTGCTTGGATTTGAACAGGCTGCGCCGCGCGCGGGAGTGAACGCGATAGGACTTGGACACATCGCGGACGGTGATATCGACGGGTGCCATGGCTAGATTTCGTCGACCATGTCCGGCTCGGCTGTCTTGAATATGAAATACGCGATGCCGAACAGGATCAGCCCAACGATGGCAGCGTAGGCGAATTGCCCTACACCGATCATTTGCTTGCCGATCAACGCGCCGCGGAATGCCTCGACCAACAACGCCAGAGGATTGAGTTCATAGACCGTTCGCCATTGTGCGGGAATAGCACTTAATGGATATAGCACGGGAGTCGTGAACAGCATTCCTTGTAGCAAAAGAGGCAACCCGATCGCGATGTCACGAAACCCGATCTGCGCGATGGAAAGGATCAATGAAAGGGCCGCCGCGTAAATGATCAGGATCAGGGAAATTGGAAATAGCTCAACCGCGGTCACGGGAATGCTGTGTCTCGTGTAGGCGAGAGCCACCATCGTCAGCGCGGTTGCGATGACGAGGTCGGCGAGCGCAGCAAGAACGTAGGAAAGCGGCACGATTTCGCGGGGAAAATACACTTTGGCGATCAATGATCTGCTGCTCAATACGCCCGCGGCCGCCGTAGTCAGCGATGTCGCGAAGAATGTCCATGGCGAGAGGCTTGCAAGAATGAAGAGTGGATAGGGGACGCCTGAATTGAAACGGCCGCCGACGACGGAGCCGACCACAGTCAGGAATGCCAGGAATGCGAGAGGCTGCAGAATCGCCCAGGCCCAGCCGAGCCAGCTATTCTGATAGCGCATCCGCAAACGATTGAGGGTCATGTATCCGAGCAATTCGCGATACGCCACGAGTTCGCGGAAGCCGTCGGGTACACGACTTAAGGCCGGCACGCTGCTTCGGATGAGGGTGACGCTTCGTTCAGACAACGAGTTGTTTCCTCAAGACGGTTGAAACGGGGGTGAGATCTTGTCCAAAGCGGCGCGGACGACGGCAGCATTTCGTGGATCGTCCATCCAGTTGTCATGACCACCAAACACCTTATGGGTTAGAGCCCGGCCATTGACTCGGCTCTCCCAACCAGAGGTAACGTCGGCCATGCCAAAGGTTCGCGCGGCTTTGAAGATATGAACATCACCGTCGAACGGGCCTGCCGGATCGTATGCGCGCACCGCGGACCAGATTGCCCCCCAAATGCGGAGGTGCCATTCATAGTCCTGCGCATTCGCTGCAAGCATGAAGCGGGTACGAACCTCCAGCCATCGTTTGGCGATCCTGATAGGACGTAGAAGGGCCGGCTTTGACTGGAAGAAGCCGCGAACGGGGGTATCGAGTTGCCCGAGGAGCGCGATATCTTCACCGGCCCGTTGCAATTGAAGCGCCATTTCGAGAGCGACGATGCCGCCCTCGCAACCACCTGCCAGCAGATAGGGGCCTTTCGGTTGAATAATCTTCATTCTGGATCTGAGCTCAGTGGCAATGGCTTCGACACTGTCGAACATGGGTTGGTCAGCCAGCAGCCGCTGCTCCTGAAGATTGTAAACGTCCATCTTGTATACCGAAGGACCCGGCCCAAGGGCTTTTGCCAGCTCGATGCTGTTGCGCTGAGCGCTGCATATGAATAGCCGCCGACCGTCACCGCCTTCAGTGATTTTAGTGACGGCGTGGTCCGATCCTTTGTCAGGACTACTTTCCGTCAGAGCACTCACCAGCCCGGCAACCGTGGGGTCCTGAAAAAACAGCGCCACGGGCAATTTTCGATCAAGGCGTCGGGATAGCGCGGACATCAGCCGCACGATCATCAGAGAGTCGCCGCCGGCGTCGAAAAAGTCTTCGCGCATGTGACTTGGCGGGGAACCGAGAAGCTGCACCCATAGCTCCGCAATAAGTTTCTCAAGAGCTTCATGACGCCCCGGAGGCTTCGATGCGTCACGGACGAGACGACGCGACGTGTCGCTAACTGCAGCAGGGACGGTCTGGTGAAGCGAGCCGCCTGCAATCTGTTTCGGATACGCTTCGAGCGTCGCGATGTCGCCATGGGCGATATCGTGAAGCAGGATTCGCAGCGCGTCGGATAAACGCGAGACAATTCGGGAAGGTACCTTGTCCGCTCGACTGTCAAAGCCGATCCACAAAAGGCCGTCCTGCGTTTCGGAAGCGGTGACAAAAAGGTCGGCTGTGGGAGCCGGAGATGGAAGCCAGGCCGGTCGGCACGGCAGGCGCCCGAAGCGCGGGAACGGCGCGGGGACTGCGATCGAGGAAAACATCACCTGGCTGAGCGGAGCCGCATCGGCAGAGCGGGACGGGTTGGTGGCGCGCACCAACGCATCCCAAGGCACGTTTTCGTATTCGAGAGTATCCGCGAGCTGGTGCCCAACGTCGGCGACAAGTTCGGCCATGGTCTGCGCGGCACGCGTGCTGGCTTTCAAGGCGATCATGTTGGCAAAGGGGCCAATGATGTCCTCCGCGCCGTCGCTGCCACGGCCGGCGACTGGCACGGCGATGACGAAGCCCCGTCCGTTCGCGTAGGGAGCAAGGACACTTTGGAGCGCTGCGAGCAGCACCGTAAACAGGGTCACGCCGGTTCGTTGGGCGATCGCCTTGAGCTGCCCCAGTGTCGCGGCGTCGATAGCCAAGAGTTCACTTGCAGTGGCCTCTCCTGAGTTGACAGCGCGGTCGGCGCCAAAATCCAGCTGCGCCATCGCCGGGCCAAGATTCTCCGCGTAGTTTCGCAGACGAGCTTGAAACGTACGCGTAGCTAGCCAACGCGCTTCGGCAATCGCGAAGTCGGCGTATTGCCAGGGCAGCGGTGCAAGTGCAGGGAGTTTGCGTGCGCAAAATGATGTGTAAGCCTCGGCCATCTCTCGCACGAACAGGCCAAGCGAGAGATTGTCGGCAACGATGTGGTGCAGGACGAACACCAGAACATGCACCTCGGGTGCTCGTCTGACGACAATCAGACGAACCAGAGGGCCTTGGCTGAGATCAAAAGGGGCGGCAACCTGCTCGCGGAGGATCGACTTCAGGCCTGGAGTGGGACCGGGCGGTGCATCGATAAGCATGAGCGTCGGGCGAAGAGCGCCGATTATCTGACGTAACGTTCCGTTATCGTCCATAAATGTCGTTCTGAGACTTTCGTGCCGCTCAACAACAAGATCCAGGCTGAGTTGGAGCGCTGCAATGTCAACCTCTCCGAAAACTTCGAGGGCGAACGGCAGGTGATGTTGCGGAATGCCGGGAGCGACGAGTTCCATGAACCACGTTCGGCGCTGCGATGCAGATGCAAGTTCGGTGTTCAGCATCGTCTTTGTTGCATTCGCGGATGCCCATGAAGCTGCCATACCCAGATGCTTTTCTGACAAACCGATGGAACCCTCATCCTGGCGAGACTTCAGTGCATCCCATACAAATTTGACATTCTTGGGCCGACGACTTCTCCGGATGAACGCATCATTGATAATGTGAGCTAGAGCATGAAGCAGGAATTCTTCGTCGACTGGTCGCCTGATTCTCGCGATCATGCAGCGCTGTTGCGATCCATGATCAGCGACAATACCGCTCGCGGCGGGCCGAGTGGCCATCGGAATATCGCAATCATTGCGAGAAACGCGGATACCGGCGAAGCATCCAGCGGCGTTTGGGCGAGTATCCTTTACGGGTGGCTGTTCATCGAACTGCTTTATGTCGCCGAAGCTGACCGTCGTCAGGGTTTCGGTTCGCGCCTTCTTACTTCTGTCGAAAATGCGGCGCGGGAACAGGGATGCCTAGGTGTCTGGCTAAGTTCCTACGCATTCCAGGCTCCGGGATTCTACAAGAGAAATGGATACGAGGCGTTTGGCGAGCTTGAGGGTTCCGCGTCGACGGATGGCGCGGATAGCCGGCTCTACTTGTTCCGGAAACTGTTCCGGAATTGACGTTATCGACGTGCGCCTTTGGTGAGAAAGCATATCGCGCCGTCGGATTTTCAGGAGGTCGCGCCTTGCTCGGCTCAGTTGCATGGAGATATTCACAATCTCCTTCTTTGTTGCGACCGAATGAGATTCATGTCTGGCTCAGCCATCCAACCGTTGATGCCTTCTCGCAATCGCTGCTGTATTCCTACTTGAATGAAGAGGAGAACAAGCGAGCGGCGCGCTTTCGGTCGGATTGCGATCGCGCTCGTTTCATAGCGGCGCGCGGGACACTGAGAGCGCTTCTGGCGCGCTACCTACGCAAGCGGCCCGAAGATCTACAATTTGTATTTGGATGGGAAGGAAAGCCGGCGCTCGCACCGGAGCCAGCCGGAGAAATGTTGAGTTTCAATCTGTCTCACTCACAGGACGTGGCTATTTTTGCCTTCGGCTGGAATCGAAATATCGGAGTAGATGTCGAGAGAATTCGCCCTGATGTCGACTGCGAAAAGATCGCGCATCACTATTTCTCCGCAGGAGAGATGCGATCACTTGCCGGGCTTCCGCGACAGAAGCGGGTTGAAGGGTTCTTTTTGTGTTGGACTCGCAAGGAAGCCTACATCAAAGCATGCGGCGGCGGCCTCCAAATTCCACTCGATGGCTTCGATGTGAATCTAGAACCGGGCAAACCCGCGCACTTTCTCGGCGGCGTCGACCCGTCGTGGCGCATCAGCGGTTTTATGGCGGGCGATGATTATCCCGCCGCACTGGTCCACGATGGACCTCCTGCTGATCTCCAATTCTTCATTCTCGACAGGAATGGTGGTGGCTTTCGCAACGTCCGGGGGAGCGGGAGATGCGAAAGCCATCGGCTTCGTCTAAGAGGACGCAGGCCGAACAAGTCCTCGCGGATAAGCCGCTGCCAATAGAGTCGGCAAGCTGCGAGTCCGCATATTCGTGGTACTATTGCACAGAACGGCAACCCCTCGCGCATCAGCACCTGCGGCGATAACCGACGCTCGAAGTAGTGAGGCTGACGTCGACGAAGGTGCTCGGCACGTCGCCCGGCTGCATCGGCAGCAACCCCGGATCGCTTTCTTGTTCAAGGCGGCTTCGTTCGCCTCGATGAATTCCGACAAGACGACCGGCTTGCTGTTTCCGATGTTGAATGTCCGAAACGGCGCGCTGCTGGTGGCGGATGTGTGTCGGGATACCCGCTATCCTAATCCGGGTTCGGACCCGTGATGTCTAGCACGCAGAATACCGTCGACGATATGGTCGGCATGGGTGAAGTTGCCAGATGTTAGCCTTTGCTAAACAACCTGATCGGTTCGCGCGCAAAGATACTTTCGGCCGACTAAGTGGGTGAGGGCAGGCGAATCGACAGCACAAAGAGGCCAACTTCGCATCACCATTCAAATCGTGTGCCGACCCCAACCGATGTCGAACCCTTCGCATCGACATCCGATTCCACCCGGATATGGCGCGTCACGTCGACATTGGCCGAGAGGCCGGATTGGCTCGGACTGGCACCCGTCCGAACTCCAACGCTTAACCTGTCGCCGATCGTGCGCGATGCACCGACCATCGGCCCGCCTCCCGATCCAACGCCAACGTCCAAGCTGTCGACACCGAGCGAGCGGCGCATACGGTCGAGCGCTCCGTCACCGCCGCCGGCGAATTGGGCCGCGACTTCCGCGAGTTGCAAAGCCTGCGCGGTCGTCAAGCTGCCTGATGCTTTCTGAAACATGATGCGCGACAGGATTTCATCCTGTGGCAACTCAGGCCGCGACGTGAAGGCGAAGACCGGCGACGCTGCGGGGCCTGAGATTCCGACCTGCGCCGTGATGTCGTTGGCTTGCACTTCTGCCGCGAAATCGAGTTCGGGAGCGAGGTCGCCATTGAAGGAGAGGTTGCCTTTGGTGAAGTTCAATGTTTTCCCGAGCACCGCCGTCTTGCCACGATAGAGCGAGAATGCGCCCTTCGGCACGGGACTGTTGGTCGTGCCGCCGAGATGAAGGGAGCCGCCGAGCTCTGCATCTATCCCGCGGCCATGAACAAAAATATGGTTCGGCGCGGAAACTGTCACATCGAGCCCGGCGTTGAATAGCGCCTGACGGTTCTTGCTCTTGTCGTTTCTCGCGGCTTCCGCCTTGCGTGCCGCCGCGATCCGCGTAGCCGCTTGGCCTGTGACGTTGACGTGGTTGACGCCATCGATCGGCTTTAGCGTCGAGGGCAACCGCTCCGGAATGTCAACGCTGACATGGGTGAGATCGACGCGACCGGTTATCTTCGGATCGCGTGCAAGTGCACCGGTGACGTTGATCGCAAGATTTGCCTGCGCGGTTGCAAGCGCGCTTGCGGTAAGCGTCGCCTGTTGCCCGCGGATCGAGATCGTTCCGGGGAAACCCGCGTCCGGCGCAATCCGGACCTGGCCGGAGCCGGACAGCGTGCCGCCATTAGGCGTCGTTGCGCTCAACCGTTCCACGGACATGCGCTCGCCCTCGGTGCTTACCTTTGCTTCGATCGCATCGAGGCGCGTTCCAAGCAGGCTGTCGCGGAAGCTGCCACCGCTTATGATCGCGACGCCTGCAACCTGAGGCTTGACGCGTGTGCCACTCACGCGGGCATCGAGTTGCACCGCTCCCGAAACGGTGCGGCCGGAGGCGGACAACACGGTGTTGGCGACGGCAGCATCGAGCCGGCCTTTCGCCGTTAGCGCAATCGTTTCCGCCGCGTCGAGCGGCACCGTGCCGGTCGCCGTCAGGCTGCCTGCTTTGCCGGCCGAGGCCGTGGCATCGAGTTTCGTGCGAGTCTTCTCGAGGCGGCCGTCGACTGTGATGTCGACCGGTGGCACGCCGGCGTTTCTGGTCTGCGGTGCCGTGAGCCGTTTGACGCTGGCTTTGTACTGGCCGGTTGGCGCGTTCGCGGAGCCACTGATCGCGGCTGACGCATCGAGTGTCCCGGTGAGGCCGAGGCCCGGTACTGCGACGTCGGCCTCGGCGAGCGGAATCGCGCTTGCCACGACTTTGAGGTCAAGTTCGTTGCCGGCCTTGCCGGCGAGCGTAAAGCGCCCGCTGCCGACTCCGATTGCCAGATGCTGGATCGATATGGTGTTGTCGTCGAACGTGAAACTCGCGGGAGCCTGCAACGCGATTGTTTTGACGCCACGTTTCGCGGTGAAACGGTTAAGATCGAAGCGGATGCGGTCCTTCGGCGTCAGCACACCTGCGGCGTCGAGATTGAAACCTGCGGCCTTGGCGGAAAGGCTAACTGTGCTCGCGTCAGAATTGCCTTTCGCGCTCAAGGTTGCATTTGCGATGGCTTGGCCAGCAATCTTGGCGTCACTGATCCTCGCATCCGCGTTCAGCACCGGATGATTGTAGAGGTCGTCGCCTTCGGCCTGCAAATCGAAATGGCGGATTGTCGAACCGGCGGCCCGAAGTCCTGTGCCATGGCCAGTGAGGCGGACAGATTGCCGCTTGCCATCGTCTGCCAGTGCAAGATCGAGCGAGGCTGCACCGGCGAGATCGGTGAGGGCGAGCGGCGCGATATCCGCGAGCGAACTCGCCGCGAAGCGAAGCTGTCCGCGCGCGAGATTTTGTGCATCGATTGTACCGGCCCCCGTCAGTGCGACCGAGCCGATCGCGATATCGAGGGCCTTGGCCTGCCATCCTGCGAAAGCGATTGCCTGCCTGTCATGCGTGTTCGCATTGGTCGTTTCGCCGGCGGCGCGTGCAATGGACATACGATTGGCCTGTACGACTCCGCGCGCCGGCTTCCCATCAACAGAACCATCGAGTCTGACGTCGATGGTGCAAGGCCCATAGATGTCGACGATCGTCGCGGTAAGGCCCAGATGCGGGATCGGACGTTGCATCGCCGTTGCGCGATCCATCGCTGCGGTGAGCGATAACCCGGGATGCGCAAGTCCACCTGTCAACCGCGCGTCGAGTGCTGCAACGCCGCTCAGGCGCGCATCGGTGGCTGCGAGATTTGGAAGTTCGATCCGCGCGGTGAGGTCGCTCGCATCGTGGCGGACGCTTCCTCTGGCGCGCATCGAGACATACGCACCATCGAGCGAGGCGTTATGGACGGTGTAGACATTCTTGCCTTCCGAGGAAATATCGGCGGCCAGCGTAACGCGCGGGCCGGCGAGGCCGTCGAGTGCGGCAAGCCCGGTGGCGACGTGGTCGCCGGTGCCGGCGAGCGTTGCATTGAAGCGGCCGCGTTGCAGGTCGCCATCGAGATCAAGATCGAGTTTCACCGCACCGGCGAGCTTGAGCCCGGAAAGGCTACCGAAGCGGGCGAGATCGGGCATCGTGCCAGTCGCACGGCCGCGCAGCCTGTCGAGGCTGGCTTCGCCCGTATAGTTTGCCTGAACTGTGGGCGTACCAATCTCCAACCGTGCGATTTTGGCTTCGCCGCCGAGATCTGTACTGCCTTTCAGGACAAGGGAGGCAGTGTCGCCGATTGCGGCGGCAAGGGCAGGGTCGCGCGGCGCGATGCCGGATGCGCGCAGGTTGGCATCGATTGCGATCGGCGTGGCGATGTTGCTGAGTTCGGCGGTGGGAGCGGCACTCAACGATACTTCGAGCGCGCCGAGGTTGCCGTCAGGCAAACGCGCGTCGGATACCGCCAGTTTCGCCGAGACGCGCGGCGCTTTCGCTGGGCCATTGACGCGGCCGTCGAAAACGAGACTGCGGATCGAGCCTTGATCGGTTTCAGTCACGTCGCCGTTGCTTGGCAGCGAGCGAACCGTCGCCGAGAAATCCATCATCTTGTCGGCGCCGAGCGCGCCCTTGACGTCGAGCCGAGCGAGACGACTGGTCAGCGCAAATCCGTCGACGACGACGCTGCCGTCGTCGCCGATGCTCGTCGCGCTGTCGAGCTTCGTTTCGCCCGCGAAGATCGAAGCAGCGAGTGGCGGCAGCCAGGGCCCGAGGTGACCGGAGATGCGAGTCGCCAGCAGGCGGCCGGCCCCGTTGCGATCGAGCGTGATGTCACCGGTGGCATCGATGTCGGGGCCTGCCTGGAATTTCAGTGCACCGCGAAAACTGTCCAGCGTGCCCTTGCCGCGAAGCGCGAAGGCGATCGGCGGTTCGTCGGGAAACCGGCCGAGCTTGGATAACAGCCCGTGGGATGGCTCGTCGAGTGTAACGTCGAGGGTGAGGGCGTTGCCCTGCGGCACGAAGGCGAGCGCGGCTTTGAAACGGCCGGGAAAATCCTTACGGGTTGCGTCGAGATTGAAGACGAGTCCCTCCGACGGCGAGCCCAGTTCGGTCTTTCCGGTCGCCGCGAGGTTCACCGGCTCGCCAAGAACCGGTTGGCCGAGCACAAGAGCCTGCAAGTCGAATGCCTTGACCTGTACTTTCACTGGAAGGTCCGGCAGGATCGGCTGGCTAGACTCTGTGGCGGATGGTTTCGATTGCGCGACGGAGGGTTTCGACTCTCTGACAGTTTGATCGGGCTCTGCCGAAGATTGTGCGGGTTGCGGCGTCGTTTCATCGGACGGTAGCGGTTTTCTACGAATCTCGAGCGTTCCGATCTCGAGGCGATCGATCTCCAAACGTCCCACCAGCAGCGCGGTGCGCCGCCAGACGAGGCGCGCCCGATCGAGCTTCAGCCATGGACCATTCTTGTCTGCGATGGTGACGTCACGGATCGTGGCATCGGATGACAGCGCGCCATCGACGGCGCCGATGTGCACCTGGGTTGCCGGTGTTGAGAGCGTTCGCGAGACGAGACCTGCAAGCAAGTCCTGCTGGTTGTCGCCAGTCCCGCCGATCATCCTGTAGACAACGACGCCGGCCGTCATGATGCCGGCGAGCCCGAGCGCTGCACCCGTGAGCAGGATGATCCGTCCCACGCGCATCAGAAGGCCTGACCGATGCTGACATAGATTGCCCAGCGGCTGTCGCCGGGGCGCGGATTGAGTGGGGTCGCGACATCGAGACGGATCGGCCCGACCGGCGTGAGATACCGCAGGCCGATGCCCGCGCCGTAACCGACATAGTCGTTAAAGTTCGGCAGTGACGAACTGGAGGCCGTGCCGAAATCGATAAACGGCACGATTCCAATGGTCGGCGTAACCTTGATCCGCACCTCGGCCGAGCCTTCGATCAGGCTGCGGCCGCCGATGATCTGACCGAACATCATCGGCGAGATCGTATTGAATCCGAAACCGCGCACCGAGCCGCCGCCGCCGGAGAAGAAGCGGTGCGAATCCGGAATGCTTGCCAGCGGCGCGCCCCCGAGCGAGCCCAGGGCGAGGCGGCCAGCCAGCACGTAGTTGGCCTCTTCGTCGAGCGCATAATACGCGGAGCCGGCGAGACGCGCTTCATAAAGATCGATCGTGGACCCCATCAACATCGGATAACCGTTGAATGTCGCCGCAAGGCGCACGCCACGCGTCGGATCGAGCAGATTGTCGGTGCTGTCGTAGCGCCCGCTCGCAGTGACACCGACAAGTGTTGCATCGACCCGGCCGAGCACGTCCTGAGATTGCGATTGCTCGACCTGGAAGCCGGCCTGGACGGAAGCCATCTCCGAGAAGCGGTGAATCACACCAATCGTGCCGCGCACCGCGTCATTGGTGTAGCCACCGAGGTCGTTGTTGCCGACGCGTTCGCGGAAGGCCGTGGCTTCAACCAGGAGATCGTTGGGCGTGCCGTAGAGTCCTGGCTTGATGAAAGTCGCGGTAAAACGTGCTCCGAAATCGGAGGCGCGAAGATCCTTGAAATTGCCGTAGCTGGAACCATCGATCCGCTGCAGCAGCGAAGCGGAGGCTTCGAGCCGCAGACGCTCGGCATTGCCGAGCAGGTTGCGATGCTCGTAATAGGCAGAGACGCCGGGTCCGTCGATCGTTGAATATCGTGCCGAGAAGCCCGCCGCATGTTTCGGCCTCTCGGTGACATCGACGAAGATCGGCACGTTGCCCTTGGCGTCCAGCGTGTCGCCTTCGCGAATGCGGATGCCGCCGATCGCCGGGATCTTCGCGATCGAGGTTTTCATCAACGCAAGTCGTTCGGGCGAATAGGGCTCCCCTTCACGCAGATGGACATGGGTGGCCACCACCCGCGGATCGATATCTCCGCTGCCCGAAATCGAAACGTGTCCGATGCCGGCTTTTGGACCGGTCTCGACTCGCAGTCGAAAATTCATTGCGGCAGACGCATGGTCCACGGTGGCTTTCACGTCCGCGATCTTCGCCAGCGGATGTCCATTGCTGCGAAACCAATCGATGAGCTTCAACTGCGCGGCCCGCAAATCGGCAGAAATCGCGGGATCGCCGGGCTTCAGCGGAAAGGCCCGACGCGGCAAGCCGTTCGGAGCATCGTCATGCGGGTAGTCGACATCAACGGTTCGTAGCTTGAACAGCGGCCCGAGTCGCGCGGTGACCTTCACGGGGACGACTGCATGATTGCGAAAGCTCTCGGCCTGGCGCGCCGCGGCGGCTACACTGGTCTCGTCGAGAGTGACAGGAAGTCCGTCGATTGAGACATCAATCTCGGCGTTGTAGCGTCCGAGTCCCCAAAGCGCGTCGAGCAACGGATTGATATCGGCCTGCACACGCCGCACGAGGCCTTCGCCGTCCGGCGGTGATTCCTGTCGAAGGCGATACGACGCGGAGGCGTCACGAATCGCTTGCTCGACATCGCGATCCGTCTTGCCATCCGTCGTCTTAGCTTCGATTGTTAGCCGGTAGGACAATGCGGTCGCGCTGAACGGTGGTGGATCGTCGGAACCGAACAAGCCAAAGAAATCGAACGCGTAAGCGGGTTGGCATAGCGACCAACCAACAATTCCGATCGTTGCACAGCCGGTCCGCAGAACCAGCCGTGCGGCAGCGATAAAAGTTCCGCGCCAGACTCGCCGCTCCAGGGGAGTCAAGCATTTGGGTGCTACCTGTTCCTGAATTACTCTGCTCCCGAGCTTTTTTCAGTTCAACCCAAGGCTCAGTCGCTCAGGCTCGGCGCTTTCCCTGCTTCCGCATATCAACAGGCACCCACGCGAAATTGAAAGGCAACATGATGGATTTTATTGGGCGGAAAGTTGGGAACCGTGATGTGATCGCGTATTGAATTCCATGACTTATGAAATCATGCGCGAAGCGCGCTCACCCGCCGCGTCGCAAACATCGCCGCTTGCTCGTTCTTGGAGCACGGCTTGTAGATCACTTTCGTTTTCGAGCCCGCGGGCCGTGACTTCCTGAGCTATCCCCGGAATGCCCTCGCAATCTGGTCCCGGAGCGGTTTCACGAAATAGGATAGTGCCGTTCGTGGGGTCGTTTCGATGAAGGATTCAACGGGCATTCCCGGCACAAGTTTATTCTTTCCAAGCCGGGCGATCTCTTCTGGCGGGAGATGAATGCGAACCTCATAGTAACTTGCACCGGATTTCTGGTCCTGAGTCGTTTCTGCTGAAACGATCGTCACGGTGCCGTTGATTTCAGGCGTTGTTCGCACGTCGAATGCTGGAAAGCGCAGGATGGCTTGTTGTCCGACGGAGATGTTGTTGATGTCGCGGGGATCAATCTTCGCTTCAACCATCAGCGCGTCGTGGTTTGGAACGACCAGCATGATCTGTTCTCCGGGAGAAATGACGCCGCCGAC
Organism: Xanthobacteraceae bacterium; assembly: GCA_051954235.1. Lineage (GTDB taxonomy): Bacteria > Pseudomonadota > Alphaproteobacteria > Rhizobiales > Xanthobacteraceae > 62-47. The sequence goes on from JBQCHY010000044.1 coordinate 49,866, forward strand.
AGTATGAATTGACAATTCATGGACGATGCCATCCTGCGGCGCGCGGATATCGCTTCGCTTGAGCTCCTCTTCGGCGGTAATTCTGCGCTCATTCAGCTCGGCAATTTTGCCCTGGATTTCCCGCAGCTCCTTGGCAACTTCACTTCTCAGGTCCTGATCAATCTGAATAATCTTCAGCTTTGTTTCAGAAATTTTCCCCCTTGCTTCCGCGATCGAGGCGGTGAGTCGATTGTTTTCACCGTCCAAACGCGCCGCCTCTCTTTGGAGTGCGGTGAGACGTGACAGAGGGACGAGATTCTTCTTCCATAGCTCGCCGACGCCCTCGATCTCCTTTTGAATGAGTCCGTTTTGTCGCCTGCCGGCCCCGGCTTGCCCGATATAGCCCTGAATCTGGTCTTGCAACTGGACGATTTGTTCCTCGTACTGGTTTTTCTGTCCTTGTCGAGCAGCGCGGCGGAGAACGAACAGGCGCGTTTCGCCGGTCATTACGTGCCGAACGTCAGGCTCTTGCATGCGGGATAGAAGGCTTTTCGGAAAACTGAATTCGTGCAAGCCGTCGCGCTCGGCCGTGAGGCGCGTTTCTCGTGCGGTCAATTCATCCAGGCTTCTGACGATCACCGCGAGATTTGAACGAGGCACCGTATCGTCCAGGCGAATCAGAATTTTGCCGGTCGTGACGGTATCGCCGTCGCGGACGCGTAGTTCTCCGACGATGCCTGCAGTCAAATGCTGCACTTTTTTGACTTTGCTATCGACTGCAATAGTTCCGGGAGCAATCACCGCACCCGCGATATTCGTGGTCGCCGCCCAGCCGCCGAACCCGCCAGCCAATGCGACGATGACGATGGCGCCAGCCACGATGTGGCTGCGGGCGGAACGCTGCGCTTGTGATGGACCGGCCACGATGACATCGGTCATGTCGTGGCTCCGTGGACGCCCTGTGCGGACCGTCGTTCAGCCTCGGTCGGGGAAAGGAGCACTTGCCGCAAGATATCTTCCTTTAAACCAAAAGCCCGGATCCGGCTTTGAGCCATCGCAGCAACACGATCGACCGCGATCAGAGCCGAAGGCCGATGGGCGATGATGATGACGATGCCGCCGCGTTCCCTCACGTCCCGGATGGCAGACGTCAGAGCGCGTTCACCGTCCGCGTCGAGATTTGAGTTTGGTTCGTCGAGCACGACTAGAAACGGATCGCGATAGAGAGCTCGTGCGAGGGCGATTCTTTGGCGCTGCCCCGCGGATAGGGCCGCGCCGCCCTCACCGATGAGCGTTTCATATCCATCTGGCAGAGCGAGGATCATCTCGTGGATCCCCGCAGCTTGTGCTGCCGAGATCACGGTGTTCGGATCAGGGCAAGCTTCAAACCTTGCGATGTTCTCGGTAACGGAGCCATCGAACAGTTCAATATCTTGCGGCAAGAAGCCAATATGCTGGCCGAGGGCTTCCGCCGACCACCGCTCAAGCGGCGCTCCGTCGAGGCGTATCGTTCCGCTTGCAGGCTTCCAAACGCCGACGAGCGCGCGAGCCAGCGAGGATTTTCCCGATGCACTCGGGCCGATGAGCCCCAATGCCTCGCCTGCAGCCAGTTCGAACGTGACTTCACGGACGACGTGCGTGCTTTGGCCCGGCGGAACGATATACACGCCTTGGACGGAGATGTTCCGCCGAGGTGCGCGCAAGGGGAGTGGATCGGGGGGCGCCCCTGCCTTTTCCATGAGGAGAGCGAGACGGTGCCAGCTACGGCGGGTGGCGAGGAATGCTTTCCAATGGCCGATTGCGAGTTCAACCGGTGCCAACGCGCGTGAGGTGAGAATGGAGCTCGCAATGATGATCCCCGCGGTCGCGGATTGCTGAATCACCAGATAGGCGCCGACGGCCAACACCGTCGCTTGCAGAAGAATACGGAAGACCCGCGAGAATGCGCCAAGCGTAACGTAGATGTCGGACGCGCGCTGTTGGCCGTCCATGTAGTCCGTATTGATCTTTTGCCATCGGGCGCAGAGTGCTTGTGTCATGCCCATCGCGGCGATCGCTTCGGCGTTGCGGCGGCCCGCTTCGGCAAGCGTCAATCGTGCTGTTCCATGGCCGACGGTGCTTCTGCTCGAGCGGCGAACCAGAAATTCGGTAATTAACGCAAGGGCGATTAAAAGGAGTGCACCTGCTGCCGCGGTTATACCGATCCAGAAATGAAATGCGAAGCATAGTGCGAGATAGAGCGGGATCCAGGGAAGGTCGAAAAGGGCGATAGGGCCAGTGCTGGACAGGAAGCTGCGCAATTGGTCGAGATCGCGCAGCGGCTGTGTGCCATCGGCAGTGCTGCGCTTGTACAAAGGAAGTTGGATCACTGCGCGGCAAACACGTTCGCCGAGATCGTTGTCAAGCGAGCGTCCGACCCGGATCATGATCCGGGAGCGGATCATGTCTAGGAGTCCTTGCGCGGTATAAAGGACGACGACAATGACAAAGAGGCCGATCAGCGTCGGCACGTTGTGGCTCGGCAGGACGCGATCGTAAACCTGAAGCATGAAGAGTGAGCCGGTGAGCATCAGCACATTGACTGCGCCGCTGTAGACGGCAACAGCAACCAGTTCGCCGCTGCGCGCCTTCAGGCTATCCTCGATCATGCGGAAGGATGATGTCGTGTCGACGTAGCCGGCTGTCATTTTCATCATTACGCTCAGCCTTCCGGGTTGGGGTAGCACGCAGCATGTGAAGGCTATGATCCGTTCAGATGCGATCAAAAATACGACGCATCGTGCGAACTTTCAGAAAACTGGAAGAGTGCTCCGCAATTTCGCCAAGCATTCGCCGGAGCATGCGCAGGTCAGGTGTTTGAATCGAGAACCTTTCGCGTTGTTCGTACTTGCAGCTTTAAATTTGGATCAGAAAACAGATGATCTGGCGTCAAACGATGCTCTGCAATGGAGAATAATGCGATGGCTAATATCTTCCAGGTTCAAGGATTCGGATTCTTATCGAATTACAACGGAGCATTCGTCAGCAGCTCAGCTCAAGTCGCGATGCGAGAGATAGCGGGCACGAATGCGAATTCCATTGAGCTTGCGCCGCGGATATTCCTCCAAACAAAAAACTCAAATGATGTCATCGACCACCCGGAGAAAACCGAGAGCGACGCCAATATCGCGAAAGCGGTCTCCGACGCACATGCGCTCGGCTTGTCGGTGTTGCTCAAGCCGATGCTTTCGGCTCTGGATGGAACGACTGCCGGATCGAAGATCGTGCCGGCTGATCCGGCCGAATTCTTCGCGTCTTACAAGGCGCAGATGTTGGACTTTGCACAGGTCGCGCAGCAGGCGAGCGTCGAATCTCTGTCAATTGGCAATGAGCTCAGCAGTCTGAGCGGAGCGCAGTACCAGAGCTACTGGACAGATCTCATCGACTCCATCCGGCAAGTCTATCATGGTCAGATCACGTATTCCGCAGCGACTGACGAAGCAGGTCATGTCAGCTTTTGGGATCAGCTGGATGAGATCGGGATCAACGCTTACCCGCCGTTGACATCGAAGCTGGATCCATCCGTCAATGAAATGATTGCAGCTTGGAACAATGTGCCTAAAGACAACTATTGGGCCGCCGCAATGGACTATCAATCGCCTGTCGATTTTTTCCATTCACTTGCGACAGAATATGGAAAGCAGATTGTTTTCACTGAAACAGGCTATCGGAGTCTTGACGGAACCAACATTAGTTCGGGTGGATGGAGCGGCAGCACGACCCCCGATGTAAAAGAGCAGGCGGATGCCTTTAGTGCCTTTTTCCAGGTGTGGAGTTCTGTCGGAGGCGACTGGTTCAAAGGCGTCGAGATCTGGAATTGGGATACCGATAACCTTTATTCGCCGACGGGCTATTCCCCGATGGGAAAGCCCGCGCAGTCGCTGATCACGGACTGGTTTGGCGGACATCTCCAGCCGCCCGCACTTACCGAAAATGGGTCGCCCATCGCCGACCTCATTGACGTAGGGAGTGGTAACGATGTGCTCGGCGGCGGCCTCGGGAACGATGTGATCGACGGAGGAGCAGGAGGCGATACGATCACTGGCGGCCCAAATGCGATCGCGCAGTTGTCACAGACCACCATCACGGTGACCGGCTACGGCACGGTCGTCAATGACGTCGGGGCGCAAATGCAACTGCTTGTAAACGGAAATCAAGTCGGGAGCCCGGTCGAGTTCCACAATGCTGCAGATTCCACTGAATATCAGACTTACACGTTCACGCTCAATAATCCTGATGCGGTGACGAGCCTCGACGTCGGTTTCATCAATGACGCATATGATGCTGCAACCGGCGCAGATCGTAATCTCCTCATCAAGAGCGTTACCGTGAACGGTCATGATCTCTCTATACCCGACGCGGTAAATCCAAGTTCGCCCGGCACCGGCAATCTTTACGGAAACCGGGCGATCCACTTCGACATGAGCGAGCACCAAAACCTGTTCTTTGGGGATCAAACGGATAACGACACGATCGACAGCGGACCGGGCAACGATGTGATTGCCGGAGGCGCAAGTGCGGATGTCATTCACGGTGGTCCCGGTGACGATCAGATCGTTGGTGGACCGGGCACGGCAACATCCCATAGCCAGCTTTATGGCGACGATGGCAATGACATCATCAAGACCGTACCCACGGACAATGGGGCTTTGCTCGATGGAGGTGCGGGAAGAGACCAGATGTATGGTGGATTGTCAGCAAACGTCATGAACGGCGGACCCGACACGGATTACCTATCCGGCGGCGGTGGAAGTGACGTCATGCACGGAAACGACGGCGACGATACGTTGAAGGGTGGTATCGGAACTGACACGATATACGGAGATAACGGGAATGACACATTCCAAGGTGGAAGCGGCAATGAATTTCTGTATGGCGGTGCCGGGAATGACAAGCTGACAGGCGGAGCGGGTAATGACTATCTGAGCGGCGGTCCGGGCAACGATACGTTTGTCTTTGCGCCGGGTTTCGGGAAGGATGTGATTTCCGATTTCCATAGTGCCAATAGTGAACAAGACATTGTTCAGCTCGATCACGCAGTTTTTGCCGATTTCGCTTCTGTGCAATCACATATGACTCAAGAAAGTGACGGTGTGGTCATTGCAGTCGATGCAAACAATACAATCGAACTTCAAAACACGAGATTCGAACATCTCACGGCGGATGATTTTCGGTTTGTCTGACGGCTCTCGGCTCACGTAAATCGATGGCTGGATAACCGCGATGGATGGAGATAAACGCGATCGGATATCTACTGATTTGTTGCGATCGTCCAGATCAATAGGTTCGCTCATAACAGTCTGGTTGCAGGTTCGAGTCCTGCCCGGACCCACCAACGATATCAGCAGGTTGAGCGGGTGTTGGTCGGCGTCTCGCTGCATCAATTCGTTGCGCCATCTAAACTCGCAGAGCAGTGAATGCCTGCCGGGATTTTGTTGTCAGGATTTGGCAAGACCAATCGCACTCGGAAAGTATCACTTGCCGCGTCGATGATCGGATCAATCGCATCGACAACCACCGGCAATACTTCATTCACAGGTGCACCGAGATGCAGCTTGGCGGGCATTCCAATATGGATGCTGTTATAGCGATTTGAGGGAAGCACGATGTCCGCATTGAGCGGATCAAACTGGACGATGGTCATGATGGGTTTGGTCTCGTAAACGTATTCTCCCGGCGCCAGCTTGAGTTCAGTCACGACACCATCGACAGGACTTTTGATGATTTTCAGATTGAGTTGCGCTTCCGATCGCGCGGCTTCAAGCATGGCCTGCTTCTGATCCGCTTGCGCTTTACGGATGGAAATCTGGTCTTGCTCAACCTTCGTTTCGTATTCGTCCACATCGTTGATTCTCGAGAACATGTTGGTGGCCAGCTTTTGCTTCCTCGCCAACTCGCGCTGGTCCCAGGCGAGATTGGTTTGAGCAGACTCGAGTTGGGTCGTGTTCTCGGCGCGGTGTCGGTCCAGAGCTAGCTGAGCTTCTTCGACCGTCGTATTGAGGCTTGCAACCGCCTGACCGAGCTTAACCTTGTCGGCGCGGTCGACCAGAACCTTGGCGAGCAGGCCAAATACCGGACTTCCAAGATCGATGACCTGTTTGGGCTTTAACAGGCACGTCGTGGCATCGTCATCCAGTGCTCCTCCTTCCGCCGATGCGGGGCATCCAGCCAAAACACAAGCGATCACCACCAAGCAAGCCAATTTGAACATCGATATTCCGCCGTCGCAGTTTCAACGAAGGATAACGTTGAGTTCCACAGCATTAAAAGGGGAATTGTCGAAATCACGCGCCCCCGTCCTCCGAGGTCAGGAGAGCGCAGCGATCGATCGGTAAAGCACGTGCCCAAATACCTCGACCGGGAATGGCGGTGATCATGCGCACTCTGCTCAGTCTTTCGGGCTGGACAGTCCCAATCCGCTGCAGGCACATCTCATCTCTCGTCCGATGAAACTGCATCCGGCGTTGGCACATGAGACATTAGTCTAGTCTAGTCTTCAACATCCGTGAGACGGACTTTCTTAGCCGATCACGCATCCTTCATTGCGCGTTCCGTATTGGGAACCGATTTTGATTGACAGGTACCGGGTTCCCATGGAACTTGCGACCATTAGACGCAAAAGAATACCATTTGGGTGGAACGCCATGAAGGTTTCCTTCGATTCGGCTTCCTCCGCGGCGGATTCGGGTCAATCCGGAGACGCTACGAAGTTGGCTGCCCTCACTAAGTATGCACCTAAGCTAGCTTCCTTATTTGTGTGGCATGCCCCTCCGCTTGAGAGCACCGACGCGGCTTGGCCGCAGGGTGTTCCACATAGCGAACGTCAATCTCCGTCGGTCTTGGACCATATTCGCCGCAAGATCGCGTCGCGACGTCAGAGGCGGGCAGAACGGTCGCGTCAAGCCAAGCAGTCCAACGCGGCGGCCAAACGATTCTCCGCTAAGAACCGACAGGATAATTTTCAACTTGAGCCGCTAGAGCCGCGGTTGCTGATGTCAGCGGATCCGCTGACGGTCAATCTCACGGCATCCGCCGATGTCGTGAGCATCGTTCAGCACGCCGATCTGAATGCCGATGGCGGTGCAATTCTCGATATCACCAACAATGGGACCACAACCACTTATGGTGACGGTGCCAACGGCGTCAAATCGCTGACGATCAACGGACTTGGCGGCGACGACAAGTTTACGCTCGATGGATCGATATCCGTTGCCGTGACCGTCGATGGCGGCAGTGGGACGGATACGATATTCGGTCCGAACCGCGATACCGATTGGCACATCGACAGCGCCAATGGCGGTTCGTTCGCCGGCATCAACAGTTTCATCAGCGTTGAAGCCCTGGTTGGCGGTACTGCCGATGATAATTTTGCGTTTGGCTCACTCGGATCGCTGAGTGCCGGCATTTCCGGTGGCGGCGGCAGTGATGCGGTGGCGGTAATTGATGGCCCGGCGGCTCCCTATGCGGCCAATGCCTGGACGATCTCGGGTGCTGATGCCGGTTCGCTCAACGGGACGGCATTCTCCGGCATCGCTAATCTGGGGGGCGGCAAGGGAGCCGATACGTTTACGTTCCAATCCGGCGGATCGATTTCTGGCCTTATTGATGGCGGTCTCGACGATGCATCGCCAGCTGTTCCCGCCACTGACACGCTCGATTTCCACGCGATCAGCAGCGTGGATGTTGATTTAGGAGCAGGTACAGCCACGGGCGTCGCCAGCTTCCAAGGCATTGACGCCGTTGTCGGCGGCAGCGGGGCGGACACACTCACTGGTTTCGACGCGCCTGCGGTTGCTTGGGTCATCGATGGGGCGAATACGGGCACGGTGGGAATAGCCACCAGCGATGCTCCGGCGCCAATCCGCTTCAGCGGGTTTGAAAATCTCACCGGGGTCGGCGACAGCGCCAGCGATGGATTTACCTTCGAAGCGGGCGGCAGCATCTCCGGGACGGTGGACGGCGGCACGGGAACGTTCGACAGCATCAGCGTCTATCAATCGCCGGGACAATATACCGTCTTCAATCCCACAGCGGTCGATGCGTCCGGGACGCTATCGCTCAACGGCAAGACGATCCACTACGCTGGCATGGACCGCCAGGATTTCGTCGGTGGCGATAACTTCAATCGTGTGATCACCGGCACGATTTTCGACGACCATATCGTCGTCGAAGACGATGCGACGCCCGATAACGGGATCATGCAGGTACGCTTCGTCGGCCACAACTTCTACGACGCCGCGACCGGAATAACCTCCGACGCCATTGCCATTACTGTCCCGGCGGATTCCTTGAAAATTCAAGGTGAGGCTGGTGCCGATACGATCGAGGTGAAATCTCTCGACAGTAAATTCGCCGCCACCTTGGGACTCTACGGTAGCGTCCTCGACCAATATGGCCTGCCGGTCGACGACCCATTCGCCGACAACATCATTTTCAGCGGCAACATCAATACCAACAACGGTCTCATTGACGCATGGGCCGATCATATCACCGTCAATGATGGGGTGCAGATCGATACCGGTGAAGAAGACGTCGTGCTGCGAGCCCGGAACATGGGGTTGAGCGATCTCGAAAACCTGTTGCCGGTCTATGCCACTTCGCGTTCGGTATCGATCGATGTCGGCGCGGGAGCGAACATCAAAGCGGGCGGAATCTATCTAGTTGCCGAGTCCGCGGAGCAGAGCATCGGCGACGCTATCGGTGCCCCCAAAGAGGTTGGCAACTTCGTTATCGCTCCCCTGGCCGATAAGTTCGCCGAATTCACGGCGCTGCCGGTCAAGGTGCTGGTCAAGAATTCGAGCGCTGCCATCACGTTGCACGATGGGGCGGCTCTCACCGGCTCCGGCACTGTCGGTCTCTATGCCACGGCGGGCGCCGACGCCTCCGGCAATGCGATCGGCAATGTGTTCAGCATCGGCTATGCACGGGCGTCGGTCAACGCGACCATCAACATTCAAACCAATGCGAAGATTGATGCCGGCGGGGCCGTCGCTGTGCTTGCGACCGGCGAGGCAAACGCTCACCTGACTGCGGAGACGGACCTCAGCCTGGATGCTTCCAAGTTGATCGGCGGCATTACCGGTGGCAGCCCGGAAGTCGCCGGGGCGTTGGCGATCACTGACGCCAATACTGTTTCGCACATTAATGTCGCCAAAGGCGCGTCGATCATCGCTGCCACTACCGCTAACGTCATCGCCAGCGGCAACAGTACGTCCGATGCGGAAGCGACGTCGGGCCTGTTTGCCGACGGCAAGGCCGGTTTGGCGTTCGGTTTGGATTTTTCGAACGCCGATATCAAGACGGTAGTTGACGGCACTGTGGTGGCGCACGCTGACCCGACAGCGGGTTATACCGTCAAGATTGAGATCGACCCGACAGTCACCTGGGATGGCACTGGCACGCCGCCCGTCGGCTATGTCGATTATGCGAATGATCGCATCTATGTCGGCCCGAACGCGCTCGTTGACGAAGACGTCATCACCTACACCAATCGCCGCGGTACCAGTATCGGCGGACTGGTGGATGGCCGGCAGTACTTTATCGTCACTACCGACGAGCCGGGCTGGATTCAGCTCGCCGAGACCCAAACCAACGCGTTGCGTGCGATCGCAGGGTATCCGCAAGGCAATGTCGTGGACTTGCGCACGGATATCGGTCCGGCGACTGACGATAACAGACTCAGTTTTGACAGCAGCAATGTCGATTCTGGCAAAAACACCATTGCGCTCCAGCGCAACGGTGCCGCGGTGTTCAACACCTTCGAACTGGGGCAGGCGGTGGTCTACAAAGCCGCGCCTGGCAGCTCCATCGAGGGGCTGGTCGACGGTAACACCTACTACGTGATCGCCAGTACCAATGAGCAGGATCTCCAGGGCAATTCACGTTTTGCTGACACTCAGGTCATTCGTCTCGCGGAGACCGAGAACGAGGCGCGCTCCGGCGTCGGCATCGACATCGGCCCCGCCACTGGCTCCGGTTTCCAGCTTATCGCCAAACATGTGCTGGATTCCGGCTATGCGACCGGCATCGGCATCGTCGCCCAGCTCAGCGCCGATAATGGTGCGACATCCGAGGCGGGCCTGAAGAGCGAAGATACCAGCCCGAAAAACAAGATTTCCGAGCTAAGGGAAAATATCCCGAGCAACTATCTCTCGGGTCTGTTCGACATCATCGGCAAGTCCTATTCGGATCACGCGAGTGCGCCGCAGGCCGGTGCCGCCGGCAAACTCAACGTCGCCGGCGCACTGTCGTTTACCTATGCCACGCACGATGTGCGCGCCGACGTGCTTGGCGACGCAGTGCTGAAGTCCAACGAAGACCTCGAGGTCAGGGCGACTATCGACCAGGGGACCAAGCTTTCGGCGCATAGCGAAACCGAACCGCAGGAGGGCGGTGCCACCAGCACCAGCGCCGATAACAGCGTCAGCGTTGCTGTCAGCATCGGTGTCATCGACAACACCGCGCTCGCGACCGTTCACGGCGGTGCCCAACTCGACGCGCTGCGTGTTATGCGCGTCGTCTCCGAGGTCAGCTATCCCCTCACTACCCGCTTCGATCAGTTCGTGCCGCTTTCGTGGGGCGAACTGACGGACTCGCTGCGTACCGATGGCCCCTCGGCGATCACCAAATATCTGAACACCAACCTGGGTGCGGTGGACGCGTTCTTCAACACCTGGACTGCGTCCACAGCGAAGGGCGAGAAGATCGGCGTCGCCGGGTCGGTGTCGGTGCTTGTGTATGACAACGATTCCGAGGCCGTGGTGCAGAACGGCGCGTTGCTCAATCAAGACATCGACTGGCGCGACGACGCCAAGAATCCGCACCCGAACCAAGCTGCCGAGATACCTGACGGTAAAGGCGAGCAGGTGGTGAACGTCGAAGGCGCGAATTTCCAGCAGACGATCAACATGACGGGTATCTTCGCGCTGCCCGACCTGACGCTCGACATAGTGCCGATCATCGGTCCGTCGCAGAAGGACGCCAAGCTGTGGGAGAAGTATCGGCTGAACAAGGAGCTCAGCCTCGATCCTTTCGGCGCCAGCGGCGAAACCGGAGGTGCCGGCGGCGCGATCTTCATCAGCGTGCAGAAGAACACCACGCATGCGATCATCGAGGACGGCGCCAAGGTCTATACCGGGGCGGACGGTGGCCTCGACATCAAAGCCAAGGAGGCGCTGCTCAACGTCAACCTGGCGCAGAGCTTTGCCACGGGTAAAACCTTCGCCATTGGCGGCACGGTGCTCTATTCCGGCCAGACCAGCGACACCTTGGCCCAACTCGGCAGCGCCGCCGTCGTCACCGGGCGCAACGTCGAGATCACCGCTGACGATCAGACGACCACCGTGACCTGGGCCGGCGGCATTGCCAAGGGCGAGTCGGTCGGCGTGGGTATCTCGGTCGCCGTCAACGACCTGAACCGACAGACGCGCGCCGTGATCGGCGACCCCGATGCGCAGGCAGGCAGCGGCATTGACGAACACTCCAGTATCGACGTCGAAGGCGGCGTCGATGTGCTGGCGAAGGTCGATGGCGACGTGTGGGCCTTCACCGTTGCGGGCGCCGTCGCATCGCAAGGCACGCCGGAAAATCCCACGGCCGCTGCCGCCCCGGCTCCCCCTGCGCCTGGCGCGCCCCCTGTGCCGGGGACTGCCGGACCAGCCGCCAACGAACCCAAGACCGGCATCGGCGTCGCTGCCGCGGCGTCGGTCAACCTGGTTCACGATGTCGTTCAGGCCTCGATTACCGACACCGGCGACGTGCATGCCGGCTTTATCGCGGTCGATGCCGACAATCGCATGGGCATCGTTGCAGCTACGGGCGGCGTCGCTTTCGCCAAGGTCAACAGCGGTAGCACTGCGATCGGCCTGGCGGGTGCGTTCAGCCTCAACCAGATCGACAGTCCGACCACGGCGTTGGTGCAAGGCACCGCCTTTACGCTCACCGGTGAAGACCTCAGCCCGGCGACGAGTGAAGACACGTTGCGTGTGCGTGCCGAGCACGAAGCCCGCATCGTCTCGATTGCAGCCGGTGGTGCCGGCGCGGTCGCGGCGGGCGGTGCCGGCGGTAGCGGTGGCTCGACCGCTGTAGCGGTCGCAGGCTCGGTATCCGTCAATCTCATCAGCGGCGACACCTCGGCGCTGTTCACGAACAATACCGCGCTGCTGGAGTCCGGCGACGCGTTGGTGGAAGCCAGCGACACCGCGACCATTGTTGCCGCGGCTGGAGGCTTGGCATTGTCCTTCGCCAATGGCGCACAGGGAAGTTCGACCGCGGTGGCGGCTGGCGTCGCTGTTGCCTACAATTCGATCGCCGGCGATACGCAGGCCTTGATCGATCACTCCACATTGAGCTGGGAAGACGGTGCCGCCGGCGATCTTCGCGTAGAGGCGACCAGCGCACGGACCATCCAGGCTTACACGCTGGCCGCGTCGGTGGCCGGCGCGCTCGGGACGGAAGGCTCCGGTATCGCCGGGGCAGGTGCCGGTTCGGGCGCCATCAATCTGATCGAAGGCTCGACCGTGGCGGCGCTGCGCGACAGCCTCGTGACGACGGGCGAAGGTGCCATTTTCGTCGAGGCGACCGACGAATCCAAGATCACCGCCGCCGCCGGCGGCATCGCTGGCGCACTGGGCCTGTCATCGCAGTCGGTGTCGGGCGCGATTGCCTTTGGCGCCGCGTTCGCGATCAACCAGATCGGCGATGCGGGTAATGATGTCGTATTGGCCGAGATCAGTGGTTCGACGGTTTCCGCTGGTGGCGAGGTTTCTGTCGAGGCTGAATCGTCGGCTAGTATTTACGCGCTGACGCTGGGTGTTGCGGCAGGCGGCAGTATCTCGGGTAGCGGCACCGCTCTGGCGGGAAGCCTGGCCGGTTCGCTGTCGGTCAACAAGATCCGCGGCGATACCCAAGCCAAGATTCGCAATGGCTCGAAGGTCAGCGCCTCGGGCGCTGTTAGCGTCAAAGCCGAAGATACATCATCGATCAAAGCCGATGCCGGCGGGTTCGCGCTGGCGCTTGCCGCCAGCGGCGACGGCCTTGCGATCGGCCTTGCCGTCGGGGCATCGGTTGCGGTCAATGACATCGGTGCCGATGTGCTTGCCAGCGTTGATGGCAGCGATATCGAGCGTGCTGATGGCCTGAATGTTACGGCGTCGTCGGATGCTGCTATCGATGCGGTGACTTTGGTCGGCAGCGTCGCGGTTGCGGTTAGTGGATCCGCCGCCGGGGGCGTTGCGGGCGCCGCGGCAATTGCGGTCAATACGATCGCAAACTCGACGCAGGCTCAGATCAACGCCTCGGACGTCGCGCTTGATGGTGGTGCGGTCACGGTTAGCGCCAGCGATGCTTCGGAAATCAACGCCGACTCCGGTGGAGCGGCGGTAGCCGTGGCGGTGGGCGGCGGCGAAGGTGGCCTGGGTATCTCACTGGGGGCCGGGGTATCGGTCAACACCATCAGCAACAACGTATCCGCATCCATCGACAGTTCGACAGTGACGGCGAAGGCCGGTGTCAGCGTCGAGGCGACCTCCGAGGCAAGCGTTCGTGCTTTCACATTCGGCTTGGCTGGCGCTGTCGGAGGCAGCGGCGGTGTCGGCGGCGCGCTTGCCGGTGCCGGTTCGGGTTCGAGTGCGACCGTTGCAAACACCACGACGGCCCACATCCAGAGCAGCACCATTCACGCTGGAGGCGATCTCACGGTCCAGGCCACCGACGGTGCCAAGATCGACACGATAGCCGGCGCTGTGGCGCTGGCGGTCGGCATAGGTGGCACAGGCGGTGCTTCGGTGGCTGCCGGCGTCTCGGTGGCCATCAACAATATCAGCAACACGACGGCTGCAACGGTCGAGAACAGCACCTTTGACGACACTGGCAACGTCACCATTGCCGCCAGTTCGGATGCGGTGATCAATTCCGTCACGGTGGCAGGCGCCGCCAGCGTTGGTGGCGGCGGCGAGCTCGGGATAGCCTTCGCCGGCGCGGGCGCGGTGTCAATCAACAATATTCACAACACGCTTGAGGCAAAGGCGGAGGATTCCAGTTTCACGCTGCACGCTGGGTCGGATTTCCATGTGACGGCCGACGATGACAGCCACATGAGGGCAGATGCCGCAGCCGTGTCGCTTGCGGTCGCGATCGGCGTGGACGGCGTGGGAGGTGCGCTCGCGGCCGGCGCATCGGTTGCTGTCAGCGATATCGGAAATACGACGCGCGCGAAGCTCGACAACGTCACCGTCCATGCACCCGTCGCACGGACTCTTGGTGCATTCGAGGTGGCGGCTCATTCCGATGCGTCGATCGATTCGGTGTCGGTTAGTGCGGCCGGCGCGGTCGGCGGCGGCTTTTGGGGCGGCGTGGCGCTCAGCGGCGCCGGCGCGGCGTCCGTCAACACGATCGCCAATACAACCGAAGCCCTGGTTCAGAACAGCCGGATCGACGAGGCTAGTCAGGTCCTGGTCGAGGCGACCAATGACGCCGATATTGAGGCCAACGCGGTTGGCGTCTCGTTGACTATCTCGGCGGCCGTCGGTGCATTGTCGTTCAGTTTTGGCCTGTCGCTGTCGGACAACGAAATCAACAATGTCACGCTGGCCAAGGTCGAGAATTCGAGCCTCGCCAGCGCCGGCACCGCCACGGTGAACGCTGCTTCGAGCGGGCACATCGAAGCGGTTTCCGTTGGGGCGGCGGTTGCCATTTCAGGTGGCGGCCTCAGCATTGCAGCCTCGGTGGTGGCCAGCATTGCCAATAATGCGATCAGCAACAGCACCCAGGCGCTAGTGTTGGACAGCGCCGGACCGGGCCAGGGTCTACTGGCAGGCGGAGATATCATCGTTCATGCCAGCGATATCACGGCCATCAAGGCCGAGGATGTCGCTGCGAGCGTCGCGATCACGATATCGGTTATCGGCGGCACGATCGGCGTGTCGGCATCGCCGGCGACCAACACCATCAACAACCTGGTGCGCGCGAACGTCGATCATTCACACGTTGCGTCCACCGGCGGGAAGGTCGATATCGAGGCGGATTCGTCCAATCGAATCGAGGCGCTGTCCGCCGCGATTGCGTTGTCCGGCGCGGCGTCTTCGTTCGGCGCGGCTTTCGCCGGCGCGGGTTCGAGCGCGACCAACAAGATCGGCCTCGACAGCGGGCATGTGACCGAAGCGTCGATCACCGGAGGCTCGACAGTTTCGGCCCATGACGCGCTGACCGTGCAGGCCGGCGATACTTCCGATATTACCGCGAATGTGGTTGCGGTGGCTGTTGCCGGTGGCGATGGATCGATTGCCGCGGGTGTCTCGCTGACCGACAACGAAATCGGGGGCAAGGTTGCGGCATTCGTGACCGATTCTTCCGCCAGTGCGGGGCAGGGCGACCTACAGGTGCTCGCCTCTGCGACGCAAAGCATTGACGTCCTGTCGATCGCGCTCTCGGCCGCGATCGGTCTCGGAGCTGCCGGATCGGGTGCACAGGCGAGCGCCACGCTGAGCAATTCCGTCGAGGCTTATGCGGATTCGGCCGTCTTGTCCGCAGCGGGCAAGGTTGCAATCGATGCGACCTCCGACCAGACAGCGACCGCCAAGACGGCCGGTGTCGGGGCCGGTGCCGTCGGCATTTCGGTGGCACTCCCGACTGTCGATATCGGCGGAGCCACACAGGCCTCGATCGGTGGCAACAGCATTGTTACCACCGGCGGTGGTCTCGATGTTCATGCCAGTTCGACTGCTTCCGCCAATGCGAATGCCGTCAGCCTGGCGGTCGGCCTTGCCGGCGGAGCCGGTGTCGGTGCGGTATCGCATATTCATCGCGCGACCGGCGCGCATATCGGTGCCAGCTTTGACGACACAACTCCGGCCGCCAGCAGCATTACGGCGGGCGACGTGTCGGTGCAGGCGATTTCCACCGCGACAGCGACCACCGATGCGAACGGTGGGGCCGGCGGCCTCGGGGTAATTTCGACCTTTGTGCCGAAAGCTTTGATTGACGGCAGCACGCGCGCTTATGTCGGTCAGGCAGTGACGCTGACGGCAGCGTCACTCGACATCACCGCATACGCCACTGAGAACGCGACCAGCAATGCCATTGTTATCGGCATCGGCGGTTTCGCGATGGACGTCGCTGAGGCGGATGCAACTGTCGCAAGTGTTACCGAAGCATTTATCGGTGTTCAGCATGACGCGTCGGTTGCCGGCGCGAAAACGACGTTGAGCCTGACCGGTGCGGTCAGCATCAACGCGCATGAAGGCGCAACCGTTGGCTCCAGCATCGCGGGCGGCGGTGGAGGCGGCGTCACCGTCGATGCCTATGTGGCGAGCGCCACCGCCAACGCCACGGTGCGCGGTTATGTCAGTCAGAACGTTGCCTTGAGCGCCGATTCGCTCACGGTGGCGGCCACCGCCGACAGCAGCAAGGCTACCTCAGACGTCAAGATCTTCTCAGTCCACGTCGTCGGCGGCGGAGGTGCGAATTCAAACGCCACTGCTTCCGGCGCCACTGAAGCCTATGTCGGCGGTAGCGCCAACACCTTGTCGATAACCGGCAAACTGTCGGTGACGGCGCAGACCTCCGATGCGCTCGCGACCGCAACCTCGACGCTGGGCTCGGGCGGCGGCATTGACGTCGCCGTCGCGTTGGCCAATGCCACCGACAGCAGCAGCACAAAGGCCTCGATCGCGTCTGGCACCACCATCACCCACGCTGGGCGCATCGAAGTTGTGTCCGATGCCAAGGACCGCGCCAACGCCAACGGGCACGTCGCCAGCGGTGGTGTTGTCGCCGGCCGTGGCATCGATGCCCGCGCCAAGGTTACGTCCAGCAGTCAGGCGTATATTGCCGACCATGTCACGATCGCCAGCGATGGCGATGTGACCATTCATGCGTTGGTGGAAACGGCGGAAGCCGACGCCAATGCTACGTCGGCCGGCGGTGGCGGCATCGATGTCGGCGTCGGCTTTGCCCGGATCGACGTCGAGCCGACGTTGAGCGCCTTTGTCGGCGCGGCCTCATCGATCTCTGCGGGCGGCAATGTCAGCATCACGGCGGAACTGCGCAAGGATCAGAGCGGCACCGTGCTGAATGATGACTTCAATCAGCAGGCCGCGGTCGATACCAGCAAGGATACCATCGTCTTCCAGCAACATGGATTGCTGACCGGCGACGTCGTCAATTACGACAACCTCGGCAACGCCTCGATTGCGACTTCGGGCCAGGGCGGCGTAATTGCGATGAACCGCGACTACACCGTCATCCGGATCGATGACAACACGCTGCAATTGGGCGATGCCTTCAACGGTACCGCCGTCGACGCCGGCAGTCCCTTCGGGCCGGGCGTCGGTCAGTCCGGCATCGATGCCGCGCGCGATCTGATCGTGTTTACCGGGCCACACAACTTCCAGACGGGCGACGCAGTTCGCTACGACAACGGTGGTTTCACTAACGTCAGCACCAGTCTCAACGAGAACAGCGACGGCAGCGGAATCTTCTACGTCCGCAAGATCGACGACCGCACCATCAAGCTCACGACGAGTCTGGCTGCGGCCCTGGCGCCGTTGACGGGATTTAACGTCACCAGCAATGGCCTGATTACCGGTGGCAACACGCTCAACATTGCCAACCATGGTTTCAATGAGGGCGATCTCGTTACCTATCGCGCACCGGCTACGCTTCAGTTCAACAGCCAGGCGGTCGATGTCGTTGTCACCACGGACGACAAGGGCAATCCGGTAGCCACCGATACCAACAACGACATCATCTACCTTGGTAAAGACAGCAACGGCGTGGGTGGTGCGGCGAATCTGCACACCGGCGACAGGGTGCAGTACGTCACCGACGGCACGGCGATCGGTGGGCTCACCAATGGTACGTGGTACTACGTCATCAAGCTCGACGATTTTCGCATTCAGCTCGCGGCCACGTACGACGCCACCAACGGCAAAGGCGTCGACGGCTCTAGCGATAACACCGACGTCACGCCGCTTCCGCTCACTCCCGACAAGAGCACGACGGCGCCTGCTGGCCAAACGCCCGGCGTGCAGGTTCACCATGCGCTGATTCCGCAGACCCTCGGCGGCCTGCAAAGCGGCATGACGTATACCGTGCATAAGATCGACGCGGATAGTTTCCAGCTGCGCGATAGTGGCGGCAACACGATATCGCTGTCGGTCGGTGAGGCCACCGGCACGCACTTCATCGGCAGGGAAGGCATCGATCTGGTCGCCACTGGTGGCGATCACTTGAATCAGACGCTCCGCATCGATCTGACCGGCACTCCGCAGAATGTCGAGAATGCGCTGACGGGACCGAACGGCGTGTCGCTGCGGACAATCAGTCCACCCACCGGTGACGGCGTTTCGTCAGCGTCGTCCAAGGGCGGCAGCGGTGGTGGCATCGAAGTTTCAGTGCCGACGGCTGAAGCGACTATGCGGCCCACGGTGCAAGCTTATGTCGATGCGCGTCTCATCGACGCCAAGGGCAACGTGTCGATCCTGTCGATCGCGGCTGGGTCCGTTTCCAGCTATGCGAGCAGCGCCTCTGGCGGTTTCGTCGATGTTGGCGATGCCAACGCAAGTATCGACTATACGAATGCCAATAATGCCTATGTCGGGCATGCTGCGAATGGCGTGACGATTGGTAACATTTCCGGCGAAACGGCATCTCCGCAAGTCATCGCAGATGGAACGACGATTCTCGCCGGTGGCGACCTCTCCGTCGCTTCGCACAGCGAGATCGTGACGGATGTGCATGCTTCGGCAGTCGGAGGCGGATTCATCGGCGTGTCCAACGCCGATGCCGATACCGACATCAAGAGCCGTACCAATGTGCTGATTGGCCAGAACGCCATCATTACGGCGCGCACGGTCGCACTCGATGCCGTCGTTACCAATCTCGCGCCGCACGCTGCCGCCGAAGCGACCGCGGGTGGGTTCGCTGGCGGAGCCACCGCGACGGCCGAGAACAACATCAACTCGGTGACCAACGTTCTGCTTGAGGGCACGGACAACACGCACTCCATCATCACCGGTGCGCAGGGCGTGGATTTGATTGCCACGCATGCGTTGGTGAATGCCACGCGCTCCACCTCGGCCCACTTCTACGGTCTGTTCGGCGGCAGCAGCGAGCATGGGGACAATGACGGCTCGCTGGCCAACAAAGTGGTCGGCAATTCGGGCGTTGTCGTCGTGGCCGCGCCACGGCCGGTCTATGGAGAAACCTCAAACCCGCCGGTCGGCGTCAGCCCGGTTCCGCCCGCCACGCCGCTCCAGACGCGTGTCGGATTCTCGCACTTGGCGCTGTTGGCGGATGCCAACAACGGAAACATCAACACAAGCGGCGGAGACAAGCTGAATCGCAACGCCCGCGATATCGTGTGGAACTCTGACGTCAACATCAGCGCCGGCCCCGCGCCGGAGTTGGTGGTAGACGCCGATGGTCATGTCCTCCGCGCCACCAATGTCACCGTCAACGGCATCGACAATCCGGGTGCCGGCACGGACCTGAATCCGTATGGAAAGATTGTCGTGGGTGACATCACGCCCAGTGACAGCCAGGGTGAGGTCGTATTCCAGGCGGCAAACTCGATCAGCGGCGGACATGCTGCCGGTTCGCATTATTGGGGGACGTTCCAGTTCCTCGATGGTTTCCAGACCGTCCGTATCACCAACGAGTCGGGTCTCGAGCTTGATATCAACACCATCGATCTGATTGACGCGACCGGCAGCCTGCGCGTCTATCTCGATCGTAATGGCGGCGACGTGTCGGCGAATTTCGCGCTCATCCGCACGCTCGCGGCCGCGCTGGTGGATATCCGCAATCTGTCGAATGCCGATATCGTGTTGATGGACGGCAAGCGCATCGAGAATCCGATCGGCGAGACCCGCATTCTGAACACCGGCGGCGACATCCTCACCGGTCCGAATGGCACGTTCGTGGTGCGGACGAATACGCTGGGCAATCCGTCGCAGCCGACCGTCGATGCGGACTTTGAAGGCCAGGCCAAGGGGCAATTCAACGGTCAGGTGCAGCTTGCCTCCAACGGCGCGGCTCCCGACACGATCACCCGGACCGACGGGCAGAGTTGGGCGAGCGCTGGCTTCGCGGTCGGCGACCTCATCAAGGTGGAGACCGCGAGTCAGATCAACGTATACGAGATTGCGGCGATCTCCGGCAGCTTCGGCAACGTCATCACGCTGAATGCGCTGGGCGCGGTGACCGACACGACCACAAGTGCGAAAATCACGCGGTTCCACGGCATCGAAGCGACGGCTGGCTCCGTCGGCACGGCAAGCCTGCCGGTGAAGGTCGAACTGGTGTTGAGCGACGCCGGACAAGAGCATTTGTTCGCGAAGGCAGGGCAGGACCTCTATCTCGATCTTGCGGCACACCTCCGTGGCGTTGTCGCGCCGAACACGGTGTTCCAGGTATTGGTGGATACCGTGACTGCCGGTGGCGACGCCGTCATTCGCCTCGAGGCAAGCGACCAAGCCACCGGACAAAAGGCATCCGCCGGCGTGCGCGTAACGGTTCCTTCGCACGTCGATCAGAACTTCATCAACTTCTTCCGCCCGGATACGTCAGGCAAAGCGTATTATCCGCAAGGCGCGTTTGCTACTGGCGGCGCGAGCACCATCGACAGCACCTACCAGTTCAATCTGGCAGAGGCGGGCGGGCGCGTGCGTATCCTTGCGGCCAATCCGGATCCGGCGGCAACGACGCTGAACGTTCAGGGCACCACCAATATCCTGGCCGACGGGAAATGGGTTGATGTCGATACCAACGGCTTCGTCTCGTTGACCGAGATCGTGGCCGTCGACTCGCGCGACCCGAACGATATGCGCGTGGGCCTCATCCAATCGCGCGGCGCTGATGTCACGCTGACCGCGCCGCATAGCATCGTCGATGCCGATCCGTCGGACCTCCTTGCTGTGACCGATCCGGCCGATGTGGTTGGACTGAACATTATCCTACGAGCGATCGGGGGCACCATCGGCACGGCAGGAAACTTCCTCGAGACAAACCTGCTCGATGGCCCAATCGTCGACAAGACTACGGGCCAGCCAAAGCCGCTCGGCACGCTGACCGCCGAAGCACTCGGCAGCATCTATATCGAGGAGACGGACGGCAACCTGCGGGTCAATACGGTGCTGTCGCACACTGCCGATGTCACGCTCGCCACGCGCGCGGGCTCGATCGTCGACGCGAACACCCAGCAGATCGCGGATCGCGACGGGCGTATGGTTGACAGGCCCAACGTCGTGGCTGTGAACATCGATCTGCGCGCCGACGGCGGCAGCATCGGCATGCGGGCCGACGATCTCGACATCGACTCCGGTTCGCGGGACGGCCAGCATGTGTTCGGGCGGCTCTATGCCGAAGCGGACCAGAGTATTTTCATCACCGAGTCGAACTACGAACTGAATGTCCTCGGCGCCAAGGCCGCTAGCGGCCACGTGCGGCTGACTGCCCCCGACACCAGCCTGACGCCGGTCTTCGCAAACGGCGATCCGTCGCAGAGCACCGTTGCGGGCCATGCCGAGGATCTCATACTGCTGGATGTCGCTACGGCCGCCGCGCATATCCGCGAAGGTGAGACGCTCTCGGTCTCCAGCGCGCAGATCGCTGCGGCGCTGACGGTGGTTCTGTGGGCGGGCGACAACGTCGTGACCGCCGCCAACAGCAGCATCGCGGCGGGCCGTTCCATCACCATCCGCGGTGACGAGCGGCGCAATGGCGACGATCCCGACGGCAGTGACGCCGATGCAGGATTCGGCACCCATATGCTGTTGCGCGGCACGATCGGCGTACTCGGTGCGCCGGCCGATGTGACGCAGCCGAACGGGGATGCCGCCGGCTTCACGAAGGTCTTCGGCAACAACGACGCAGACTTCATTACGTTCGATCGCACGCGCTTGGATGCCAACACGCGGGTTTACGGCAGCGCCTTCGTCACGGTCGGCGCGCTGCAAGATGTCAGCATGCACGATGGCGAGGATCACTTCCTCGTCGATCATTTGCAGTCGATGCACATCGACCGTAATGGCATTGGCGATACGCTGGTGCTCGATGGTCAATCCGACACCGATTACTACGAGGTGCGGACCGCCGGCAGCCAGGCGGTCGCGCCGCAGAACTATGTCGTCGATGTCCTCGACACCGGCGCGCGCGAGAACGGAGCCGACGAACTGAAAATCGTCGGTTTCGACAGCAGCCTCAACGGCGCCGGGCAGCCGACCGACGATATCTTCCTGCTGCGCGGGATGTCGGCGATCCCTCACGAAACGTCGACATCACCGGCTTTTGTCGCGCTGCTCCACGGCACGTTGGACCAGGCGATGGCCGGCAACGGCCCGTCGCAGGTCGAGCGCATCAATTACGATAGTCAGATCAACGGCCGCCTGATCGTGGAAGGCCTCGGCGGCAACGACTACTTCGCGGTTGACGACAACAGCGCCATCACCACGCTCGATGGCGGCGCTGGCGACGATAATTTCCAGATCGGCCAGATCTTCGGCAGCCAGCGAAACCTCGACGCCAACCTGGCATCCACCGATATCTTCGGAACCATCGCGACGACGCGCGGATACCTGAGCCGCGGGACCAGCGCGCCGCTGGTCGCCGCGGGTGGTAGCGGCAACGATGTATTTCAGGTTTACAGCAACCAGGCGGCGTTGCGGCTGGAAGGCGACGACGGCGACGATCTCTTCATCGTGCGCGCGTTTGCTCTGGCAGAGACAAATCCCGACGGCACGATCATGACCGACTCCAATGGGGTCGCGGTGCGCAAGACCTCGGGCGGCAGTTCGTCGTCCGCGGTCAGCACGCTGGTCGGCGGCGCCGGCAACGACTTTATCGAATACAGCATGAATGCGCCGGTCTCGATCGACGGCGGTGCCGGTTTCGACAAGGTACTCGTGCTGGGCACGGAGTTCGGCGACAACTTCGTCATTACCGATCAGGGCGTCTTCGGTGCAGGCGTCAACGTCACCTTCAGCAACATCGAGGTGTTGGAAGTTGACGGGTTGGAAGGCGATGATCATTTCACCGTGCAGAGCACGCCATATGGTGTGGCGACACGCGTGGTCGGCGGCTTGGGCAACGATACCTTCAATATCGGAAGTGATGTCACCGACGTTATCGCGACGCAGGAACTCGAAGGCCAAAGCGCCGTCATCAATCATCGGGCGAGCGCCGTCGCGGATCCGGGATACGATGGGCTTCTCGTTCCAGGTATCAATCTGAACGTTGCAGGTCTGGACGGCGGCAGCGCCGGCGGACTGAGCGGAAATGTCGTCATCACGGAATCCGGCGGATTCAGCCTGGTTCGGGAAACGAGCACGGGCAAGTGGGGCACGACCGATAGCTACAACGTGCATCTCGCGGTCGCACCTGCGGCCGGCACGCGCGTCTATGTCACGGTGAGCGCGGCGCGTTCGCCGCAGGAGGAACAAGACGACGCCGGGCGCGGCGACTCCGTCCTGGTTTCCACCGATCCGACGAGCTTCGTGCGGACGCTGCAGCAGGACGGCCAGACCACGACTGTCCGGAATCGCAGCGTGGTGCTGGTATTTGACTCGACCAACTGGAACATCGATCAGACGGTCTACGTAGCTGCCGCCAATGATGAGCAGGCCGAAGGCCGGCGTGTCGTTGCCGTCAGTCAGAGCGTGCAGGCGGCCGTCGTCGATTCGACCGCGGCCAGTGCCGCGGCCCAGGCCGCGACGCTGCAGGCCTACGACGGCATCCCCGTGCGCAATGTGCTGGTGACGGTGATCGACAACGATACCGCCGGCATCTTGCTGACGCAGGTGAGCCAGAACGCCTTCGATACCGCGACAACCGTATTGGAGGGCGATGCCATAACCGGCATGGTCGACCAGTATACGGTGGAATTGACCAAGGCGCCGACCGGCAATGTGACGGTGCATCTCAACTACGATGCGACCCAGCTCAGGCTGTCGCAAACTGACGTCGTTTTCACGCCGGACAATTGGAACAAGCCGGTCACGATCACGGTCTCGGCGGTCGACGACACGTTACGCGAGGATGCGAAGCTCTCGCTGATTACGCACAGTATTTCAGCCAGCACCGACGCGTCTTACTTCGCCGACGGACAAGGCCAGGTTCAGGAAACGCTGGCGGTGAAGGTCTACGACAACGATGCGCCGGGCGTGATCGTGCAGCAGAGCGACGGCAATACGCTCGTCAGCAACGGCTTCACGGATACCTACTCGGTGCGGTTGACGAGTGCGCCCGTCGGTACTGTGACGATCTCGCCGATCAGCGATGGGCTGACGGCCGAGACGGGACTGCTCACCTTCGACAGCAGCAACTGGTGGATACCGCAGATCGTCACCGTCACGGCTGTGTCGAATCCGTCGAGCAGCGCGTTGCACCCCGGCACCAAGCAGTTTGCGGTGCAGCCGCATCTGCTTTCCGAGATCAAGGGTCCGCTGCAGATCGAGGGCGGCGTCGGCGCGGCGGTGCATCCGCTGATCGAAGCCGTTCTCCTGCCGGGCGAAACCAATTCGCGGGTATTCCCGATCGCGGTGCAACCGCCGGAGAACCAGTCGATCGACGTCCTCAACGTATTCGACGATTCCAGCCAGGAAGATAAGCAGGGTGTGCTGACAGGGACGCAGCTCACCGGCTACGACATGTCGAGCGGCTTGCATTTCGACCACACGGCCTTTGGTGAGAATGCCGATTTCGTGGGTGGCATCACCTATGGCACGTTGGGCCAGAATGGTGCGCCCGATAGCTCGAATATCGAGGTGTTCAACCTTCTGATGGGGTCGGGCAACGACTCGCTGACCATCAAGAGCACGCTCAACACCAATGCGCTGCATGGTGGGCTGACGACGGTTCACGGTGGTGGCAACATGGCCGTGCAAGCCGCAGTTGCCGGTGCCTATACCGGTACGATCGATGGCGACAGAATTGTCGTGCTCGGCGGCGGCGGTCCAACGTCGCCGCTGGTGGTCTATGGCGATACCTCGCAAGATGCATCCTGGTACGCCGGCCGGCCCTATGACGCCGACGTGACCGATACCTTCGTACTGGGACCGAACCCAGCGCAGCCGAACGTCTATTTCCGGATGCCGCGCGCCAATCCGTTCGATTACGCCGGCAATGACGTTATCGATGCCAGCGCCGACACGCCCGCGACTGGATCGCTTGGCGGCGACGCGCTGGGAATCGTGATTTACGGCGGTGCCGGCAATGACACGATCTACGGCACGCAGCTTGGCGACGTGCTGGCCGGCGGTTCGGGCAACGATACGATTTACGGTCAGGGCGGAGACGACCAGATCTATGGCGACTCCGGTGTCAACGTCGACATTATCAGCCGCGTGCTGTCGATTCCGACCACCGATGCGCCGCGCCCGACAAACGACAATCCCAAGTCCAACCGCGACGGCCTGCTGGCCGGCAGGGATACGATTTTCGGCGACGCCGGCAACGACATCATCTTCGGCGATCATGGCATCGTCACCCAGATGCTGCCGCAGCCACAGAAGATCCTCAATGTGCGCACCGTCGCCGATCTGCGCACCGACCAGCCCGCCAATGGCGCCGATGACGTGATCCACGGCAACGATGGTCGCGATCGTATCTTCGGCGGCAATGGCTCCGACACGATCTCGGGCGACAGCGGCTCAGACGTCATCTTCGGCGATCAGGGCCACATGAGTTACGTGGCGGCGGATTATTTCGGTACACCCGACACCGACCTGACGACGCTCGACCTGATCGAGAGCGTCGATACCCAGGCAGCCTATGGCGCGGGCGACATCATCACCGACGACGCCAGTGACGACATCATCATCGGTGGTCAGGGCAATGACGTCATCGATGCTGGCGGCGGCCAGAATATCGTGTTTGGCGACCATGGCCGGTTGCTGGGAGTCGATACTGGCGCCAATACGCCGGTGATCGACGCCAATGTCCCGACGATTACGCAGGCTGACGACGACTACCAGATGCAGGTGCTGGGCCTCCTCACGTCGATCGACGTCGGCGATGTCAATGGCACGCTCAACAGCGCCGGGAACGGTAACGACATCATCACCACCGGCAGCGGCCGCGACATGATTTTCGGCGGCGGTGGTGACGACACCATCAACACGTTTGCCAGCGGTGGCGGCACGGCTGCCGCCGACGGCAACAACATCGTCTTCGGCGATCACGGTCTGGTGGATTATCTCGCGGAAGAGATCGCCCAGAACGATCCGGTTCACAATCCGATACGCGCGAACGATATCGATCGAATCTGGTCGATCGCGACCGCATTCGGCGGCAATGACAACATCATCGCTGGAAACCGCAATGATATTATCATCGGTGGGTTCGGCGACGATGTCATCAATTCCGGCGGCGGTTACAACGTTGCACTGGGTGACAGCGGCAAGCTGACTTCGGCCGAATTCGATGCGACCGATCGTTCGCAGATCGTGTTCGCGGTGCATGACTTCACCCTTTGTCGGATCGAAACCAGCAGCGACACCGACTTCTCCGATGGTGGTGCGGACACCATCATTGGGAGCGACCTCAACGATGTGATCTTCGGCGGCGCGGGCAACGACACCATCTATGCGGGAGCCGGGCAGGACTTGGTGTTCGGCGATCAGGGCATGGTCGAATGCGAGAACGGCACGCCGTTTGTTCCCGCGATCAGTCTGCGCCCTGTCTGCGTCGATATCGGTGGTTTCCTTGAATTCGCCGCGACGCAAACGACGATCGCCGCTGCTGGTGGCGACGACCTGATCTTCGGCCAGGATGGTGACGATCTCATCATGGGCGAGCAGGGTCGTGATACGCTTTACGGCGGTGCCGGCGACGATATCCTGATCGGCGGCAGCAATGTTGCCGGTTCGCTCGACAGCGATGACCGAATCGACGGGGGTGGGGGCAACGACGCGATCGCCGGTGATAATGCCGACATCTGCTATCGGCCGGATTATCTCGACCCTCGTTTCCGTGTGTTGAGCGGTACGCAGATTTATTACGTGCCCGGCGTGGCGAATTCGCCCAATGCGGCGACGTTGACGCCCGACCAACTCTCGGTCGTTGACAGCTTGGCGACATCGGTGGCGCAAAGCGATCCGAGCCATCAGACGCAGTATCATATCGTTCTGCTCGATCACGTCGCCAACGATGGTTTGGTCGCCTCGGACACGCTGGCGACGACGCCAGCCGATCTGTACGGCAACGACTACATTGCCGGCGGTGCGGGCAACGACGAGATCTTTGGCGAACTCGGCAACGATGTGATCCAGGGCGATGGCACCATCGGCGTGACCGCAGGCCCGAACTTCGCGCGCAATCTCGCGGCGGCCCAACTCAGCCTGACACGAGCCGATGGCACGACGGTTACGATCACCGACTTTACCGCCTTCGGCGCCAATCGCGGCGCGGTTTCTAGCGATCTGGCCAATTTCGACTTTTCGGCCAATCCGCAGCTCGATCTGGTGGTCAACGCCAGCTTTGAGGGCAAGGGCGACGGCGACGACTATATCGAAGGCAATGGCGGCAACGATGTCATCTTCGGCAATCTGGGCCAGGACGACATTATCGGCGGCAGCTCCGATCTCTATGGACTGATCGCGCGCAGCCAACGGCCGGACGGTAGCGACCTGATTTTCGGCGGTGCCGGCACCGACATTTCGCGCAACAATATTGGCGATGCAACGATCGACGCCAACGGCGTCATCACAGTTGCGACCGACGGTCACTCGCTCGATTCCGATACCATCGTCGGCGACAACGGCCGCATCTTGCGGCTGGTCGGCGTGAATGGCACAGCGCGCGGTTTGGGCACGGTCAACGCCACGGCGTCCGGCGCCGCTGGCGTGGCCAGCAGCAATGGATTGCTTACCTATAATTATGACAACGAGGCAATCGGTACCGGCGCGGTCAATCACCACATCGTTGTGCGGGCGGTCGAGCACCTCGACTACACGCCGGGAGGTGTGTTGTACAATGCCGCGGCATCGCTTGATCGCGGCGGCGCCGATGAAATCCACGGCGAATCCGGCGATGATTTCATCTACGGCCAGTTGGGTAATGATGTGCTCTACGGCGAAGGCCAGAGTGACGATCTGATTGGTGGTTATGGCAGCGACTGGATCAGCGGTGGCACCGGCGATGACGGCGTCATCGGTGATGACGGCCGCATCATGACCAGCCGCAACAGCCTGAGTTCCGATCCGAACAATCCGGGCTATCTGGTGAGCCTCGGCGAAGCGTTGAACGGCGTTGACAAGTTGTTGCCTGACAACGGCGATACCAAGACCTTCAACGGCAATATGCTCAACGAAGCGATTGCAACGCCGGGTAACATTCAGCAGGCGACGATCAATCTCTCGGGTGCGCTGAAGAAGGAGATGAATCTGACGCCGTTCAGCGTCGATCCGTCGTGGAACGGAAGTTACGATGAGTTCGTGAATTCCGGACCGAAGCAGAACGATCCGCTCACCTACGCGGGCGAGCCGCATTATTCTGATGACATTATCTTCGGCGGCCTTGGCAGCGACTGGCTGCATGGCGGCTCGGGCGATGATGCCATCTTGGGTGGCGAGGCGCTGCCCGAGGCCTATACGCAGGTCTACAGCAGCACCGGTTCTCTCTCCGGTGTTGCCCGCAGCGACTACGATCATCCGTATAATCCGGTCGATGCCCTCCGCTTCAATCCGTTGGACGTCGACGGCTGGCACTACGATCCCAGCCGCCGTGCCGGCGAGTTCGCGCTCTATGACGAGTATGACCCGCTGCGGAAGATCACGCTCAATGCGAATGGCACAGCGAACAAGACCGATGCGGGCGGTCTCCTCTGGTTCCTCGATTTCTCGACCACCGAAGGCGTCTATGTTCCGGCCGGCACCAATCCGAAGCCAGTGGGACAGACGGCAACGGGCTATCCGGCCGCGTGGGACGACGGTGCAGACCGTATCTTTGGCGATACCGGAAATGACTGGCTGGTGGGAGGCACCGGCCGGGACGACATCTATGGCGGGCTTGGCAACGATCTGCTCAATGCCGACGACAATCAAAACACCGACCTGCTGCGAAACGATCAGCCCGACACCCAACCGAGCTATGAAGATCGGGCATTCGGCGGCGGGGGGCGCGATGTTCTGATTGCCAATACCGGTGGTGACCGCTTGATCGACTGGGTCGGTGAGTTCAACAGCTATCTGGTGCCGTTCGCTCCGTTCGGCATGGCCACCGTCAGCCGCACCTTGCAGCCGCAGTTGGCGGAGTTCCTCTACGCGCTGAGTGCCAGCGACGGCGCCGATCCGACCCGCGCCGCGGATACCGGCGCTGAGGCAGCCCGCAACGGCGAACCCGAAGGCGAGTTGGGCGTAATCCGGCAAAAGGATTTTGCCTGGCACGATCAGACCGGCGCGCCGACCGATCCGCAAGCGGGCAACATTCCGGGCGGCAAGCGGGATGTGCTGCGCACCGCCAACTTCAACGACGGCACCGCGCAGGCGCTAGCACCGGATAGCGGTGTCTGGAATGTCGCGAATGGTAGCTTGCAGGTTGCGGCGACCTCGCTGCACGGCGATGCCGTGGCGGTCTATCAAGTCGGGGATGCGTTGCCGAGCTACTTCGAGGTTCAGGCCAGCATTCAGGTGGTGAAGCCGACAGCCGGGTGGAACGCGAACAGTTTCATTATCTTCGACTACCACAGCACGACCGACTTCAAGTTTGCCGGTCTCGATCAATCAACCAACAAGCTGGTGATGGGGCATCGCGACGCCACAGGATGGGTTTACGACAAGCAGGCATCCGTCAAGGGCGGCCTGAAGGTCGATACCTGGTACAATCTGTTGATTTCGGTCAACGGCCTGACGGCGACGCTGGTCGTCGATAACACGACGTCGCTCAGCTTCACCTATTCGCCCACGGTGGTCGATGGCTGGAGCTATGGCTTGAACTGGGGTTTGGTCGGGTTCGGTTCCAACAATGCGCGGGGAGCGATGGATAACATTGCCGTGCAAGTCCTCCCGCCCGAAGTCACGGTGACGCGAACCGAAGATTTCACCGGACCCGGCAATAGCCTGTTCGCCGGCGGTGATAGCATCAGCGGTGGCATCTTCGCTCTGTCCGGCGGCCGGTACATTGCCACGCCGTCGGGTAGCAACGTGGCCGTGAGTCTGGCCAATATCGACGGCGTGGTGAACCTCGCCAACAGTTCGATCCTCCAGCTCAGCACCAAGCTCAACACGACAGGCCGTGCCGGTTTCGTGTTCGATCAATACAGCGTCACGGACTACAAGTGGGCGGCGATCGATGTGCAGACCCATCAGGTCCTCATCGGCCACCGACAGGGCAACAGCCAAATCATCGATGCGGCGGTGAGCGTGAGTACGCTGACGGCAGGCAAAGACTACACGCTGGGTGTCTCCCTTGTCGGCTCGACCGTGAGCGTGACGTTGGATGGTCAGTCCCTAGTCGGTTTCGCTTACAATGCCGTCACCAACGATGGCCGCTTTGGTGTATTCGCCAAGGGAGGTCAAGCATCGTTCGATACGATGACGGTCAAGACCGATGCCACGATCGCGGCAACGCCTATTCTACAGGTGGCGGCAGCGCCGGCGCCGACGAATACCGGGACCGTGAGCACGCTCAGCGTCAGCGAGTTGTTGCCGATCCTCAACGAAGCCAAGCTGCTATGGACGCAGGCTCTCGGCCCGAACGATGCCCGGCTAGCTGCTTTGACCAGTGTCAATATCGAGGTAAGCGATCTCGCCGGCAGCATTCTGGGCGAGACGATCGGAAACATGATCGTTATCGACAGCAATGCGGCAGGGTGGGGTTGGTTCGTCGATGCGACCCCACAGGACAACAGCGAATTCAAGCTCCAGTTGCCGAACGGTGTCCTGATCGCCAACCCGTCAAGCCAAGCGAGCGGACATATGGATCTGCTGTCGACGGTGCTGCACGAGTTGGGCAACGTCATGGGCTTCCCGGAGGATACCGGCGCCGATGTCACCGGTATGGTGCTTCAGGCGGGTGTCCGTCGGCTTCCCGGCTTGACCGGCCAGGTCATGCCCACTGTCCCGGCATCGATGACGCCGCGTGCGGTGCCAGCGCCCGCGGCCGACGCTGCGGCTCCCGTCATTCGCTGGGATCATGCATTGAGCGCGGTTGGTCCCTCCAAGATCGAAGTGGCAGAGGATCTTCCGGACATGACGTGGTTGGATGATTTCATCAACCACCGTGGGCAAGGTGCAGAACACCGCAACGCCAATGCGGGTATGAGAATCCAATTGCCGACAGCGACTTTGTGATGGTTTTGGATGTGCTATGATTTTGTGACGGCGGACGTATACGTTTGAGTAAGGAGAGTAACGCCATGGCTACGCAATTGCTGATCTACAAGACCGCCGTCCCCATTTCGACCGCGCGCCATCGGGATTGGTCGGTGGAAGGCGGAGCCGGTTATGCCTTTAGTGGAGAAATAAACTCGGTCCCGATCATGGCGGTCGAGTTTCCGGCCGCGGCGTCTGAATATGCCATCGTGTTCGCAGGGACAGAGGGTGAGGTTATGCCGGCGGTCATCCTTGGTTTGCGCGATCAGGAGAACCTCTACCTGTCGGATGAGAAGTCCTGGCAAGCCAAGTATGTTCCGGCGTTCGTCCGCCGCTATCCCTTCGTGTTCATCAGGGAAGGTGACAGGTTCGTCCTCAGCATCGACGAAGAGTTCCCGGGGTTCAACCGCGAGGGACGTGGCGAGCGCCTGTTTGGTGAGGATGGCAAGCACACGGCGTACGTCGACGGCGTACTCAAGTTTCTTCAGGAATATCAGGCGCAGTTTCTCCGCACACAACGTTTCTGCCGAAAGATCAAGGAGCTCGATCTCCTTGAGCCGATGCAGGCGCAAGTCGATTTGGGGCCTGGACGGCGCGTTTCGCTGGGAGGCTTCACGGCGATTAGCCGCGAGAAGCTGAAGGCTTTGCCAGCCGATAAGCTCGCAGAACTGGCCAAGACCGACGAACTGGAGTTGCTCTATTTGCACTTGCAGTCGATGCGCAACTTTGTCGGCATGAAGGATCGTCTTGAAAGCGCTATGAATCGCAGCAGCAAGAACGATAAATCTGCGAACACCGACCGCAGCAGAAAAGGCGCGGATGCGAAGGGCGCCGTGGAAAAGGAACCTGAGCCCGATATTGTGCACTGATGCAGGCTTTGATGGAGTGCCGGCTCGAGGGTTTGGTTCTGCGATGGTCGAGCATCTTCGAGCCGCTTTGCAGACCTAACTCTGTCGCGCCGGCGATCTTGGTCCCATTCGTGCAGCGCGAGTGGTCGAGGTACCGCAGCTAAGGCGGAACGGTGAGTTCGATCGGCAGTCTTCCAATTCCATCGATAAGCTTGCTGTTTTGGCTTGGCGATTCTCACGCGATTTAAGACCGAGTTTTGTTGAGAACCTTATGGGGCCCACCGCATCCATCTATTCAATCGTTGCGGAGGACCAGGTCCGGGCCGAAGCGTCGGCATGGACCAGATTTTCGACGACCAAGGATCAGGTGGAATTCTGCGCAAGCTGGCTGGCAATTCTGTGCGCCCAGATCGAACGCGTCGGCGGCGGATTGTTATTGCTGGGTCCCGATGTCGACGGCGGATACACCCCGTTTGCCGTGTGGCCGGACATTTCACGCAACCTGCAACATTTAGGTCCGGCAGCGGAGTTGACGTTGCGGGAGCGACGGGGGGTTGTTCTAGCCGCGGACGGTTCGTCGCCCCCGACGCCCGAGCAGCACGCACATGTCGGCTACCCGATCGAAGTTGCAGGCACTTTGCGTGGTGCGGTCGTACTCGATCTCGCGCCTGCGCCGTCGCAAGATTTACAGCGGGCGCTGCGTCTCATGCACTGGGCGAGCGCGTGGCTGGTCGACCTGTTTCGTCAGCGGATTGTCGAGGAGCATGAACTTCGGCTCTCTCGCGTCGGATTGGTCATGGATCTGGCGGCGACGGCTATCCAGGATCAACGGTTTGCGGAATCAGCGCTGGCTGTCGTCAACGAACTCGCCGCACGATTGAATTGCGATCGTGTGAGCATTGGAATGGAGCGATCGAGCCGCGTTGAGGTCAAGGCCATCTCGCATACGGCGACGTTCGATCGCAAGATGCGGATGGTTCGGCTCATCGGCAACGCGATGGACGAGGTGCTGGATCTCGATACGACGATCGTTCACCCTGGCGCGGGCGCCGACGACATCGGAGCAATTGCCCATGCGGAGCTTGCGCGTGAGTTCGGTGACACTGCTGTCTGCTCCGTGCCCTTGCAGGAGAACGGCCAAACCATTGGCGTGCTGACGTTCGAGCGGACCGCAGGCCTGGTCTTCGATGCGGAGACCGTCGAAATATGCAAATTGGCCGGCACCATGCTTGGGCCGATTCTACAGCTCAAGCAGAACAACGATCGCGGTGTGGTGCGGCGCATCGGTGTGGCGGTGCATACGGGGGCGCAGGCGTTGTTCGGGCCACGTCATCCGGGTGTCAAGCTGATGACTCTTCTGGCCATCGGGGTTGTGGCGTTTCTCAGTTTTGCGACCGGACAATATCGCGTATCCAGCAAGGCGCTGGTGGAGGGTGCAATCCAGCGCGCGGCGGTGGCCCCATTCGATGGCTATATCGCGCAAAGTTTTGTCCACGCCGGCGACAGCGTCCAAGCAGGGCAAGTGCTGTGCCAATTGGATGACCGCAATCTAAGGCTCGAGTATGGACGTTTCGAATCCCAGTTCGATGAATTATGGCGGAAGCATCGTCAGGCGATCGCCGCCCAAGATCGAGCGACCATATTGGTCGTGGCGGCGCAAATTCGCCAGGTCGAAGCAGAGCTGGAGTTGGTCAAGGACAAGCTGTCGCGGGTAACATTGCGATCGCCATTCGATGGAATCGTGGTTTCGGGAGACCTCAGGCAACTTCTCGGAACGCCCGTCGAGCAGGGTAAGGTCTTGTTTCAAATCGCTCCGCTTCATGACTATCGCGTCATCCTGCAAGTCGATGAGCGCGATGTCGCGCATGTGAAGACCGGCCAGACAGGCGAACTTGCCCTCGAAGGTCTGATCAGCCAGGACCTCGCTTTTGAGGTTCAGGCGATCACTCCCGTTTCCTCAGCGCAGGACGGACGAAATTTCTTTCGGGTCGAAGCCAAACTCGAGAACCCGTCGTATCGATTGCGCCCCGGCATGGAAGGTGTGGGAAAGATCTCGATTGATCAACGTCGCTTGATCTGGATTTGGACACATAGTCTCGTCGATTGGATGCGAACATGGCTATGGGAGCACGCTCTTTGAGCGGGCGATTACGGGCGAAGTGATGGCCGCGCCGTTACTCAGCAATCAATGGTACAGGGTGGAGACGCTCCGCCCCAAGCTGAGAACTCATGCACGTTTGCACAGGCATCGTTATCGCGGACAAGTCTGGTACCTGCTGCAGGATTCAACCTCCGGCCGGGTCCATCGCTTTTCGCCCTCGGCTCGTCTGGTCATCGCATTGATGGACGGCCGCCGCAGCGTTGCCGAGTTGTGGGAGTCCGCCAATCGGCAATTGGGGGAGAATGCTCCGACGCAGGATGAATTGATTCAACTACTCGGTCAGTTGCACGCGGCCGACCTGCTGCAGAGCGACGTGACGCCGAACGCAGCGGAATTGTTCAGCCGCGGCGAGCGCGAGGAGCGTGCGCGCTTTCAACGCTCCTACGGCAACCCCATGGCAATACGATTGTCGCTGTGGGATCCGGACGCCTTCCTCAACTTCATTCGAGGGTTCACCCATTTCATATGGGGGCGTTGGGGAGCCGCATTATGGCTCGCCGTGGTGACGCCGGCCTTGTTCCTGGTGCCAGCCCATTGGCCGGAATTGAGCGGTGATTTCTCCGATCACATCCTTTCACTGAACAATATGTTCCTGCTCTATCTGATTTTCCCGGTTCTCAAGGCGCTTCACGAATTGGGGCACGCGACAGCCACCAAGGCCGGCGACGGGGAAGTCCATGACATGGGCATCATTTTCCTCGTGTTGCTTCCGATTCCGTATGTAGAGGCCTCCGCCGCGACGGTGTTCACGTCGAAGTACGAGCGCGCCATCGTTGGAGCAGCCGGAGTGCTCGTTGAGGCGTTCCTCGCAGCGCTTGCGTTTTATCTCTGGCTGTTGGTCGAGCCGGGACTCGTTCGTGCGATCCTGTTCAATGTCATGGTGATCGCGGGCGTTTCGACATTGATCTTCAATGGAAACCCGCTGCTACGCTATGATGCCTATTACATTCTAGCTGATCTGATCGAGGTACCAAATCTCGCGGGCCGTTCCCTGCGCTATTGGGGGTATCTTTTCGAACGCTACATCCTGGGTGTGCGGGAGGCCGAAGCCCCGGCGCGCTCGTTGAGCGAGAAGGTCTGGTTTCTGTTCTATGGGCTAGCGTCATCCGTGTATCGGATTCTGGTGTCGGTTTTTATTGCCTTTTTCATTGCTGGGAAGTTTTTCTTCGTTGGTATCATGCTTGCGATATGGGCCGTGATCGCCATGGTGCTGATGCCGTTGATTAAGGGTATTGGCTATTTGGCAACGAATCCTCGGCTCGGTCGAAATCGGTCACGCGCGATTCTCACGACATCCGGCATCATCGCGACATTGGTGATTGTTCTGGCGCTGGTTCCTGTGCCAAGTCACACGGCGACGCGAGGAGTAGTGTGGTTGCCTGAAGAGGCTCCGGTACGGGCAGGCTACAATAGTTTTCTGACGACGTTTTTGGTGAAGCCGGGGACCAAAGTTGCATCAGGGGAGCCGCTTGTGCGTTGCCACGCCCCTGAACTGGAAGCGGAACTGAAAGCCAGCGAAGCCAAGGTTGCTGAGCTGGAAGCGAGCCTGGTCTCCAAGTCTGCGACGGACCGCGCGAAAGCGCAGATCGAACGCGATAAGCTCCGCCATGAACGAGACAGGCTGAACGAGATGCGCGGACGTGTCGCCGAATTGGTGGTGCGGGCACGAACCGATGGCATTTTCATTGTGCCGCAAAGTGCCGATATGCCGGGCCGCTTCTATCGCAAAGGCGAATTGTTGGGCTACGTGATAGGCCAGGCGCCGCCGATCGCGCGCGTGGTGATCCCACAGGATCGAATTGATCATATCCGAATGTCGACGGACCGAATCGAGGTCCGGCTGGTCGATCAGCCGGGAAAAACCTTTGACGGGAAGATCGTTCGCGCCGTCCCTGCGGGCGATGAGTATCTGCCCAGCCGTGCATTGGCGGCCGAAGGAGGCGGTGATATCGCCACCGATCCGCGTGAGAGCAAGGGGCCGAGAGCATTGCAGCGGGTATTCCAGTTCGATATTGCTATCGGGGAGCATGTGCCCTTCGATTATTTTGGACAACGCGTGTACGTTCGTTTCGATCATCAAAAGCAGCCGCTCTCGGTGCAGTGGTATCGCGATATCAGGCTGTTGTTCCTGTCTCACTTCGGTGTTTAAGCCGTCTGCCTTCACGAAGTCGGTGTCGCTTGCGACCGGTCGGCCATATGCCGAACGCTCGGAGCGGCCTCCCGGTTTTCATGATCGTGCTGCTGAATTCCTTCTTGCGAATATGGTGAGGCCGGTGGGCCGCCGGCTGCGCGACCCTGCACGCGCGTTGCGCTGGATTGTACGCGATGTGGAACGCCATGATCGTATGTTGCGGACACTTAGCGACACTGATCTAGCCGCGCGAGCGCGTGATATGCGGGGACGGTTGCGCAGGCATGGGTTCGAGCGAGATCTTGTCGGGGAATGTTTTGCGATTGTTCGTGAGGCCGCAGAGCGAACCCTCGGGAAGCGCCCTTATGACGAGCAACTGATGGCAGGTTGGGGGCTGCTCCAGGGCAAGCTGGTCGAGATGGCGACCGGCGAGGGAAAATCCATCGCCGCGACGCTGCCGGCTTGCACGGTAGCACTTGCCGGCTATCCGGTTCACGTCATCACGGTCAACGACTATCTGGCCGGGCGGGACGCGGAGGTGATGGAGCCGCTCTATCGTTTCCTCGGGTTGAGTGTCGGCGCCGTTATCCAGGGAATGTCGCGGGATCAACGTCGGCAGATTTACAGTCGATCGATCGCGTATTGCACGAACAAGGAACTGGCTTTCGACTACTTACGCGATCGCGTTGCTTCGGCGCGCCGGGGTAGCCAACTGCATATCGGCCTCAAGGCATTGCGCAAGGACGCTCCGGGCGATCAGGACCTTGTGTTGCGTGGACTTTATTTCGGTATCGTCGATGAAGCCGATAGCGTTCTCATCGATGAAGCGCGTACGCCGCTGATTTTGTCGCACGATGCCGGCACGGCCGATGAAGTAACGCAGTATCGGCAGGCGCTCGAATTTGCCGGCCGGCTGGAGGCCGATGATCGCGTCATCGACATGGCCGAGCGAAGCGTCCGCTTAACACAAAAAGGCGAAGGGCAACTGGCCGAGATGGCTGAAGGGCTCAACGGGGTGTGGAGTTCGATGCGTGCGCGCGAAGAATTGGTCACGCAAGCGATCTCAGCGATGGCTTTGTTCCATCGCGATCAGCATTATGTCGTGAGCGACGGAAAGGTGCAGATCGTCGATGAATCTACCGGCCGTGTTATGCCAGACCGTTCCTGGGAACGTGGCCTGCATCAACTGATCGAGGTCAAGGAGGGATGTGAGCCGACACAACGTCGCGAAACGCTCGCCCGTTTGACGTATCAGCGGCTGTTCCGACGATATCTGCGCGTTGCAGGGATGAGTGGCACCGCCAAAGAGGTCTCGCGTGAAATTAGATCGGTATATGGCCTCGACGTCGTTCGCGTACCGCTGCGTCGTCCCTCACAACGATCCTATCTCGGACATCGCTTTTGTCTGACACAAGCTCAAAAATGGGCAGCAGTTGCAGATACGGTTCGTCGGCTTGTCATCGACGAACAGAGGCCGGTCTTGATCGGGACGCGATCCGTTGTCGCATCGGAGAAGATCAGCGCGGTGCTTCATGGGCTTGGAATCGAACATGCGCTGTTGAACGCGAAGCAGGATCAGTCTGAGGCCGAAATCGTTGCGCTGGCCGGTCAGCCCGGTCGTGTCACCGTCGCGACCAATATTGCGGGTCGGGGAACCGACATCCAGTTAGACCCCGGAGTGGCGGCGCGCGGCGGCCTGCATGTCATTCTGACGGAATATCATGAATCGCGGCGCATCGATCGTCAGTTATTCGGACGGTGCGCTCGCCAAGGTGATCCGGGCAGCTACGAAACCATCGTGTCGCTCGATGACGAGATATTCTCCGTGTTTCTCCCGCGAGCAACGCGCCTGACGCAGCGCCTCGGTAGGGGCAGGGCGGCGCTGCCTGTCGACCCATCGCAATGGCTGCGGATGTTCGCGCAGAATTCTGCAGAACGGCGGAGCGCAGAACTTCGGATGCATAACCTCAAGCTCGACCGGCGCCTAGATGATATGCTTGCCTTCTCCGGGGGAGGCGAATGACTAAATTGCATGGCATATCTC
The DNA here is from genome assembly GCA_051954235.1 of Xanthobacteraceae bacterium. Taxonomy (GTDB): domain Bacteria; phylum Pseudomonadota; class Alphaproteobacteria; order Rhizobiales; family Xanthobacteraceae; genus 62-47. The sequence goes on from JBQCHY010000044.1 coordinate 88,375, forward strand.
GTCGACACCCGACCGATACGGCTGCTTCCTCGGCGCACCGCAAAGCGGAAGCAAAGAGAGTTCGCGAGGGGTGAGGGCGCGAGACGTCAGATCGATGTACTCCGCTTGTTGCTCTCACCCGACACATGCATCGGTCTGTTGGGCGGGCGTTGACACCGATATCCTCGTCGACCCTCAACGGCTCATGCTCCTTCCAGGGAGGAAATCTCCGCATGCGGAGGCGGCTCCGGCACCTGGCATCCGGTTGCACAACAGCGGCCGGGCTGTTTGGAGACGCGGCGGCCCTCGTCGAGGATTCCGCGATCGAGAAGGCCTTCGACCAGTTCGGCTTTCTCCATGACGGGATAGTTGCGCCAGATCTCGCGCTTCATCGCTTCCGGCGAGCCGCCGCCGTGCAGGGAAATCACCGAGTACCAGCCCGCTTGGTGTGAGATCGTCAGGTCCTCGATGAAACGCGCCACCTCGGCGCGTTGTTCGGCAGGGATATCTGGCCGTCCACCCATCACGGCGGCCAGGGACGCCTTGGTCTCCGGATTGTGGTCTTCGTCCGGGCCGGGCAGGGCGACGATCAGGCCGCCCGAGACGTAATGGGCGACGCGGTGCATGTCGTAGATCTTGGTGGCAAGAAGCAGCTTGCCGATGTTGGAAAAGACTGCGTCCGGCATCACCGATCCAGCGGGGTCTTTCGTGCAATAGACCGACGATGCGACGCCGCAGGCGTAGAAGCTTTCCGTGATGGTGATGAGTTCGACCATCGCCTCGCGAATGTGGGCATGACGTTCGACGTCAAGCCCGTTAACCTCGATCATCAGGGCTCCGGCTCCGATCAGGAGATCGCCAAAACCCGCACGCGCGCCGATACAGGAATGTCGATGATGCGTGGCGTAGGATGTCGTGAGGAATCCGCCTTCCTCGGTTTCACCAGCAAGGAAAACGCGATCATGCGGGACGAAGACATTGTCGAAGATCACGACGCCGACCGACTGGCCATATTTGGCTGAGAATTTTGCGGCGGCCTCTCCGGGGCGGCCTGCCGGACGGGCGATGATCGTGATGCCCGGCGCATCGCAGGGGACGGCGCAGCACACCGCGAAGTCCTTGTCTTCGGGCGCATGGGTGCGGCACGGCATGACGAGAAATTCGTGCATATACGGCGCACCGGTCACGATCGCCTTCGTGCCGCGGATGACGATGCCGTCCTTCCGTCGTTCCTTGATGTGGACGTAGACGTCCGGATTGATCTGCTTGCCCGGACGCTTAGATCGATCACCCTTGGCGTCGGTCATCGCAACGCCAAGCGTGAGGTCCTTGTCCTGGACCTCGTGGAGATAAGCGAGGAAGCGCTGGCTGTAGTCGGTGCCGTGGCGGTCGTCCGTCAATTTCGTCGATTGATAGAGGCCGTTGAGCGCGTCGTGGGTGAGGTAGCGTTGGGCGCATCCGGATGTTTTGCAGACCAGACGCACCGCCTCAAGTTTGTAAAGTAGATCCTGCGATGTCTCATTGATGTGCAGCATTCGGTTGACGGTCTTGCCGGAGGTGCCTTGGCGCGCCGTCATGATCGGCACGTTTTCCTGGCGGAGGGCGAAATCGTACGTGACGCCGACGCCAGCTATGCCGGGTGCGAGCAGGGGCTCATCGGCCACGCTGTCCACCGCATTTCCATTCACGAACACGCGCGGCTTGTAGGCGCGAAGGGATTCCCGATAGTCGGCGGCGGACATCAGCATGGCGCGTCTCCCTCTTGTTCAAAATGTCTAACGGTGTTAGAATTTTTAACATTGTTAGATTTTTGTCAAGTAGGAGAAGCGGCGAGAAGATGGTCGAGAAGCGGCAGAACCGGCGCCATGCAGCCAGCGAACACAAGCGCGAGCTAATTCTGGACGCCGCGAAACAGGTTTTTGCCGAAGAAGGACTGGAAGGCGCGAGCCTGAGGGCAATTGCGCTTCGCGCTGGGTATACGCCAGCGGCACTCTACTTCCACTTCGAATCCAAGGAAGCCATCTATGCGGAGGTTTTGAATTCCTCCCTCGCATCGCTCGAGGCTACTGTCGATCAGGCGGTGGCGCAAACGCGGACGCCACAGCAGAGGTTGAAGGCTGCGGCGATGTCGTTCTTCCGGTTCTACGCGGACAATCCGCGCGACCTCGATTTGGGCTTCTATCTGTTTCGCGGCGGCATGAAGCCTGCGGGCCTCGGGCATGAACGGGACGAAAAATTGAACGCCGCATTGGAAGCTGCGTTACGGCCGATCGCCGAAGCAGCAATCGACCTCGGCGCCTCGCGGCAAAAGGCCAATCTTATGATGGTTGATTGCTTTGCTCACGCCACGGGACTTCTATTGCTGCTACACACCGGCCGTATCCGGATGTTCGGAGCATCGGCACCGGACCTGATGGAGACTTACGTCAAGGATAAGATCGCCAATCTTCAGGACAGGTGACATCATGTTGACCATCGACCCTCAACGTTCGGTCCTTCTCGTCATCGATTTCCAGTCGCGACTGATGCCCGTCATCCACGACGGCGACATCGCCGTGCGCAAAGCCGGCCGTCTCATCGACGCGGCAAAGTTGTTCGATATTCCGCTCCTGGTTACCGAACAGAATCCCAAAGGACTGGGATCGACCGTTAAGGAACTCCCCGTGGAGCACGGTCGCCTGATCCGCAAACAGTCCTTCGGCGCCTGCAGGGAGGACGGCTTTCTCGACCATATTCCTGCCGATGCCCACGTTGTCGCTGTAGGCTGTGAATCGCGCGTTTGCGTTCTGCAGACGGTACTCGGTCTTCTCCATGCATCACGGAGGACCTTCGTGGTGAAGGATGCGATCGGTTCACGCCATCCCGGCGACAAGGAAGCCGCGATCCGGCGCATGGAGCGGCATGGTGCGGAGATCGTCACGACGGAAATGGTCGTGTTCGAGTGGCTCCGGACGGCCGATCACCCGCAATTCCGTCAGGCCATAACCCTGATCAAGTGAATAGCCGTCTCTTGCGCAATGCTCCGTCGAAGGTGCCGCGTATTGCGGCTTTGTCCGGTGATGAAATTCATAACAATCACGAGACAACTGCACGATCTTCACGACGGAGAGTAAGGCGAGATCAGCGTTGAAGTTATTCGGCCTGCAATATTGCCCCCCTGATGGAATGGGCCTCTGGAGGCGGACAGGATCAAAATTCGACGCCGATTGACGGGCTTGAAGCAAGATGAGGAGGAGTGGATGATCTAACTTTGTGCATCCCGCGCCGAGATTGCAGTGACAGCGGCCGAGGTTGCTATGGTTCTCCGCAATCGTGCGTTACAACATTATTGTTGATCAGTACGCGCTCGGTCGCCGTGAAATGCGCATGAATGAGGGTGCTGGCACGGTCGGCGTCCCGCGCCAGCATTACTTTCATCAACTCGCGATGTTCTTCGAGCAGATCGCGTTTGTCGCCGCCAAGCGGAACGGACAGGCGGCGATAGCGCTCCGATTGAGCGAACAGGATGTCGCGCAGGCGCAACAACCAACGGCTGTCGCAGGCGGCCACAAGCGCGCGATGAAATGCGGAGTGCGCCTCCGCGGCCGCGTCGCTGCTTTTTTCCTGCTCCCAAGTCCGCGACCATTCATGAAAGCTGGCGACGATCTGCGCTTCCCAGCGCACATCGCCTTTAGCGATGGCGCGGCGCAGGCACAGGCTTTCGATTTCCGAACGCACAAGGGTGAGGTCGGTCAGTTCGCTGCTGGAGATCGGCGCGACGGAAAAGCCGCGTTGCGGCTCGGAAACGACAAAGCCCTCCGAGGTCAGGCGCGACAGCGACTCGCGCACCGCGCCCGGGCTGACTTTCATGCGCTCGCACAGATCGGCGATCTTGAGCTTGTCGCCCGGCCGGAAGCGGCAGGCCAGGAGATCGCCCCGCAATCGCTCATAAACTTCCTGGGTGGCGCTAGTTTCGCGTGACATTCCCCGAATCCTCTTCTAAAATATATTTTATTGGTGGTAATATACATAATCAAGCCACCTTCAGCCTCGTCTGGGAGTGCCGATGCGCTTTTTTGTGTTTGAAAGGGATAATCGACGCGGCCTCGCCGTGGCTGACAAGGCCGGAGATTTCCACGGTCTCTTCGTCGATGATCCGCAGTTTCCGGGCGATTTGTCCGTTCTGGTGGAGCGTGGGCCGGCTGAACTGGCAAGGGCCGGGGCGGTGCTGCTTCGGGGCGAACCCGTTTCGGTGGCCGACGTTACGGCGCTGCCGCCATTCCCGGGGGCGCAAAAGATTATCTGCGTCGGCCTGAACTATGTGGACCACTCGCAGGAAGCGGGATTCGAGCCGCCGGCCTACCCGACGCTGTTCGCGCGCTTCGCCTCGAGCCTTGTCGGCCATGATACGCCGATCGTTCGACCGCTTAGCTCCGTGCAACTCGACTACGAGGGCGAGCTCGCGGCCGTGATCGGCCGTGGCGGGCGACATATCGGCAAGGATGTCGCGCTCGACCATGTGGCGGGTTACTCGATCTTTAATGACGGATCGGTGCGAGACTATCAGGTCAAGTCCCCGCAGTGGACCATCGGGAAGAACTTCGATGCCACCGGCGCGTTCGGGCCGTTCTTCGTCACCGCCGATGAATTACCGGCCGGCGCCAGGGGCTTGACGCTGCAAACGCGTCTGAACGGCCAAGTGGTGCAGCGGGCCTCGACCGACGACCTCATCTTCGATGTCGCGACCTTGGTGTCCACCATCAGCGAAGCGATCACGCTTTCGCCGGGCGACATCATCGTGACAGGCACACCGGCCGGCATCGGCTGGGCGCGCTCGCCGCAACTGTTCATGAAGGCCGGCGACGTCTGTGAAGTGGAAATCGACGGACTCGGAATTCTCCGCAACACCATCATTGATGAAAGAACTCGAGACGCTGCGGCCTAGCCGCCACATCGAGCACCACAACACCCCGAGGAAACGCCATGAAAGCTAGAGTTTTCGCAACTTTCGGTCTGCTGGTTGCCGCTCTCGCCTTGTCTCCGGTGCAGGCGCAAAGCCAGTCGATGACGAAGCTGATCGTTCAGAACGGTGCGGCCGCACCTGCGCTCGATACCGCGCGGCTCGATGTCGCCAAGGAGCTGGGCTTCTTCGCGGACGAGAAGCTCGACGTTGAAATTCGCTACGGGCGTGGCGCGGGGCTTGCTGCGCAGCTCACCGCGAACAATCAGGTCGATGTCTCGGTGGTTACCTATGAGCCGATCATCATCGGTCATGACAAGGGCCTCAACGGCAAGATCTTCTATCAGACGACCTCGAGCGTCATCTATTATATCGCCGTGCCAGAAGACGGTCCGATCAAGGCGGCGGCGGATTTGAAGGGAAAGAAGATCGGCGTCGTCGGGCTCGGCAGCGCCGCGGTTACGGTGTCGAAGAGCATTCTGCGCTCGGCCGGACTTGCGCCCACCGATGCGACGTTCCTGCCGGTCGGTTTCGGCGATCAGGCGGCGAATGCGTTGCGAACCCATCAGGTCGATGCGCTTGCCCTGTGGGACGGCGGCTATGCGCCGATGATTTCCGGCGGCATGAAACTTCGCTTCATCAAGCATCCGCAGTTGGTGGATGGCGGCAACGCTGGGCTGTATGCGTCGGATGCCACCATCGCCAAGCGTGCCGACGATCTGAAGCGCTTCGCGCGTGCCTTCACCAAGGCGACGATTTTCATGAAGGCAAATCCGGAAGCCGCGATCAGAATATTCTGGAAGGCCAATCCTGGTTCCAAGCGTTCCGGCGATGATGCCGAGGCGATGCGCCGGGCACGGATCGAGCTCGATTTTATCGCAAAGACCTTCGATGCGCCGCAGGGCTACGGTCACATTCAGGAAGGCCTGTTCAAGAAATATATCGAGATACTGCATCAGGAAGGCGAAGTGGCCGATACGCCGCCTGTGTCGAAATTTGCGACGCAATCGCTGCTTGGATTGTCCGATCAGGTCGATGCGGCGGCGATTCAGGCGATCGCGAAAAACTGGAAAGAGAAGTGAACGCGGTTCGCCTCCGCCGCAATCGTATGGTTGCGGCGTATGACGCCGCGGATTTCGGCGCCGGTGGCACGTCCGGTATGCTGAAAGACTCTTCCCTGAGGAACGTCCGATGATTGAAGTCCGTGACATTCGCAAGGAATATCCGACCAAGGGCGGCAACGTCCTTGCGATCGAACACGTCTCCTTCGATGTGCCGCGTGGTGAGTTTCTTTCCATTGTCGGCCCGTCGGGCTGCGGCAAAAGCACGTTGCTGAAGATGCTGGCGTCGCTGGTCGAGCCGAGTGGCGGACGATCAGGATCGATATCGCGCGCGACGCGGAATCCGTGCGGGACGCGGCCGTGGTGTTTCAGGATGCGATTCTCTTTCCCTGGCGCACCGTTCTGGAAAATGTCGAACTTCCCATCGAAGTCGCGAAAGCGGATCGACGGCGCTTTCGTGTCAGGGCAAGCGAGCTTCTGAAGCTGGTCGGCCTCGGCGATTTCGAGAACAAATATCCGCATGAATTGTCGGGTGGCATGCAACAGCGCGTGTCGTTGGCGCGGGCGTTGATCCAGAATCCCGCACTGCTGTTGATGGATGAACCGTTCGGCGCGTTGGATGCGATGACGCGCGAGCAGATGACGCTCGAACTCCAACGCATCTGGAGCGCATCGAAGAAGACCGTCATCTTCGTCACGCACTCGATTTCGGAAGCCGTCTTCCTGTCGGACCGTGTGTTCGTCATGAGCGGCCGTCCGTCGCGGATTGCCGATGTGATCGAGATCGACGCGCCACGGCCGCGGACGCTGGCGATGCTGTCCACGCCGGAGTTCGGGGCGCACGCGGAGCGGATTCGCAAACTTCTCTCGGCGTCGGGAGATTTGTCGTGAAGAATCCCCTGATGCGTGACCGCGTGATCTCGCTTGTTCTGCTGGCGGCTCTGCTTGCCGTGTGGGAATTCGGCATCGGCGAGAAGCTCGGCCTTCTGCCGTCGCCGTCGCAGATCGTCCGTGCGGTGATTTCGGATATCGAGACAGGCGCGATCTGGCCGCATCTGTGGGTGACGGTCTACGAAATTGTTGTCGGTTTCCTGATCGCGGTCGCCGTCGGCATTGGTTTCGGTGCGCTGATCGCGCTGGTGCCGTCGCTGGAGCGGATCCTTTATCCGTATATTCTGGTGATCCAGATCGTCCCGAAGGTCGCGGTCGCTCCGCTGATCATCATCTGGCTCGGCTATGGCTTGAGTTCGATTGCCAGCATCGTCGCGTTGGTCGCGTTCTTTCCGATTCTCGTGAATGTCATCGCCGGCATGAAGGCGGCGGATGCGAAGCAGATCATGTTGATGCGTTCGCTCGGCGCCGGGCGCTGGCAGATCTTCTGCAAGGTGCGGCTGTGGAATGCGGTGCCCTATCTGTTCGCCGGGCTTGACGTCGCGATCATCTTCGCTGTCATCGGCGCGATCGTGGGTGAATTTATCGGTGCGCCGAGCGGGCTCGGTAGCCTGATCGTCCAGCGGCAATATTCGATGAATGTGCCGGGCGTGTTCTCCGCTATCGTCTTTCTCACCGTCACCGGCTTTGCGTTGCATTGGCTGGTGAAACTCGCAGCGCGCCGCGCCGCCTTCTGGGCGCCGTCGGACCAACTGCAACATTAATCGGCATCATCCGATCGATATGAGGCGTCACATGTATCTTTCGTTGCAAAACAGATCGGCAGTCGTCACCGGCGGCGCACAGAGTTTGGGCTATGCGGTTGTCAGGCGCCTGAAAGAGGCGGGCGCGCAGGTTGCGATCTGGGATCGCAACGAAGCCCGCGCCAACGAAGCCGCGAAGGAATTGGGCGTGAACGCCATCGCCTGCGATGTCGGTCAGCTTGCCTCGGTGCAACAGGCCTTCAGCAAAACCCTGACGGCGTTCGGCAAGATCGACATTCTGGTGAACAATGCTGGGATCGTGGGACCTGTTGCCGATACCTGGGAGTATCCGGTCGAGTCCTGGCAGCAGGTGCTCGATGTCGATCTCAACGGTCCGTTTTATTGCTGCCGCACGATCATTCCGCAGATGCTCGAGCAGAAATACGGCCGCATCGTCAACGTCGCGTCGATCGCCGGCAAGGAAGGCAATCCGAAGCTGAGCGGCTACAGTGTCGCGAAGGCCGGACTGATCGCGCTGACCAAGTCGCTCGGCAAGGAACTGGCTCAGACCGGTGTTGTCGTCAACGCGGTTGCGCCAAGCGTCATCAAATCGGAAATGAACAAGGACGTTTCGCCGGAGATGACCGCTTATATGCTGTCGCGAATTCCGATGTCACGCTTCGCCGAGCCGGAGGAGTTCGCAGCGATGGTGCATTGGCTGTGTTCGGACGACGTATCTTTCTCGACCGGCGCCATCTTCGATCTTTCGGGCGGCCGGGCGACCTACTGATTCTTGCGGATACGACAGGCGAGGTAACATCATGAATGACAGAACGACCGTCGTGCGCCAGTTGGCTGAGGAGCTTTGGCAGGCTGAACTCGATCGCAAGACCGTTGCGCCGCTGACGTCGCGTGGCGTCGATCTCAGCCGCGACGATGCCTATCGCATCCAGTTGGCGGTTGCCGATATCCGCAGGAAGCTCGGCCATCGCGTGGTCGGCAAGAAGATCGGCCTGGTCAGCCGTGCGATGCAGGCGATGGCTGGATTCGGCGAGCCGGATTACGGCCATCTGTTCGACCGGATGCGCCTGGAGAATCGCGCCGATCTGCCGGTGGATTCGCTGATCCAGCTACGCATCGAGCCGGAGGTGGCCTTCGTGCTCGACAAGCCGCTGCGTGGCCCCAACGTTTCGCCGCAGGATGTGTTGCGCGCGACGGCTTACATCTCGCCGTCGCTCGAAATCGTCGACAGCCGCATTCACGACTGGAAGATCCAATGGATCGATACCGTGGCCGACAACGGCTCGTCCTCGCGCTTCGTGCTCGGTGACAAGGCGGTGTCACCGCTTAATGTCGATTTCCGCACCATGGGTGTGGTGCTGGAGCGCAACCGCGAACTGGTGTCGACGTCGACGATGGCGGAAGTGCTCGGCAGCCCGGTTCACGCCATCGCCTGGCTCGCCAACAAACTGAGCGAATGGGACATTGGCCTCGACGCCGGCGATATCATCCTGCCGGGATCGCCGTGTACCGCCATTCCCGCCGCGAAAGGCGACTATGTCGAAGCTCACATGACCGGAATCGGCTCGGTGGGACTGCACTTCACCTGAGCGGTGGGTTGCGAGATTTTCGGAAAGGACATTCCATGAGCACGACCGGCCGCAAGGAAATGTGGCGTATCCTCGTCGATGGCCGCCCGCAATGGGGGCGCCTGGAAGACGGCAAGGTGCATCTGCGCAACGGATCGAGTTTCGATAGCGACAAAGTCGTACACCTGCCGCCTTGCGAGCCGTCGAAGATCATCTGCATCCATTTGAACTACGATTCCCGGCGCGTCGAGTTTCGCGTGCCCGAGCCGGAACGCGAGCCGAGCTATTTCTTCAAGCCGTCGACGTCGCTGAATGTTCACGGCGGGACGATTTATCGGCCGCACAACTGCGGCTACCTGAACTACGAGGGTGAGATCGGCGTCGTTATCGGTCGCGAGTTGCGTCATGCCTCGCGCGAGGAGAGCTGGGACAGCGTCGCCGGCTATTCGCCGGCGAACGATGTCGGCTGCCAGGATTTTCGTGGCACCGATCGCGGTTCGATGATGCGGGTGAAGGGCATGGACAGCTTTTGTCCGATCGGGCCGGGCCTCGTCAGCGGCATCGACATCACGGCGTCAACGCTGCGGACCTATATCAACGGCAAAGTGGTGCAAGAAACGCCAGCTTCCGCGATGGCCTTCGACATCGGCTACATCATCGCCGATCTGTCCCGGCACATGACGCTGTTGCCGGGCGATCTGATCCTGTCCGGCACACCTGCGAATTCGCGCCCGATGGCTCCCGGCGACACGGTCGAAGTCGAAGTCACCAATGTCGGTCGTCTGACCAACACGGTCGCGGAAGCGCCGCGTGTCGCTATCGATGTCGGTTTCGCGCCGAACGATGCGGAGGAAGTCCGCAAGGTCGCGCTCGGAGGCGATTTCTTCCGATAAGATTCTCTAGTCACCGATGGTCCCAACGGTATGAAGACTTTCCCGTCCTACATTCGCAAAACGCGCGCGCCGAAGCGGATGCCGCCGCCCCTGTCTTGCGACAGCCAGGTTCATGTCTATGGCGATCTGGAGCGCTATCCGGTGCGACCGGGCACCGCCTACTATCCGCCGGATGCGACGTTTGACGATGTTCTGAGGATGCATCGCACGCTCGGTATCGCGCGTGGCTTGATCGTGCAGGCGACTTGCTACGGCACCGACCATCGCCTCGTGCTGGAAGCGCTGGCGCGCGGCAACGGTCAGTATCGCGGCTGCGCTATCATCGACGACAGCGTCAGCGATGCCGAGCTGGAGCGCCTTCATGCCGCGGGCGTGCGTGGTGCTCGCTTTAACTTTGCCAAGGTGCTGAAGATCTCGATCACGCCGGAGTCGTTCCGCCGCTCGATCGGCCGGATCAGCGAGCTTGGCTGGTTCGCCAAGATTTTCGCGCTCGGCGGCGAACTGGTCGAACACAAGGAGTTGTTCGACAGCCTGACGATTCCAACCGTAATTGATCACATGGGCGGGCTGCATTTCGCTGAAGGCGTCGATCAGCCCGGTATGCGGATGATGCGCGAATATCTGAAACGCGGAAACTGGTGGGTGATGGTGTCGAGCGGCGATCGTCACGCGCTCGCGGGGTATCCCTGGGACGAAGCGGTGCCGTTCGCGCGTGTGTTGATCGAGACCGCGCCCGACCGCGTCGTCTGGGGCACCGACTGGCCGCACGTCATCTACGAGAGCGAGATGCCAAACGATGGCGATCTGCTCGATCTGTTGTATCGCTATGCGCCCGACGAGGCCGTGCTCAAGAAAATCCTGGTCGATAATCCGGCGCGGATTTTCCAGTTTTCGACTTAGAGACTTTCAGATTGTGATGGAAATATAGGTCGTCATGCGCGGACTTTATCCGCGTAGCCATCTTCTAGAAAAATGATGGATTGCCGGGTCAAGCCCGGCAATGAGGTTTCCTTTAACGCAATAGAGCAGCCGCTCGTTTCCGAGTTCGAGCGCTCACACACACGTCAATCGTCGGCACCGGGGCGCTTGGGCTCGGGCCCCTGCAAGCCGTGGGTGATGAATTTCATATAGGCCTCGACCACCCAATCGGGGATAGGTTGCGGTCCGGTCGGGGTCTTTGCAAAGCGCAGATAAAGATAGAAGCGCGCGGCCATCAGCACGAATGCCAACACCTCGAGTTCGCGCGGCTCGTAACCCGATAGCTCGCCGCGTGCTTGGCTGCGTTTGAGTGCGGCGACGTAATGCGCCGACAGATTGCTGATGTGCTGGTCGAAAGCCGGCGGCGCGGCCACTTCGGCTTCGTTGAGCAGCCGGTAGAAGCCGGGATTTTCCAGCAGGAAGTCGAAGAAGCCGCGCAGGCCGCGCTCCTCGACATTCATCAGGCTCCGCGCGCCGGAGACGCGCGCTTTGAGAAATTCGATCAGGTCATTTCCGACATCGGGAAGCAGTTGATCGAACAGGTCCTGACGGGATTTGAAGTACCTGTAGAACGTGCCGTGGGCGAGGCCGGCGCGCTCGGTGATCCGCGCGATCGACGTCTCGTCATAGCCGCGTTCGCCCACCAGTTCGGTGGCGGCCCGGATCAGCGCACGGCGGTTCGCCTTCACGCGCTCGGCGCGGCTTTGCTTCGGCTGGTCGGGCTCCGTTCCGTTCGGGTTTCGCGTACTCATCTCCAATTGTCTCCCAAACGGTCACGGGTCTGTCGAGGCGGCCATAACACGGGCCGCGCCGGAGGCGAACACCTGCCTTGGCACCATTTTCGATTGCGATTTGCGATTCGCAAATCATTTTTGTTGACAGGGTCCCAATCCGCGTGAGAGCTTCCGGGCACCTGACGTCCGCCGATGGCGGAGGTCCTGCCAAAGAGCGGGGTGGCGACATCGACGCTTCGGGTAAGAAACTGAAAGCTCAGAATAATTTTCCCATGACACAGGGAGGGAAACGATGGCGACCATGAAGAGGATCGTGCTGTGCGTGGCGGCCCTGATGACGGTGGCGTCGCCGTCGCAGGCCCAGGAGGCCGGCAACAAGCCGCTCAAGATCGGGGTGATGTCCGACATGAGCGGCCCGCTCGCCGATTATGACGGCGAAGGAGATGTGATCGGCGCGAGACTCGCCGTCGAAGACATGGGCGGCAAGGTGCTCGGTCGACCGATCGAGGTGGTCAGCGCCGATACGCTCAACAAGCCGGATGTCGGCTCGGCGCTGGCGCGCAAGTGGTATGAGTGGGAAGGCGTCGAGACGATCGTCGGCGGCTCGACCTCGGCGGTCGGTTTGGCGGTTCAGAGCATCGCGCGCGAGAAGAAGAAAATCTTTCTGATCACCGATCCGGGCTCGTCGGATTTCACGGGCTCGGCCTGCTCGCCGTATGGCTTCCACTTCAGCTACGACACCTACGCGTTGTCGAACGGCACGGCGCGCGCGGTGCTCAAGCAGGGCAAGAAGACCTGGTTCTTCCTGACCGTCGATTACGCGTTCGGGCGCTCGCTCGAAAAGGAAGCCACCAGCTTGATCGAGGCTTCCGGCGGGCGCGTGGTGGGAAGCGCGCGTTTCCCGCTCGGCACCAATGATTTCAGTTCGTTCCTATTGCAAGCGCAGGCGTCCAAGGCGGATGTCGTCGCCTTCGCAAGTGCCGGCGCAGATACCGTCAACGCGCTGAAGCAGGCGGCGGAATTCGGCTTGCCGCAAGGCGGACAACAACTCGCCGGCCTGCTGGTGCTGTTGCCGGATATCGAAGCGCTCGGGCTGAAGGCCGCGCAGGGTCTCATTGTCACCGAGTCTTTCTATTGGGACCTCGACGACAAGACCCGTGCCTGGACCAAGCGTTTCCAGGCCGCATTCAAAGGCAAGTATCCGACCATGACGCAGGCCGGCGCCTATAGCGCCACGCTTCATTACCTGAAGGCGGTGCAAGCCGCCGGCACCACCGACTCCGACAAGGTTGCCGCCAAGATGCGGGAACTTCCGGTGAGTGATTTCTACAACGAGAACGTCGCGATCCGTGCGGACGGACGGGTGCTGGTGAAGATGTATCTGGCGCAGGTCAAGACGCCGGCGGAATCGAAGTTGTCGCAGGACGTCTACAAGATCCTCGGCACCATCCCGGGCAAGGATGCGTTCAAGCCGCTAGCCGAAAGCCAGTGTCCGCTGGTGCGCGACGCCAAGAAGTAAGCCTTTGGTTCAACGCACTTCATCTTCCGCGGTCCCACAACGTGGGGCCGCTCACCAACCGAGGAAAGACCGGCGTGTCAGTTCGGAACAAGAGGCAGACGTTGTACAAGAACGGTCCGATCATTCCGTTCGCGACCAATACCGGAGAGACGGTTGCCGCCTTGCTGACGGAAGGCAACAAGGTCATCGCTCTCGGATCGGAAGAGGAGGTTGCGGCGGTCGCGGCGAAGGACGCGGAGTATGTCGACCTCGACGGTGCGACCTTGCTGCCGGGTCTGATCGACGCGCATCCGCATCTCTTGCATTACGGCTCGCTGCATGAGCCGCTGGTCGATATCCAGAACGCGAAGTCGCACGACGACATCGTGGCGAGGATCGCGAAGCGCGCCGCCGAGACCAAGCCGGAACAGTGGATCATGACCACGCCGGTCGGCGAGCCGCATTATTTCATTCGCCGCTCGCACCGCAATCTGCCGGAAGGCGATCTTCCGACGCGTCAGGTCCTGGACAAAGCATCTTCGGATCATCCGATCGTGATTCAGGCGTGGGCGCCGCGCACCCCGAACGTCATCGCGTTCAACAGCATGGCGCTGGCGCGGCTTGGCATAGACCGGGAGACGCCGGATCGCGTCGGCAACGTCTGGATCGAGAAGCACAACGGCGAGCCGACCGGGCGGCTGCGCGGCTCGGTGACGAACTACTATTCCTACGATCCGTTCGCGAACGATCTGTGGATGAAGATTCCGTTCCTGAAATACGAGAATCTCGTTCCCGGCACCAAGACCGCGATGGCGACCTACAATCGCATGGGCGTCACCACGGTCTACGAAAACCATATGATGGACAAGCGGCTGATCGATGCTTATCGGGAGCTGCGGGCGTCAAACGAATTGCGGCTCCGGGTGATGGTGTCGCAGGAAGCGGAATCCTACGGCATGCCGTGGAGCAAGCCGCGCGGACGGGAAGAATTCGATCGGCGTCTCTCCGACGCCGCGCGCTCCATCGAACTCGACGATCCGTATTTCCGCTTCAACGGCGTCACCGTGATGTGGGACGGGACCTGCTTCCCGGGCGGCATGATGATGTCGTCCGAATATATCGGACCTTATGGCGAGCACACCTGCGGCTTCTACAACACGCCGCCCGACAAGGTCGAGCGCGCGATGCGCTTCTGCGCCGAGCATAAGCTGCGCCTGAACACCATGTGCATGGGCGATAAAGCGAACGAGGAAAACCTCGCGATGCTGGAGCGGCTCGCGCGCGACCACGACATCCAGTCGCTGAAATGGATTCTGATTCATTCCGTCTTCATCACGCCCGAACAGATCGAACGCTATCGCCGGCTCAATTTCGATCTGACGACGTCGATGTCGTTCTGTTGGGGCAAGGGCGATCTGTTCCGCGAAAAGATCGGCGACGGCCGGCTCGACGATATGATGCCGCTGCGCCGGTTCTTCGATGCGGGCTTTTCGATCGCGGGTTCGAGCGACTGGGGCCCGAAGAATGCCTTCGAGCAGATCCAGCTTGCGTTGACGCACGAGTTCTGCGGTTCGGGTTATCGCAATCTCGGGCCGGGGCAGAAGGTCACCCGCGAGGAAGCGGTGGGCATGTGGACGTGGGATGCTGCGCGTGTGCTGCAATGGGATGGCGTCGGCCGGCTGGGCCGGGGATGCAGCGCCGATCTCACCATCATCGATCGAAACCCGCTCTCCTGTCCTATCGACGACATCGGCGACACCCAAGTGATGCGGACGGTCTTCGACGGCAACATCGTTCATGACGACGGCAGCTTGCGCAGCCACAACATTTAAGGATTGATCCATGGAAAACAGATACGCGAAATACAAGCATTTGCTGTGCGAACACGTCGGCGAGCGGGTGCTCAAGATCACGCTCAACCGGCCCGAGCGCCTGAACGCGACCAACGAGGTGTTGCATCACGAATTGGTGCAGGTCTGGCTTGATGTCGAGGACGACGACGATGTCTCGGTCGTGATCCTCACCGGCGCGGGACGCGCCTTCTCGGCCGGCGGCGATTTCGAGATGCTGGAACGCAACATCAACGATCCGGCAACGCGCGCGCGCAACTGGAAAAGCGCGAGCAAGCTGGTCTACAACATCATCAATTGCTCGAAGCCGATCATCAGCGCGATCCATGGCCCGGTGGTCGGCGCGGGGCTTGCCGCCGCGCTGCTGGCGGACATTTCGATTGCCGCGCGTTCGGCCAAGATTATCGACGGGCATACGCGCCTCGGCGTGGCCGCCGGCGATCACGCTGCGATCATCTGGCCGCTGTTGTGCGGCATGGCCAAAGCCAAGTACTATCTGCTGACGTGCGAGCCGATCGACGGCGAAACCGCGGAGAAGCTGGGCCTCGTGTCGCTGGTTGTGGATGATGACCAACTGCAAGCCACGGCGTTGAAGGTCGCCAACCGGCTGGTGGAAGGCGCACCGACCGCGATTCGCTGGACCAAGTATGCGATGAACAACTGGCTGCGGATGATGGGGCCGACGTTCGACGCCTCCGTCGCGCTGGAGTTTCTCGGCTTCGCCGGGCCGGAAGTGCGCGAGGGCCTGGCTTCGCATCTCGAGAAGCGGGCTCCGAAATTCGATCCGGTCAGTCCCATCTGAACCAACGGTAGCCAGACATGAACGTCGCCGACATCGTCCAGCATCACGCATCGTGGCATCCGGATCGCCTCGCGGTGATTTGCGGATCGAAGCGCGTCACCTACGGGCAACTTGCGGACCGCATCATGCGGCTCGCGAGTGCGTTGGCGGCGCGGGGGATCGGGCGAGGCACGCATGTCGGTGTGCTGTCGACCAACTCTGCGGAGTATGTCGAGATCGTTTATGCGCTGGCAGAACTGAGCGCGACGTGGGTGCCGATCAATTTCCGCCTCGCGCCGCCCGAGATCGCCTACATCCTGGAAGATAGCGGCGCGAACTTCCTGTTCTACTCAGCGAACTTCGAGGACGTTGTCGCAGGGCTGCGCGACACCGCCGGGTCGGAACTGACGGCCTTTCCGTTGGGGGATAGTCTCGACGGCAGCTACGAGGCGCTGATCAAGTCGGCGCGGCCGGCGTCGCGCGCGCTCTTGCAATCGGACGATCCGTTCGCGCTGATGTATACCAGCGGCACGACCGGCCGCCCGAAGGGCGCGCTTCTGACGCATCGCCAGTTCCTGAGCGGAACCTATTACTTCGCGGCCTCAATCGGCGCGGTCGCGCAGGATCGGAAGTTGCAGGCCATTCCGCAATTCCACGCGGGCGGCGCCATCTATCAGATGGCCTACATGCTGGTGGGCGCGACGATCGTGGTGCTGCCGGTGTTCGATCCCGGCGCTGCGCTGATGCTGATGCGCGAGGAGGGCGTGACCGCCGCCGGATTCGTTCCGGCGATGCTCAACGCGGTGGCCGAGGCGGCTGCGAACAAGCTCACGCCGCTGCCGGAACTGCGGCAGATCATGTATGGCGGCTCGTCGATTTCGTCCGCGGCGCTGGCGCGGGCGATGGATCTGTTTCCGGTGAATTTCTTCCAGACTTACGGCCAGACCGAAGCCGGCGTGATCGTTACGGTTCTGGATGACGAGGCGCACCGTCGCGCCAGGATCAGCGGCAACGAGCACCTGTTCCGTTCCTGCGGGCGCGCTCTACTTGGATACGATATCCGCCTGTTGGGCGCGAACGGATTCGATTCGACCAGCGGCGAACTGTGCGTGCGTTCCGATGCGGTGATGACCGGATACTGGAATCGCGCGGAGGCGACCGCGACCACCATTGTGGATGGCTGGCTGCGGACCGGCGACGTCGCGACGCGCGACGCGCAGGGCTTCTTCTATATCGTTGACCGCAAGGTCGACATGATCGTCTCCGGCGGCGAGAACGTTTATGCGCTCGAAGTGGAAAACGTGCTGGCCGACCATCCCGACATCGCAGAAGTCGCGGTGGTGGGCATCCCGGATTCGCGCTGGGGCGAGTTGGTCGTCGCTGTCGTTGCCTCACGCGGCGACCGTGCAGTGACTTTGGAGCAGGTGCGAGAGCATTGTCAGGGCAAGCTCGGCGGCTTCAAGGTCCCCAAGCGGGTCGAGATGATCGATGCGCTCCCTCGGAACGGCTCGGGAAAAGTCCTCAAATACGCGCTGAGGAACCGCTTCGGTGCCTAACTCGGAAGTCTGCCGGTTGTTGGAGGATTATGTCGTCGCTCTGGGAGGGTACCCCATTTCGGGCGCACCAATCTTCATCGGAAATGTAATGACCATATAATCCGATTGCAGTTGAAGCGCGGGATTGGCGCGGTTTTAGTCAATGGTCAAAACGCCCGGATCAGGCTTGGTCTGGGATAAGAAAACGAGGTGCGCTGGCGATTGCGCCGACAAGCCCCGGTTGAAGCGAGGAAAAGCGTTTGGCCAAGAAAATAGCTTTGATTGCCGGCGTGGGCGGCATGTGCGGCGGCAACATGGCGCGCATGCTGCACGCCAGCGGCGAGTGGGACGTGATCGGCGTGTCGCGCGGCGATCCCGAACTCGGCGACTGGGTGCGCCACATTCCGGTCGACCTGCTGGATCGCGAGGCGACGCTGAAGGCGCTCGCCGGCGTCAAGGGCGTCACCCACATTTTCTATACCGCGCTGCTCAACGGCCGCACCTTCGATGAGGAGAACGATCTCAACAGCCGCATGGCTGCGAATTTCCTCGATGGCGCCGTGCCGCATGCGTCGGACTTGCAGCATGTGCACGTGCTCGAAGGCGTGAAGTGGTACGGCTATCACCTCGGTGCCTACAAGACACCGGCGCGCGAAGACGACCCGCCATGCGTGCCGGCCTATTTCTACGAAGCGCAGCACGACCACGTGCTGAAACTACAGCAAGGCAAATCGTGGACGTGGTCGACCACGCGCCCCGGCGCGGTGTGCGGCTATGGCAACGGCGCGCGCATCAACCTGATGACGGTGCTGGCGGTCTACGGCACCATCATGAAGGCGCTGAAGCAGCCGTTCTATTTCCCCGGCGACGAGGACACCTATAACGCGATCACCTTCGCGTCCGACGTGCGCATTCTCAACCGCGCGATGCTGTGGGCGTCGACCGATCCGCGCGCGGCCAATCAGGCTTTCAATATCGGCAACGGCGATTCTTTCCGCTGGAAATACATGTGGCCGCGCCTCGCCGCGATGTTCGGTCTCGAGCCGGGGCCGGTCAAGACCATGCGACTGACTGAGTTTATGGACGACAAGCGCGACCTGTGGAACGAGATCGTCGCCGGCAACGGTCTGCGCCAGACCGATCTGTTTCGCCTGGTGCCGTGGAGCTATGCCGACACCGTGTTCCGCCGCAAGTGGGACAATATGATCAGCATGGTGAAGGCCTATCAGTACGGCTTCACCGAGATGATCGACAGCGAGCAGATGATGAAGGACATCATCGGCGATTTCCGGGCGCAGAAGATCATTCCGTAAGGTTTCGTGGTGGCGGGGAGGCGGAAGCGATCCGCTCTTCAAATCTGCGTCGAAATGAAATTGAATCAGCATCATCATGGCCGGGCCTGTCCCGGCCATCCACGTCTTTGAACTAGCTTTTCCTTTAAGGCGTGAATGGCGGGACAAGCCCGGCCATGACGGATCAAGTTATTTCGCTTTGCTCGCAATGGCGGTCTGGT
>JBQCHY010000045.1:0-28180 GCA_051954235.1 Xanthobacteraceae bacterium
GGTCTGCGGCATCGGGCCGTCGGCCGCCGACACCACCAGGATCGCGCCGTCCATCTGCGCCGCGCCGGTGATCATGTTCTTGACGTAGTCGGCGTGGCCCGGGCAGTCGACGTGGGCATAGTGCCGGTTCTGCGTCTCGTATTCGACGTGCGCCGTCGAAATCGTGATGCCGCGCGCCTTCTCTTCCGGCGCCTTGTCGATCTGGTCGTACGCCGTGAACGTCGCGCCGCCCGTCTCCGCCAGAACCTTGGTGATCGCCGCCGTCAGCGACGTCTTGCCGTGGTCCACGTGACCGATCGTCCCAATGTTACAATGCGGCTTGTTACGTTCAAATTTCTCTTTGGCCATCTATGTCCACCTCTTACGGCCGGGCATCTGCACGGCTCCAAACCGGCGGCTGGTTACTCAAAAAAACGGCCCTGTTCAAGTCATAGGTTCTGGGCCAATCTTGCCAACCGCACTGGAAGACGCCTCATTTAGTAAGCCAAACAAGAAGATCAATCGGGAGATGCCCATGAACCCGCCAGCGAACGCACAAGCCGCGACCTCCGCCAGCCGTCCGACCACCCCGCCGCTGCCACAGGGGAAGCCGGAGGCGTTGGGCCTGTCCCGCACCCGCCTTCAGCGGATGTCCGACGCCTTCAAGCGCGACATCGACAAGGGGACGACCCCCGGCGTGACGGTGATGGTGGCGCGGCGCGGCCAGATCGGCTGGTTCGACGCGCTGGGCCGGCAAAGCCCCACCTCAGACGCCCCGATGCGCCACGACAGCATCTTCCGCATCTTCTCGATGACCAAGCCCATCGTCTCGGTGGCGATCATGACGCTGTTCGAGGAAGGCCGGCTGCTGCTCGACGACCCGCTGACCAAATTCATCCCGGAATTCGCCGATCAGAAGGTGGCGGTCGAAAAGGATGGCAAGCTGGAGCTTGTCCCCCTCGCCCGCGCGATCACAGTTCAGGATCTGCTGCGCCACACCTCGGGCATCACCTATGAGCACACCGGCAACGGGCCGGTCCACAAGATGTATCAGGAGTCGCGGTTGCGCAGCCGCAAGATCGACAATGCCGAACATGCGCGCATCGTCGCCAGCCTGCCGCTGATCTGCCAGCCGGGCGCGGAATGGAACTACAGCCGCTCCACCGACATTTTGGGCCGCATCGTCGAAGTCGTCTCCGGCCAGACGCTCGGCGCATACCTCACCGAGCGCATCCTGGCGCCGCTGCGGATGACAGAAACCGGCTTCCACACCAGCGCCGACAACAGGGGTCGCCTTGCCGAACCGTTCGCGAAGGACCCGTGGACCGGCGACGCGGTCAAGCTGTTCGACATGACCGAGAAGCCCGCGATGGAATCCGGCGGCGGCGGCCTGGTGTCGACGACGATGGACTATGCGCGGTTCTGCCAGATGCTGCTCAACGGCGGCACGCTCGACGGCGAACGCATCATCGGCCACAAGACGCTCGCCTTCATGGCGTCAGATCATCTCGGCCCGGCGCTGCCGCGCAACGGCACGCTGCTGACGCCGGGCCACAGCTTCGGCCTCGGCTTCTGCGTGCGAACCGACGAAGGCATGGCGTCAGTGACAAGTTCCGCCGGTCAGTTCTTCTGGAGCGGAATCGCTGGAACGTTCTTCTGGATCGATCCGAAGGAAGACCTGTTCGCGGTGTTCATGTCGCAGGGACCGGGCCAGCGCGAATACTTCCGCAACGTCATCCGCAATCTGGTTTACGCGGCGGTGGAGTGAAATGCGGCCGAACCCTCTCCCCTTGCGGGAGAGGGTGGCGAAGTTGAGCGAAGCGAAACTACGCCGGGTGAGGGGTCGTTGCGCACACCCCTCACCCGCCTTCGCTTCGCTCAGGCACCCTCTCCCGCAAGGGGAGAGGGAAGATTCTCAGCTAATCGTCGCGCCGCCGTCGATCACCACCGTCTGCCCGGTCATGAAGTCGCCGGCGGCCGAGCCCATGAACACGGCTGCACCGGCGATTTCATCCGGGATGCCGATGCGCAGCAGCGGCGAGCGCGAGGTCGAGGCCTTGAGGTTGTCCGGATTGTCCCACAGCGCCTTGGCGAAATCGGTTTTGATCAGGCCGGGCGCGATGCAGTTCACGCGAACGTTGTGCTTGCCGTATTCGCAAGCGAGATTGCGCGCGAGCTGCATGTCGGCGGCCTTCGAGATCGCGTAAGCGCCAAGGATGGTCGAGCCCTTGAGGCCGCCGATCGACGACACGATGATGATCGAACCGTCCTTGCGCTCGATCATCTGCGGCACCACCATGCTGATGAGCCAGTTGTTGGCGACGATGTTGTTGCTGAGGATCTTGTTGAACTGATCGTCGGAGATGCCGGCGAGCGGGCCGTAATACGGATTCGACGCCGCGTTGCAAACCAGCACGTCGATCTTGCCGAAGGCCTTGTTGGATTCGTCGACGAGGTTCTGCAAATTTTCCTTGCTCGAAATGTTCGCGGCAATTGCAACCGCGGTACCCTTGCCGAACTTGTCGTTGATCTCTTTCGCGACTTCGTCGCAGACGTCCTGCTTGCGCGACGAGATCACCACCTTGGCGCCGTGCTCCGCCATGCGCTCGGCGATGGCGCGCCCGATGCCGCGCGTCGAGCCGGTGATCACCGCGACTTTTCCCTTCATGTCGAACAAGGTCATGCATATCTCCTTTGATGTTTCAGTGTGTTGTCGTGATCGTTGTCGTTCGTTACGCTAGCTTGGTGGCGCTCGCGGGCTCCGCACCAGACGGCTGATGCATCGCGGCGTGGGATGGATCGGCGATCCACGGCTGCTGGTTGACCATCGGAATGCGCCAGCCGCTATGGCCGTCGCTGGCGAGATGATCGAGCCGCGTCACCGACACGTTGTCGATGGTGAAGGCCAGTCCCCGCTCCGGCTGATCGTTCAGCGCAACGCCAAGCGCCGCCTTGATGGTGCCGCCATGCGCGACAACGACAACATCGCCGCCGGCATGCGCGGCGTTGATGCGTTGGATTGCGCCTTTGACGCGATTGTAAAGGTCCATGAAACTTTCACCGCCCGGCGAAGGCTCGTCGATCGGCGCGAACCAGTAAGTGCCGACGGCAATCGGACGGCTGGCAAAAAATTCAGCGCGGTTGAGTCCTTGCCATTGACCGAGATGTTGTTCGGCGAACGCGGCATCCTGTGTCATGGTGGTAGGCTTCGGATAGCCGGCTTGCCACAACGCATTCGCGGTCTGATGCGTGCGCTTGAGGTTGCTCGAATACCACGTTGCCTGACGCGGTAAAATTTTTGCGACTGCGTCGAAGACGACACGATCGCTGCAATCGCAACCGATGTCGGTTTGTCCATAGATGCAGCCGCCGTCCTCGCGCACCGGCGCATGACGCACCCACCACCATCGCGTCGCGACCACGCCGTGGGGAACGCTGTGCTGAGCCACGAATGGCGGTTGCGGAGGATTCGACATGGCGAGAGCCCTTCAATAGTGTTTCGCGCGGCTGTAAGTGAGATATAGCGGGATCATAAGTCAACGCCATGTCGAGCATGGCGGTCTGCGCCGCACGTTGCTTCAAACATTGTATGAATTCCATCGCGCGGCAAACAGAAAACAACTGCAATCAAGCACGGAGAGTTTTATGGGTCGCCTCGAAGGCAAATCGGTCATCATCACCGGCGCGGGCAGCGGCATCGGCCGCGCGGCTTCGCTGTTGTTCACGAAGGAAGGCGCCAAGCTGATTGCCGTCGACCGCACCGAGGGCGTCAAGGAAACCGTCGATCAGGTTCGCAAGGCCGGCGGCACCGCCGAGGCCGTGATGGCCGACGCTGGCTCGGAAAAGGACGTCATCGCCTACATCGACAAGGCGCTCTCGGCTTACGGCAAGCTCGACGCGATCTGGGCCAATGCCGGCATCGGCGGCGGTCTGATACCGATTGCCGATCAGAGCGTCGAACACTGGCAAGAGGTTCTCCGCGTCAATCTGATCGGCCCGTTCCTCGCCGTGAAGCATTCAATTCCGCATATGACCAAGCAGGGCCATGGCTCCATCGTCTGCACCGCGTCGGTCGCAGGCCTCAAATCGGGCGCCAGCGGTCATCCCTACGCCGCGTCGAAAGCGGGTGTCATCAGCCTGGTGCAGACCACGGCCTATTCGCTCTCCGGCACCGGCGTGCGCATCAACGCGGTCTGTCCCGGCCTGATCGAAACCGGCATGACCAAGCCGGTGTTCGATCGCGCCAAGGAGCGCGGCACGCAGGACAAGATCGGCCAGCTCAATCCGTTGAAGCGTCCGGGTCAGCCGCACGAACTGGCCGCGATGGGCCTGTTCCTGGCCAGCGACGAAGCATCCTACGTCAATGGACAGGCGTTCCCGGTCGACGGCGGCCTCACGGCTTCGATGCCCTACACCGGCAAACCGATCTGAACGAGATCAGTCCGGCGGCTGGCTCGATGCGCTGGCCGCCGGGCGATCGCTGTCGCGGATGCGTTCGCGATAGAGCGCGTAAAGGCCCGAGCCGACGATGATCGCGGCACCGACGATCATCGCGGCGTCGGGCACCTCGCCGAACACCGCGTAGCCGATCAGGGTCGCCCAAATCAGCGCGGCGTAACGGAACGGCGCGACCGCCGAGATGTCGCCGATGCGCAACGACAGAATGATGCAGTTGTAACCGATCGGCAGCAGGATCGCCGCGACCACCAGCAACGCCATCGTACGCGGTGACATCGGCGTCCAGCCACCAAGCGGATGCAACAGCACCGCGCCTGCCGTGCCGACGGAAACCGTCGTCAGAAGCGTGATGAACAGCGACGGGATTTCCTTCGGAATGCGCTTGGTCGCGAGATCGCGCACCGCGCAGAACATCACCGAGCACAACGCCAACAGCGAAAACTGGTTGAAGCCCGCGACGCCGGGGCGAACGATGATGAGCACGCCGATGAAACCGGCGATGATAGCGAGCCAGCGTCGCCAGCCGACCTGCTCGCCGAACACCATCACCGCGCCAAGCGTCACCGCCAGCGGCAGTGCCTGAAAGATCGAATAGATATTGGCCAGCGGCAGATGCGTGATCGCCGCAAGAAAACAGACTGCGCCGCCGATCTCGCCCACCACGCGCAACGCCACCGGCGCAATGAAGAGCGTGCGGATCGGCCGCATCGCGCCATTGCGCGCCGCGAGCGTCGCGATCAGCACCATCGCGAAGGCGCCACGCACGAAAATCACCTGTCCGAAATTTATCTCGGACGACACGAACTTGGTGATCGCATCGTTCATGGCGAAACACGCCGTGGCGATCACCATGAACAGATTGCCGCGAAGATTGTGGGAAAGGGCCAAGGTCAGTTTCGAGTCCGGCGCGCGGGCCGCGCGCCAACGGGCACATCAAAAACAGAGGCGGATAGAATCGAGGTGCGATCCGGATCGGACCGCACCTCGACGATTGCGTTATTTCGCGCCGGCCTTTTGCGCGTAGTCCCAGGCCGCCTTGGCGAGGGGGACGGTCCGCTTGGCGGATTCCATCGCCTTGGCGCTCGCCGCGGTGCCGTCGCGAATCCGGCCGGCGATACCCTGCGTGATCCCGGCGAGGCGGAACAGGTTGTAGGCGAAGTACCAGTTCAGTTCCGGCACCTCGTCGCCCGTCACCTTGCAATAGATCGAGGCCGCCTCTTCCATCGTCGGAATATTGAGGGCCTTGAGATCGATGTTGGCGAGCCCCGGCATGGTCCACTGCATCAACAGATACGTGAAATCCGCCATCGGATCGCCGAGCGTCGACAACTCCCAATCCAGCACCGCCTGCACGCGGGGCTCGGTGGCATGGAAGATCATGTTGTCGAGGCGATAGTCGCCATGCACGATGGAGACGCGACGCTGCTCCGGCATGGTGCTCGGCAGCCATTCGATCAGCCGCTCGACTTCCGGAATGTGTTGCGTCTCCGAGGCGCGATACTGCTTGGTCCAGCGATCGACCTGCCGTGCGAAATAATTGCCCGACTTGCCGAAGTCGCCGAGGCCGATGGCCTCGGGATTATATCGATGCAGATTCGCCAACGTTTCGATCTTGCTGGTGAAGATCGCGCGACGCGCTTCCGGCGGCTGGCTCGGCAACGCCGGATCCCAGAACACCCGGCCCTCTTCCATCGACATAATATAGAACGCCGCGCCGATCACCGAATCGTCGGTGCACAGCGCGTAAGCGCGCGCGACGGGAAAGCCTTGCTTGCTGAGCGCCGCGATCACGCGGAACTCGCGATCCACCGCATGCGCCGACGGCAACAGCTTGCCGAACGGCTTGCGCCGCATCACGTAGGAACGGCCGGGCGTATCGAGCCGATACGTCGGATTGGATTGGCCGCCCTTGAATTGCAGGACCGTCAACGGTCCCGCGTAACCTTCGACATGCTCCTTCATCCAGTTGTCGAGGCGGATCTCATCGATGCGATGCCGCTCTTCGACTGGCTTGGTGCCGGAGAACTCTTCGTCTTTTCTAACGCCGTCTGCCAAAGTGGCGCTCCGTTTGGTTTCGCCCGACTTGATTTCGTCTGACTTGATTTCGCCCGACGGGATTTCGTCCAGCGGGAGCGCCACGATGGCTTACCCGCTACTTCGAAGCCGCCTGATTGGCATACTTCCGAAGTTCAAGTCTGGCAATGGCGCGATTGTGCACCTCGTCCGGACCGTCCGCCAGCCGCAGCGTGCGGACATGGGCGTAGGAGTTGGCAAGACCCGCATCATCGGACACGCCGGCCGCGCCGAAGGCCTGGATCGCGTGATCGATGATCTTCAGCGCCATGTTCGGCGCGGCGACCTTGATCATCGCGATCTCGAGCTGCGCGGTCTTGTTGCCGACCTTGTCCATCATGTCGGCGGCCTTGAGGCAGAGCAGACGATTCATCTCGATGTCGATGCGCGCTTCGGCGATGCGCTGTTCCCACACCGATTGCTCGATGATCTTCTTGCCGAATGCGGTACGCGACGACAGCCGCTTCACCATCTTCTCCAGCGCTTCCTCGGCCTTGCCGATGGTGCGCATGCAGTGATGGATGCGGCCCGGACCGAGGCGGCCTTGCGCGATCTCGAAGCCGCGGCCTTCGCCGAGCAGAAGATTGCTGACCGGGACGCGGACGTTCTCGAACAGTACCTGCGCGTGACCGTGCGGCGCGTCGTCATAGCCGAACACCGGCAGCATCTTCTCGATGGTGATGCCCTTGCTGTCCATCGGCACAAGAATTTGCGACTGCTGCTGGTGGCGCGCGGCGTTGAAATCGGTCTTGCCCATCAGGATGCCGATCTTGCAGCGCGGATCGCCGGCGCCGGACGACCACCACTTGCGGCCGTTGATGACGTAGTGATCGCCATCGCGTTTGATGCTGGTTTCGATGTTGGTCGCGTCGGACGAGGCAACCGCCGGCTCGGTCATCAGGAACACCGAACGGATCTTGCCGTCCATCAGCGGACGCAGCCACTGGCGCTTGTGCTCCTTGGTGCCGTAACGCATCAGCACTTCCATGTTGCCAGTGTCCGGCGCGGAGCAGTTGAACACTTCCGACGACCAGCTCACGCGGCCCATCTCTTCGGCGAGCGAGGCGTATTCGAGATTGGTCAGCCCGGCGCCGCGGAATTCGTCGTCCTCATGCTCGGACGGCGGCATGAACATATTCCACAGCCCTTCCGCGCGGGCCTTCTCCTTCAGCTCCTCGAGAATAGGAATGACCTTCCAGCGGTCGCCGGTCTCGTCCTGCTTCCGATAAATCGGCTCAGCCGGGCGCACATGCTTGGTCATGAACGAGCGCACGCGGTCGAGCCATTCGCGCTGGCGATCAGACATATTGAAGTCCATCGGAGGATCCTCGCGGTTGTCTTGAAAAATGAGGGTCACGCTATCGCCCGCCCTTCACGCGCATACGCGACATTGTCGCGCGTATGCCGCGAAACCGCGGAGCAACAGCGACCGCGAAACGCCCGATGCGATACGCATTGACAATTCGCGACTATAAAACGATAGTTTCATACAGATGTTTGAATTGCAATAGCGAGAGCGTATCGGGGCATGCTCGCCCCGCATGGCGCATCTGACAAAGCGTATCCGACAACGCGAAGTACAGCACCGATGGCGACAGATCGAACCCGAGCGGCGATCCTCAATGCCGCCGAACAACTCTATGCCGAACGGGGCTTCTCAGAGGTGACGCTGCGCGACATCGTTGCGGCGGCCGGCGTCAATCTCGCCGCGGTCAACTATCACTTCGGGTCCAAGGACGAATTGATCGCCGAATTGTTCGTGACGCGGAGTATCGCGACCAACCGCGAGCGGCTGAACGAATTGAAGGCTGCCGAGGAAGCCGGCGGCGGACCCGCGCCGATCGAGGCGGTGATCCGGTCGCTGGTCGGCCCCACCCTGCGCGGCTGTCTCGGCTCGGACCGCGAAGGCGCGACCGCCGCGCGCTTCATGATCCGCGCCTCGATCGAGGCGGTGCCGCCGATCCGAAAAATCCGCAATCGCGAGATCAGCCATCTGCGGCGGTTCGCGGCCGCGATGCAGCGCTCCCTGCCGGACGTTCCCGAGGTGGACATCTACTGGGGCCTGCACTTCGCACTGGCGATGGCGCACCAGACCATCCGCGACAGCGAGCGCCTGACCAAACTTTCCAACGGTCTATGCGACCTCGACGATGTCGACGGCATCATCGCCCGCGTCGTTAGCGCCGCCAGCCTGGCGCTAACAGCGAAGCGAACCGGCACGACAGCCGCCAAGGCGCAAAGGGCCTGAGCGGCGACGAACTGGTTCCTGAATCTGGGAGTGGCTAAAAACGGCTGGAGCGGGTGAAGGGAATCGAACCCTCGTATTCAGCTTGGAAGGCTGCTGCTCTACCATTGAGCTACACCCGCGCTGGCGCGATGCACTATCACGCTCGTCGCGAAGGCTCAACCGGCAACACCGGATTCCCATCGTTGCCGGGTGACGTAGGCGGGTCTATCGGCTCAATCGTCAGCGAATTCGGAGAACATCGCCCGCGTCAGCCGCCAGCCGCGCGGCTTGGCCCGCTTCGGCACCTCACCGGGCTGATGCTTCATGATGACGGGCTTGCTTTCCTTGGCGCGATACGGCGGCGGCCAGTTGGCCAGCCGGGTCTGCCCGGTCTCGGCCGGTCGCAGATAGCTGCGCGCGGATCGCTGTCCGATGCCGGCATTGGAATCGCGGGTTTTGGCCACGGCGCAACCTCCTGTCGCGACAGGCTTCCGCAAAGACGTTGACAGGGCGTTAAATATTTCCGGCGAATTGGCTGATTGCGACGTCAGGGCGCACCTGCTCCCGTAACTCGGGAGGATGCAGGCCGCTCTTGGCGGCTCATCGAAATGTCAGAAAAGAACCGCTCAGGCGCGGCCGTTGTGTCCCGACCGATAGCCGTCGATGGCATGGGCGAGGAAAATACCAGCACTCAGAAAACCGAAAATCGCAGTTACAGTCTCAAACATCGTCGTCGTCCTTGGCCCAGCGCGTTCACGTAACGCCATGCAACCCCGCACAGTCAAAAGGAAAACCCGGACGATCACGATTCAGCGAGGCGTTGATGACTTTCGGCAACAGGTTTGTGGCGGGACGGTGCGGAAACGGGGTCCGGACGATGGCCGGGTCTCCACGACCTGTCGTCCATCGCATAATCGAATTCCCCGATGCGAGCCCCCACAGTACGAATGGCGGGTGAGTCTCGTTGAAACATACCCGGAGCGATCATCAATATTCCCACCGCCCTTGGTTGACTTTGCCATAGCGTTTCCGTCATAAACCCGCCCAGCCGAACACCCTTCGACGGGTGCTCGTTTTATCGTCACCGACCGGTCGCCCGCCACCACTTGGTGGATGCGTCGCGTGTTGGCGAGGAACGGGGGAGTGTCCCGAGTGGCAAAGGGAGCTGACTGTAAATCAGCCGCCGTATGGCTTCGAAGGTTCGAGTCCTTCTTCCCCCACCATCCTTCTCCACCGTTCTGATCTCTCTAGACAATTGATGATCTTCCGGTCCGACCAAACCCGTGAGAGAACGCGGCATGACCGATCATGATCGAAAGCCGCGATTCCAGCGCTCGTCCGGCAAATCCTCCCGTTCCGGGCCCCCGCGTGGCGGGACCTGGCGGGAGCGGAACAACCACAGCAACGACGTTGTGATTCTCTACGGCTGGCACACCGTGACGGCGGCGCTGGCCAATCCGCAGCGTCGCATCCGCAAACTGCTGCTGACCGAGAACGCGGCGCGCCGGCTGGCGGACGAGAAGATCGAAACCCGCGTCACCCCCGAGATCGTCCGCCCGCAGCAGATCGACCACCTCCTTGGCCCGGACGCCGTGCATCAGGGGCTGCTGGCGGAGGCCGACGCCCTGCCCACCCCCAGTATCGAGACCTTGCCGCAGGAGGGGATCGTGCTGGTGCTGGACCAGATCACCGATCCGCACAATGTCGGAGCCATCATGCGCTCGGCTGCCGCCTTCGCGGTAAAGGCGATCGTCACCACGGCCCGGCACAGCCCGGAGGCCACCGGCGTTCTCGCCAAGTCCGCGTCCGGCGCCCTCGAACTGGTGCCGCTCGTGCTGGTGCAGAATCTCGCCCGCGCCCTCGCCGCGCTCAACCAGCGCGGCTTTCTCACGGTCGGCCTCGACAGCGCCGGCAGCGAAAACCTTGCCGCCGTTCCGTTGCAGCAACCGCTGGCGCTGGTGCTCGGCGCCGAGGGCAAGGGCTTACGGCAACTCACCCGCGAAACCTGCAGCGTGATGACCCGGCTCGACATGCCCGGCGACATCAAGAGCCTGAACGTCTCGAATGCCGCCGCGCTCTCGCTCTATATCTGCGCCAGCCGGCTCGGCCTGATGCCATAACGAAATGCCCGCATGCCTGAGAGCATGCGGGCATCGAGATGGGCTATCGATGGACGATCAGGAGTGCCGCAGATCCTCATCGTGGACCAGCGAGGTGCGGTAGGTCTCCGGGATACGCAGCACCACCAGCAGAACCACGACGGAAACCACGCACATATAGATCGCCGGCGCGAGCTTGCTGCCGCTCTGCAGCACCAGCCAGGTGCCGAGCAGCGGCGCGGTGCCGCCGAAGATGGTGTAGGCGAGATTGTAGCTGACGGCCGACGCACTGTAGCGCGTGCGCGTCGGGAACAGCTCGAGCAGCGCAATGCCGACCGGTCCCCAGAACAATCCGCAGCTGAACGCCAACAGACTCTGGCCGATGATCGCAGTCGCAAGGCTTCCCTGCGCGGCGATCAGATAGGCTGGAATGCAGGTGATGGCATTGAGCACGAGGCCGGCGATCAAAAGCTTCTTGCGGCCGAGGCGATCCGACAGATGGCCGCCGACGATCATCGTCACGAAGGCAACGAACAGCGCAACGCTATTTGATATCAACGCCGCATTGCTGTTGAGGCCGACAGTTGTGATGAGATAGCTGACGAAATAGCCCGCCAACGTATAGAAGCCCAAGCTCGAAAACGCCGCCAGCGCGAAGCTGAAGGCCATCGCCTGCTTCTGGGTACGCACCGCGTCGCGCAGCGGCGACGTCGCCACCTTGCGCGCAGCCTGCGTCGCCTTGAAGGCCGGCGATTCATCCACCTTGTGGCGGATGTAGAGACCGACCAAGGCGAGCGGTCCGCCGATCAGGAACGGAATGCGCCATCCCCAGGACGCATAGTCATCGCCGCTTAGAACGTTGGTCAGCAGCAGCACCAGCAGAGCCGCAGCGATCGGCGGCAGGTTGGCGAACGAATAAGTGAAGCCGACGAACAGACCCCGCCGGTCCGACGGCGCATGCTCGGCCACGAAGGCATTGGAGCCGACGGTTTCGCCAGCGGCGGACAATCCCTGGATCAGGCGGAAGAACACCAGCAGGATCGGCGCCATCAGGCCGATCTGACTATAGGTCGGCAGCAGGCCAATGCCGAGCGTGGCGCCGCCCATCAGGAGAATGACCAACGACAGCACGCGGCGGCGACCGATCCGGTCGCCCAGACTTCCGAAAACGAAACCACCAAGCGGGCGCATCACGAAGCCGACCGCATAGATCCCGAATGTCGCCAGCAGCGCGGCCGTCGGATCGGTGTTCGGGAAAAACAACTTGGCGATGATCGCCGCGGAGTAGGCGTAGACGACGAAGTCATACCACTCGACGAATTGGCCGATGGCGGCCGACGTCAACACGCGACGCAGGCCACTCTCTACTCCAACGGAGGAACGGGAATTCGGCATCATGCCAGCGCTCGACTCGATGGTCATCGGACCTTCTCCACAATGTGCTTAGGGGTTGAAACCGCTTCTTGCGGCGCAAGCGAGACGTCATGCGCGCGTTCGGTCGCCGGCACGACGGCGTAGCGACGATGCTGCAGGCAGGGCAACACCTCGCGCACGTTTCGGAGCCGCGCGGCTTCGAGCTGCGCAACCGTAACACCTTCATCGCCCACCACCGTCGTCGCGATCAGGCCGCTGGGATCGACGATCATGCTGAGCCCGACCGACAATGGTGCAGGCTGGCAGGCAGCAGCGACATAGCAGGTGTTTTCGATCGCGCGAGCGCGGATCAAGGTTTCCCAGTGCAGTTCCTTGAGGGGACCGGCAACCCAGCCGGCACCTAGCAGCAAGACATCGGCGCCGCGATCGATCAACACCCGCGCCATTTCGGGAAATCGCAGATCGTAGCAGTTCATCACGCCGAAGCGCAGACCGCCGAGATCGAAGGTGCACAATTCGGCAAAGTTCTCGCGCAACGGGGCGCGTTCGTTCTTGCCGGATTCCTGATAGTGAAACGCATCATAGAGATGCAGCTTCTCGTAGCGGCCACGAATCGTTCCGTCGGCGCCAGCGACGATGAACGTGTTGCGGGACAGCGGTTCCCCGCCATCGGAATACATCCCGACGACGAGCGTGATCCCGATACGCTTGGCGATTGCGAGAACCGCCTGCTCGAAGTTCTTGCCGTCGCGGCGGGCGACGGCGGCCAGTTCCTCGGCGGGCGCTGTGAAGGCATACATCGACGCCTCGGGAAACACCGCGACCTCTGCGCCGCCTGCCCGCGCTTTCTCGGCAAGACGCTCGACCGTCTGAAGATTTGCGGAAACATCCGCAACCGCGGCGAACTGCGCGACGGCTACGCTGACCGTTGGCGAAACAATCGAAGATGAGTTGCTCATGATGTCGGGTTCCGGACTTGTCGTGCCGTCGCGAAGGACCCTGCCAGTCGGTACCGACTGGCGATTGCGTCTTGGGTTCCGATGACGGCGCCTAAGCGGGCAGCTTGACCAAAGTCGAGGCCCCAAGTCTAATATCAATCGCACATCAATTGATAACTTTTAAGCATCAATGTCGACTTATGATCTCACGCAACTTCGCTATTTCCTGACCGTCGCCGAGACCTTGAATTTTCGGCGCGCTGCCGAACAACTCAACGTCGCGCAGCCGGCTGTCAGTCGTGCGGTCCAGCAATTCGAAAGCCGGTTGGGATTCGCCCTCCTCCATCGGACGACGCGACGCGTTACGCTGACGACGGCAGGCGCGGCCCTTGCGAAACAAGCCGGCGATGCCATGCAGCAACTGGAACAAGCGGTTCGGAACGCAAAGCAGATCGCAACCGGCAATGCCGGCGAGATTATTCTCGGCTATTCCGCACAGGCGGCGAATGGCGTGATGCCTGAACTCGTCGTCCGTTTCCGCACCGCATTTCCGGATGCGCAGGTCGGGCTCTATTCGCTGGCGTCGGATGAGCAGGTCGGCGCGCTCCTATCGGGCCGGATCGACATCGGATTCATGCTGACCGACGCCTGCAAGGCTCCCCTCGAGCAGATGACCATCGCGAGCGAGCGCTTCGTCGTGCTGCTGTCAAAATATCATCCGCTTGCAAAGCGGACATCGATCAACGTTGCCGATCTTGCCAGCGTGCCGTTCGTGATGGGCACGCCGAAACGCTGGGCGACGTTCCGATCGTTGATCGACAACGTATGCCTCAAGGCCGGCTTCCTCCCGGTCGTCAGGGAAGAAACCGACGATGTGCCGGTGCTATTCCAACTGTTGTCTTTGCAACGGGGCGTGACGCTCTACGGCGCGTCGATCGTCCCGTCTCTGCCGCCGGACCTCAAGGCCATCCCGATCAAGGATGCTTTTGCCAGCTTCAACCTCGGGGTCGCATGGCGCAGAGAACCGCCGCCTCTTGTCACGGCATTCATCGAGGTCGCGCGTGCTTCCAAACACGTGAGAAGCAAGCGCTGACCTCGACTATCTTGAGACCGCTCAGCGATACTGCCGCGCACGCTGTCCGTGATGGAAACCGCTGCGATAGGAATAGCTGCCGCTGTCCCGGAAGCGCGGTGCGTGGTTGACTTGTGGACCCATGACACGCTGGGCGCTGCGATGGATCGCATAACCATGGCGCGGCGCGTAACCGTAGCGGACGCTGGGCCGCACGCCGTAGCTGGAGCCATGGCGATAGCGGATGCTCGGGCGGGCGCTATAGCCGTAGCGAACGCTCGGCCGCGCCGCGTAACGATAGCTGGAATACGGACGGTAGCCGTAGTGCAGACGCGCCGGGCGCGCACGATGACGCCAGTGATAGGTGGCGATTGCCGGACCGCGCCAGGCGACGCCGCCATAGGGATAGTGATTGATCGGGTTGGCATAGGGACCGCCGGTGTAGCCATAGTGACGCGGCCAACCGACAACGGTGCGCTCCTGATAATACGGACGCGGCGCGAACTGGCCGGGACCGTCGTAAACCGGGCCCTGATTGACCCAGTAATATCGCGGCGACGGATCAGCCAGTCGTTGATAGTGGCTGTATCCACCGTAGCCGCCATAGCCGTAACTGGTGGCATAGCTCTGGCCGCACGGGCTCACGTAAGTCTGACACGGCGAGCACGGGCTGGAAAACAATCCACCGCCGCCACCGCACGCCATTGCCGGCGCGGCGCTAAGGCCGACGACGGCAACGACAGCCGCCAATCCTGAAAACATCTGACGCATAACTCTCTCCTGTTAGGTTTTTCTTGAATGCTTGTTAGTGTTCAGTCGTTCGATCGTCTAAGGCCGAGGAAGCAGCCCGCGCCGATGCCAATGCGGCCTCCGGTAATCCGGCGGCGCCTCGATCACGGTCGGGGTAGAACGGAACCGCGGCGGCAGCCTGCGGCGGCGCTGAGCGCGCCGACCATGACCTGTTGTAGCTCTCGGCCTGCGGCGGCAGCTTGCGATTGGCCGGCGGCTCGCGTTCGAGACGGCCATATCCCGGCATCTTGCCCGCGCTCGGATAGTAGTGCCCGACTTCGGGCTCCGCCTCGATCCTGCGACCGCCATAAATAGTCGGCTGAATATGGACGTTCTTCGCCAGGCCCCAATCGCTCTCGACGACGGCATAGGACGCATCGATGCCGTTAATGATGATCGGGACGCCTGCGCGCCCCGGAATCACGACGGAAAACCCATCATTGGCCGAAGCCGCCAATGGCATCCCGACCAGCATCATCAGTGCGCAAACCGCACGCATCGCGAATTTCCTTAAATGATGGATCACCGTAACCGAACGGCGTGCGTCAGGGGTTAAGACCGGGCGGCATTCTGCCGGTAAGCCTAACGCGTAAGGTTTCCGCACCGCCCAATTGCAACCAATCGGGCGAGAAATTTTTAACGCGGCGGACGACGCGCCGGTGCAAACACACCTGTGAACATAGCCGTTCGGACTTGTCCCGGCGGAATTGCGCTGCTAGCTGTCACCCTCAGGCGGCCGGTTTAGCTCAGCGGTAGAGCAGCGGTTTTGTAAACCGAAGGTCGGGAGTTCAATCCTCTCAACCGGCACCACCACACCTCCGTCCGTGTGACGTCGAGTCGCTGACAATTCATTCCGCATCACGTTATGATCCGCGCAGGCCGCCAGCCAGCGCGGCCGATCGGCACAACCGGCCGCGATAGCCGGCCCTCACGGAGTCATCGCCGTGACACACGTTTGCGCGCGAAAAATCGCTTGGCGGGAGGTCGGTCAGGTTGCTGAGCCCGGCCGGTATCTTTTCAAATTCGGCTGGCTGACAGTCACGACCGAGGATATCGCCATCTGGCAGGATCATCCTCACGCGTCGTTCACGCTGGTTGCGGTGGCGCCGCTCGGCGAAACGCCGGATGAGTTCCGGCTTGGCGCCTTCGATCTCGGCGACATCTGAGGCCGTTTAGACGGCATGGCACGATCGGTATCATGCAAACAAAAGGCCGACCCAACCGGCCGGCCTTTCATCCAAAATAGACGCCGTCTCGAAGCCGTCAGTAATTCGACGGCGCCGGTCCGCCCCAGCCGAAACGATAGTTCAAGCCGGCCTTGACCGTATGCTCGTCGTTGCGGAAGCTCGTGCCGACAATATCGGCCGGGCCACCAGTAAATGTCGTATTGCCGAAGTTGTAGTACTGATACTCGACCTTCGCCGACCAGCTCGGCGCGAACATGTATTCGAGACCGGCGCCGACGGTGTAGCCGTCCTTGCGATTTCCGTCCGCGCTGAACGGTTGCGAAACGCCGGCGACGCTCACGTCGAGATTGCTATCCCTGAATGCGTAACCGCCCTTGGCATAGAGCAGCACCGGCCCGGTGGTGAAACCAAGTCGGCCAGTAACCGAGCCGAGGCCGCGATTATCCAGCGCGGCCACCGTTCCACCGGGAAACACCACGCCGCTGCCGGCCGAAGCCAGCCAGCTATAATTCGCCTCGATGCCCAACACCCAGTTGTTGGCGAATTGATAATCGTAGCCGCCCTGCACGCCGCCCATGAACCGGGCATCGCTGCCTTGCAGGCTGTTGTCGCCGGAGAACGCACCACCGAGATGGCCGCCGATGTAGAAGCCGGTCCAGTTGTAGACGATTGCCGGCGCGGTGACCGGCGGTGGCGCTTTGGTGTAAGGCCGTGGCGGCAGGTCCGCCGCATTCGCTACCCCACTGACGGCCGATACAGCTAACGCGAACGATGCAGCCGTCGCGAACACAAACGTCTTCATGGCAGGTCCCCTTGTTATGACGAAGACCCTCATGAAACAACGTGGCATCAATTTGGTTGCGTGATGGCATTCAAATAGCAACGTTCGTCCATAACTGTGTCAGAGCGCCGCCCCGGGTTCCATCGGAACCGATCTGTCTCTACACTGAAAACGCAGCCATCCAATGCCCGTCCGTGCGTGACCGCGCACGAAGCGGCCAAGGAGACAACATGATCGCCAAAGACCTGATGAACGATTATCCGCCGACGCCGGACAAACAAGTGACCTTGGCGAACTGGCGTCAATCGCCGTTCAATAGCTGGAGCTATCGCAACGTGCGGCGATTGTTGCCGACCGCGAACATCGCGGCGACGCAGCCGGGCAAGCCGTTCGAAACCAGTCTGGAGAGCATCGAGGATATCGAATTCGTCGGCATCGGTGATCAGCCTACAACTTTGGCGAAAGCGTTGCGCGCCACTCACACCGACGCACTGGTCATGTTGCGGCGTGGACGCATAGCCGCCGAATGGTACGCCAACGGCATGGATGCGCGGACGCCGCATATCGTGTTCTCCGTCAGCAAATCGATTTGCGGCTCGCTCGGCGGCATTCTGACAGACCGCAACCTGCTCGATCCCGACGATCTCATCACCGACTACGTGCCCGAACTCGAACGCTCGGTTTATGGCAACGCCACCGTGCGCCATCTGCTCGACATGACGGTCGGCATCAAATTCGTCGAGGACTACGACGATCCCGACGGTGACGTGATCCGCTATCGCTACGCCATGGGCTGGGACATTCCCCCACCCAGCCGCGAGGTGACCGATGTGCGGCGCTTCCTGGCGACGATGCGTCCGGACGGCAAGCCGCACGGCGATACATTTCACTATGTCTCGACCAACACCGACGTGCTCGGCTGGGTTTATGAGCGCGCCTGCGAGCAACCGCTCTCGGATATTCTGAGCGAATATCTCTGGAGCCCGCTCGGCGCGGAGCACGACGGTTATGTCACCGTGGATTCCCACAATGCGATGCGCGCCGCCGGCGGCATCTGCGTGACGCCGCGCGACCTCGCCCGCTTCGGCGAAATGATGCGCCGGCGCGGCGTCGCCGCCGATGGCCGTCAGGTGGTACCAGGCTGGTGGATCGACGATATCAATGAGCACGATACCAGCGCGGCGTGGGCGCGCGGCGATTTCGCCGAACTGTTCCCCGGCGCCAGCTATCGCAGCAAATGGTATCAGATCGACCGCACCGAAGGCGTGCTGTGCGCGCTCGGCATTCACGGCCAATGGATCTACATCCGCCCGGAGGCCGAACTGGTGATCGTGCGGTTGGCGTCGGAAGCAATCCCGCTCGATCCCGATCATGCGTTGTCATGGCGGCGCGGCTTCGACGCCATCGCCGACGCATTTCTGTAACGTGACAAAACAAAACCCGGGCTTCACATCAGATCGACGTGAAGCCCGGGCCTTAATGCAGCACGCTTTAGTGGCGGTGGCCGCGATGCATCACAACCGGCTTGTGGGCGTGCTTCCCACGCAGGTGGTGATGATGGCGCACGGTGCGATGTTTGTGCATCCGCGCCTGCGCATTCAGCACTTTCCCGCTGATATGGGAGCCGCTGACGGCGACCGACTTCGCGGGGGCATGCGACGGGCCGGCAGCCATGGCGGGTACGGCGAGCATGGACACGGCGAGCAACGCGGCGGAAAGGGTCTTGATCATGGTCATCTCCTGTTCGATCACGAAGTTGACCGGTCGAATGGCCGGGCTCGTCGATCATGGATACGAACCTAGCGATCCGCGACTGAACCCTGTCTGAAGCCCGCCGGTGGACTTCGTTCATCTGGATGAATTGTTTGTCATCTTCGGAAGGCGGGAGGCTTTCCGCCCCTGCCGCAAAACGGATGACAAGAATGGGAGGCCGTGATGGAATATTTCCGTCGCCGGGAGGTTTGATCCAGGGTCCATTCGCATCAACCCGGACGAACAGGAGCAACCATGAGCCAATCTGTGATGAAATGGATGGCCGCCGCGGTTCTAACAACGGCACTGGCCATGCCATCGGTCTTCTCGCCCGCCTTCGCCGCCGGATCCGACGAACCCTCGGCACCGCCGGCCACCAAATCGGCACCAAAAGACTCCAAGAAGGCCAAGAAGAAACATTCCAGCGCCGACGATCCGGCATTTCTTCAGGGCTATCGCCACGCTTACGCAACGATCTACGATAACCATAACTACGCCGACGCGATCGAACAGTTGAAGGCGCTCCGTCACGACGACCGCGCCGATGTCGCCAATCTGATCGGCTATTCCTATCGCAAGCTCGGCAACTATCAGCTGGCCCAGACCTGGTACGAACGCGCGTTGAAAGCCGACCCAAGCCATGTCCGCACCTGGCAATATTACGGCCTGTGGCAGATCGAACAGGGCAATCGCGAACAGGCGCAATACCATCTTCATCGCATCGCCGAATTGTGCGGCACCGGATGCGCCGAGTATCGCTCGCTTGCAACCGCGCTCGACAAAACGTCGGCCGAGGGCCTCGTTTATTGAAGCCACGCGATCTTTTCCCGAAAGCCGGTGCAACGCTTCGCTGTACCGGCTTTTCGTTTCTCGACAGGCATCCGCCCGTTCACGAATTCACCGAGAAAGATTGATCCGCTCGACAAATGCGGCAAAGGTCGTATAGACGACTCGAGCGGCCCTCTTCTTCGCGCCGCGCGCCTCACATGGGCCGATTGTTGATGACGACACCTAAGCGATACGACCGGATCGCCTTCGTCGCGGGAACGAGCACGGAAGCCCAGCAGGCCCTCGACGCCTTGGTCAAGACTTATGGCAATCATCCGCCGTCGAAGGCCGACGTCGTGGTGGCGCTTGGCGGCGATGGATTGATGTTGCAGACGCTGCATCAACTGATGCGCTCGGGCAAACCGATCTACGGCATGCACCGCGGCACTGTCGGCTTCCTGATGAACGAGTATCGTTCCGAGGATTTATATGCGCGGCTCGCCGCTGCGCGCGACACGGTCATCCACCCCTTGCTGATGCGCGCGACCGACAGCAACGGCAGCGTGCATCTGCATCACGCCATCAATGAAGTCTCGGTTTTCCGCCAGACTCACCAGGCCGCGCGGCTGCGCATCCTGATCGACGAGCGCGAGCGCATGGCCGAACTGGTCGCCGACGGCGTCATGGTGGCAACGCCTGCGGGCTCCACCGCCTACAATCTGTCCGCGCAGGGCCCGATCTTGCCGATCAACGCAGCTCTGCTGGCATTGACGCCAATCAGCGCGTTCCGGCCTCGCCGCTGGCGTGGCGCCCTACTTCCAGATTCGGCATTCGTGGTGATCGAGGTGCTGGAGAGCGATAAGCGGCCGGTGGCGGCTGTCGCCGATCACGACGAGGCGCGCAACGCGGTGCGGGTCGAGATACTATCGGACAAGACGATTTCGATGCGAATGCTGTTCGATCCCGGCCACAGCCTCGAAGAACGCATCCTGAGCGAGCAGTTCGGCTATTGACCGGCATACACCTTCCCCACCCAGCACTCCAGCAACCATTCCTTAACGGCACCTGCCTATAGTTAACGCGGCGTATACCGGCCCCCGCCGGCGCCGCGTCCAGAGCCGTTTGATGTACCGGATCGATTTCAACAAGCTCCGCTTCCTGGTTTCCGACGACAATCCGCATATGCGCCGGATCCTGCGCACGCTGCTGCATTCCTTCGGCGCGCGCGAAGTCTATGAATCCGAGGACGGCGCCACCGCGTTGGAAATGTTCAGCCACTACGTGCCCGATATCGTCATCACCGACTGGGCGATGCCGATCTTCGACGGCCTCGAGCTGGCGCAGATGATCCGGCAGCCCGATGCCAACGGCAATCCTTACGCGCCGATCATCATGCTGACGGGACATTCGGAAAAGCGACGCGTCACGCTGGCCCGCGATGCCGGCGTGACCGAATTCCTCGCCAAGCCAATTTCGGCGAAAGGCCTTCATCAGCGCATTTTGAACGTCGTCACCAATCCGCGTCCGTTCATCAAGACCAAGAATTACTTCGGGCCGGACCGGCGGCGCAACGCCAACAATTCGTATGTCGGCCCGGAACGCCGAACCGGCAACAAGGCCGATATCATGCAGCAGCCATCGTTGATGGACAAAGCACGGATGCCGGGATAACCCGCTCAAGGGATTGAATGATGGCCAAACCGAAGCCGCCCGCGCCGCAGGTCCAAGCGTATGCCGACCATCATGTCATCACGCAGCCCAATCCGCTGCGCCATGC
Organism: Xanthobacteraceae bacterium; assembly: GCA_051954235.1. Lineage (GTDB taxonomy): Bacteria > Pseudomonadota > Alphaproteobacteria > Rhizobiales > Xanthobacteraceae > 62-47. Next base: position 21,275 of record JBQCHY010000045.1, read on the forward strand.
GGTGCGATATGTCGACGATAAAGATGCGGACGATCCCGTCGCGCGCGCCGAGCAGGCACTCGCCGGTCTCTCCGGCGAATTCGACAACTGGATGCAGGAGGAATGCAACCGGCTCGCAACTGCTTACGGCACAATCCTCAAGGCCGGCTTCACGCCATCGGCGCGCGACGAACTGTTTCGTGCCGCCCACGATATCAAGGGCGATGCGGCGACATTCGGATATGCCGCCGCCGGCGCGGCCGCCGACAGCCTATGCCGCATCATCGAGCACGCGCCCGATATCGCGGTGGTGCCCGCCGATCTGATCGCACATCATGTGCAGGCCATTCAGGCCATCGTCCGCGAGCAAAGCAATATCGACCGGATCGGCGTTGCCGAAACGCTGAGCAAGCACCTGCGCAATGTCGCCGACGACTATCTGAAGGCCGTCAACCACGATCGTCCCGAACATCTCGAGGCCATCCTGGCGCCGAGCATCGTGCCGGGCGAGTAAGTTCGCCCGGCATTGCGAGGAGCAAAGCGACGAAACAATCCAGCCTCTCAAGAAAAGACTGGATTGCTTCGCTTCGCTCGCACTGACGATGCAGTATTTATCGATATTTCTTTAAGGCCGCCGCTTACGCCGCGATGCGTTGATCTTCGGGCGCGATATCGATGACGTCGGCGACCAATTGATCGCAGAACACCCGCGCTTCCTCGCGCGCGGATTCGGTGGCAAAGCGGCGCAGCAGGATTAGCAGGGGCTCGGAGACGTCCGGATCGGATTCGCACCGTGTCAGCACGCGCTCCACCATACGGCGGCGGAGCCGCGCCGCGCCATCGACCGTTCCGACAAAGCCGATCTCGTTGGTTGCGTCCAATGCCGCGCGGAACGCTGGGAACGTCGACGACGGCAAACCGGCGCGCGTCAGCAATGCGTCGAGGCTTGAGCCGCCGCGATCGTACAACAGCGCGGCGACGCGCTGCGACGGAAGCCCCGACAGTTCAACCAGTGCGCGGTCGAAGAGCTCAAGATTGCCTGACAGCAACGCACGCAGGATCAACCCCGCCGTGAGTTGCCCGGTAGCGCGCAGGTGCGACACCAGTTTCCCCGTTTCGTCACCACGCGAACGGGTCGCGAGATTGATGGCCGAGCGGTCGCGGGATTCAACCACGATCCGTTCGGCGCGATCGGAGCTGAGCCACCGGCGCGCGACCACGAACTGCGCCAGTGTATTGGAGAGTTTTTCGATCAGCGCCAGCCGCGTCGCCGACGGCAGATCGTCCAGCCCCAGCATGGATTCCCGAATCGCGGCGAGATGACCGTGACGTTCGACGATGCGATCCCACGAGAATGGGGCCAGTTCGGCACGCGGGTTCTCGATCAGTTCGAGTGCGGCGGCCGGCGACCCGACTTCTGCGATAGCGGCGCATACAGACGCCGGCAGATGGGCACGGCGCGCGATGGCGCATTGCGTCTCGGAATTTCCGGTTGCGACGAGATCGACCAAATCCGCGTCGATGAGCAATGGCGAATGTTCGAGGATCGGCAACGCCACTGACGATTGATCAAGCGACAACGCGCGCACGATGGTGGCCGGCGCCTGCGCGCTGCCGGAGAAGACATCGGCCATCGCCTGACGCACCAGCGGCGACGGATCGTCGAGCAGCATCAGCAGCGCGCCTTCCGCTGCCGCGCGATCGTCTTCCGAGAGATTGGAGATCAGCCAAGCACGCGCCAGAGATCGTGTAGCCTCCGCGCGCTCACCGGCAGGCGCGGTACGAACCCAGGAAATGAACTGCCGAACGATCATGTTTGTTCAGGCCTACGCAACTGCACGACACCAGACGCGATGCCACTGTCAGACAAAATAAACCATGACGCTTAACAAAGGGTTCACCATAACCCGCTGCATCGATTGAGGATTTATTAAGGGTCGCGGACCGCCTCATTGGCAAACGGCGCGCGTCAAGCAGAGAGCATGTCTGGAGCGTAATTTGCCGAGGCTGAATCTGAGGTCGTCACCCTTCGAGGCTGTCGCGTAGCGACAGCCTCGAAGGGTGATGGTTGTGATCCTTCGAGGCTCGCTTCGCTCGCTCCTCAGGATGACGGCATGCGCTTCAATTCAAGCCGATCATTCTCTAGCTGCTGAAAGTCCCGGCGCGATCGCTGAACAGATCGAATGGCCGCGGCGTGCGAACTTCCGGCGTTGCGCGCAAGGCATCCGAGGCTGCCGCCGACGGCGATTGGCCGTTGGCCCAGAGTTGCTGCACGGCCGGCGATACCGGCTGCGCGCGGTCGCCGGTTTGGAACAGCGTGCGAAACGATAGATCTTGCGACGGCTGCACTTCAGACGCCGGCTTTACCGCGCGGGCGTCCGGAAAGCTGGACAGATAGGCCGCATTGTCGACGGGAGCCGACGCCACGCGAACCGGCTGCATAGCGCTCCCGGAAGCGACGGCAGCGCCGGGCACACTCGAACGCGCGGCACTGGCGTAGCGTGACGATAGCACGGAATAGACTTCGGACACGCTACGCGCGCGCCCGCTCCGGTCATAGAAGATCGGTCGATTCGCAGCGGCGGCACTTGGAAACAACTGCGCACCGCTCGCGCCGGGATTGTTCTCGGCGCTGGTGATCAGCTTGGCGGCGCCGCCAACGCCCATGAAGTGAGCCATGTAAAGCTCACCATCGGTCGGCCGACGACCGATCGCCCCGACCAGCTTGAACCCGTTCGAATGGGTCAGTACCCCGGCCATCGCGGCGCTGGCGGCCGGATCGTCGCGCAGATCGAGAACAGCCTTGCGCATCCCCGGATCGCTGACGGAATAACTGCCGGAGGACGAGCGCGTGATGGCATCGGCATACTGGCCGTAGCCCAGCGCCGCGCCGGCTTCCTTGACGGTGCCGAGCCAGGTCTGCTCGATGAATTGAAACAGGCCCCGCGCGGACGAGGTCGTCGCCACCGCGCTCGGGTTGAAGTTGGATTCCATCTTCGCGGTGGCGAGCAGATATTCGAAGCTGGTGCCGGTCGTGGCCGCCGCCTGCTGAATCGCGCCGGTCACGCGGTTTCGCGAAGCGTTTGCGGCCGTCGTAATGGCGCTCGCGGCATCGACCGACATGACCTGGTGCCCTGCTCCCCGCGACATGGTCGCTCCGCCGGCGAAACAATCATTCGCGCCGGACGGCCCTGGCTGCACGCGGCCGTTTTCCCAAACGGCACGCTTTCGCTCAGGGTCAACCCTGGGCGATCATGGTTAATGGCAGGTTAAAGAGAGGGGACAGGCGGTCAGGACGACTTGCCGTAGACCTGTTCGGGATCGAACACCTTGTCGGCATCGACCAGAACCAGCTTGCCGTCGCCGCCACGGATCGCAGCGCGATAGAAACACGAGCGTCGGCCGGTATGGCAGGCCGCCCCGCCGGCCTGCTCGACCCGAATCCAGACCGCATCCTGATCACAATCGACCCGCATCTCAACGACGCGCTGGATATTGCCGGAGCTTTCGCCCTTATGCCACAAGGCGCCGCGCGAGCGGCTGTAGTACCAAGCCTCGCCGCTGGTGATGGTCCGACGCAGCGCCTCGTCATTCATATGCGCCACCATCAGAACATCGCCGGTGGCGGCATCGGTGGTCACGCAAGTCACGAGCCCCGCGGCGTCGAACTTGGGACGCAGCAACAGCCCTTCTTCAAGATCATGCGTATCGGCGGACGTGGACACGTTGGAACCTCAAGGGCTCAATATTCTGGAGCACCGCGAATCGATGGTATTCCAGATAGATCGGGACAAATCATCATATTTCAGATGATGCTGGATGTAATCACCGCGTCATGCGCTCGCATTCTGATCCGATGCATGAAGACCAGCTCTATGGGCCTTGATTTCAGACCGTTTCTTCGCGAACGGCAACGACGCGACGCACTATCGCTGCGGGCCGCGCACCACCGACATGAACCGCGCCTGCTCGGCGTGATTGTCCCGGAAGATGCCGGTAAACCGCGTCGTCAGGGTCGAGGCGCCGTGCTTGCGGACCCCACGTACCGACATACAGGTATGTTCGGCCTCGATCATCACCGCCACGCCGCGCGGCTTCAACACCTCGTCGATCGCCGCCGCGAGTTGAGCCGTCAGATGCTCCTGGGTCTGAAGCCGATGGCCGAAGATATCGACCAGCCGGGCCAGCTTGGACAGACCGACCACCCGCTCCACCGGCACATAGGCAATGTGCGCGCGTCCGTAGAACGGCATCATGTGATGCTCGCAGTGCGAGGTAAACGGGATGTCCCGCACCAGTACGAAATCGTCATAGCCGGCCGTCTCGCCGAAGGTCCGGTTGAGGACTTCCGCCGGACACTGCTGATAGCCCTGGAACAGTTCATCGAAGGCTTCCACCACCCGGCGCGGCGTATCCAGCAGGCCTTCACGCCCGGTATTCTCGCCGATGTAGGACAACAGAGTCTTCACCGCCTGCTCGGCCTCGTCGCGCGACGGTCGGGGCTGGTCGGGGCGGATCGCCGCCTCCAGATAATCCGACGGATCTAGCTGAGCCGGCCGGCCCTCGGGCGCGCGCAAATCCGTGGCCTTCAACTCCGACGCCTTGGCCTCAGGCGTCGATGACTTGTCGTCGGCGGCCTTGCCCGCACGCAACGGTTTGATCAATGCGTCCATCCTCACTCCGTTCGACCGGCCCAGCGGGCCGGAGTGTCACCGGGCAGACGGGGCGACCCAAGGCCGCCGGACGCCTGAGTCCGACCATGCTAACATCGCCACCGGCCTTGATCGCTCGATTTTCTGGCCAAAGGCTGACGAGACTGTATTTTCTCGTTCCGACACTTATATAGGGTAGTGAACCGGACCGCCAAGGGCGGATACCGGCGCGACCGACCCGATCGGCGCAAGTCCGGGCTTCAGCTACCATGCTCAACGACGTCTACAACCAACGCATCATCGCCCTGGCCGGGAATATTCCAAGACTGGGGCGCCTGCCATCCCCCGACGCCACCGCTACTGCCCATTCCAAGCTCTGCGGCTCGACCGTCAAGGTCGACCTCAAAATGGACGGCCCAGTGGTGACCGACTTCGCCCATGACGTGAAAGCCTGCGCCTTGGGGCAGGCCTCTTCCTCGATCATGGCCCAGCATGTGGTCGGCTCGACGGCGGAAGAATTACGGGAGCTGCGCGAAACCGTCCGCCGCATGCTGAAGGAGAACGGCCCTCCGCCGGATGGCAAGTGGGCCGACATCGCGTTCCTTGAGCCTGTGCGGGACTACAAGGCTCGTCACGCCTCGACGATGCTGACGTTCGACGCTGTCGTCGACGCCATCGGCCAGATCGAGGCGAAAGCGACGCAGTTGAGCGGCGCCGAGAGCTGACAAACAATTGTCACGCTATTGGGCCTGCGCTTGAGCCTGCTGACTGGGCGATGCGGCCCCGCTGACCGGCGGCGTCGCCTCCGCCGTCTTGGTAGTTTTGATCGCTGACAGCGTCGGCGTCGCATTGGCGACACCGCTTGAGAAGCGATCCTGAATCGGTTTACGGCCCCCGGCCGCAACCGGCGTTCCCGACTCGCTCGTCCGCGGCGGCAGAACGTCGGCAACCGCCTCGGTGGTCACGATGTTGGTCTGCCGCAATTCAGCTTGCGACAACTGATGCAGCGCTTCCCACGGCGGGATGCTCAGCGCCAACTCCAAAAGATCGCCAGAGCCACCCATGTCGAAGGTGTATTTGGCAAGCCGACCGATATCGCGCTCGACGATCATCAGATCCTGCGCCGTATAGTTGGCCGCGCGGGCATCGTTGGCCCGATCGCCCATCCAGATCTGATGGACACGTACCCGCGCGCCCGGCGGCACATAACGCACCTTGCCGGATAGAAGCAGGAACACGCACATCGATTCGCAGGAGGCATCCGGAATCACGGCGGCCGTACCCGTGGCCGATCGCGGGCTGTCGATGGTCGCGCCCACCGTCGTCAGCAAGCCGAGGCCACGCCACACGCGGCCGAGCGCGATCGCGTCATTCACCGAACCACCGCTTGAATCGAGCACCATGGTAGCGCCAGCCAGGTCGCGGTCGCGGGCAAAATCCTCGAAGGCTTTCGGCGTTTCGGAGGTGATCACTCCCGTCGCGCTGATCCAGCCGCGGCACTGTTCCTGGCAAGGAACCCATTCGAAGCGCATCGGCAATTTGCGAATATCAACGACATCGCGGGCACGCGCCGGCCACGCCGCGATGGCAATCACGGCAAGCGAAATCGCCGCGAGCACAATCATCAGCGTCGTCGAGACCCTGGGCTTCAGCAGAACAGCGGCGCTCACAAACTCCCCTCCCCGACCGCGATCAATTCGGGTCGGACGATAAAGCGCAAACAATTTGTCACGAACAAGCCTAGTCGGCCGCGTATCACTCTCCAACTGTCTTTTGCTGCCTTGCGATATCAAACGTGCGATATTTCACTAAGTGTGTCGCAAATGCCAACCCAAGCGGTTCCACCGGTGCAACCCGCAGATCAGGAAGATTGAACGCCGATGACTTCGCCTTGCCCCCACTGCGCGACGGGACTGCAGAACCTGCCACGTCGGACAGGGCAAGCGGCGATATGGTGCTATCGCCATACGCTTTCGCCGCTGGTCGGCTATAACTGCCGCCACATTCCCACCTGCTCGGTCTATGCCGACGAGGCTATCGGCCGCTTTGGCTTATGGGCGGGCGGCTGGATGACAGTGGCGCGCCTGCTCCGCTGCCAGCCATGGGGAACGTTCGGCATCGACAATATCCCGCAGACGCAACCGCCGGGGGCGAAATGGTATTTGCCATGGCGCTACGGGCGCTGGCGTGGCGTCAATGATTCAGGGGCGTGAGTTTCAAATCCTTGTGGCCTCCGCTACGCGGTGCTGCGTACGAAACACGATGTTTTGCATTT
>JBQCHY010000046.1:0-33530 GCA_051954235.1 Xanthobacteraceae bacterium
CTCGCGACTGTTCGGCTCAACGACACAAGCAGCCGCGCGCTCGCCAGATACCGGTCATGACCAGGATTGCTTACGCGCTGCGGCTGCCGACCCGTTGCTCAAAAACGGGCCAACCAAACATACAGGATTGCTTCGTCGCTACGCTCCTCGCAATGACGAAAGAATCCGCTCGCAATGACGGCTCGAGATCACCGCACCAGCCACAAAATACTAACGAAAGTGATGGCGATCACCCACACCGCCACGGTGCGCCAGCGGTTCTGGCGGGCGCGGACGCGGCCCAGCGCGGCGATGGTGTCCGGCGATAGCACCAGCCCGTCGCGGACCATCACCTCGAGCTGTTCCAGCACCCGGATCGAGCGGGAGGCAATGGCGGGGAGGCCGCTCATCGCCTTGCCGAGTTCGCCGGCGCCGGCCATCGCGCCCTGGATGCGGCCGATCGGCCCGAGGTTGCGCTCGATCCATTGCCGGACCACCGGATCGGCCACGGTCCAGATGTCGAGCTTGGGGTCGAAGCTGCGCGCCACGCCTTCCACCACCACCATGGTCTTCTGCAGCAGGATCAGTTCCGGCCGCGTCTGCATGTCGAACAGCGCGGTGACCTCCAGCAGCAGCGTCAGCAGCCGCGCCATGGAGATTTCCTCGGCGGTGCGGTTGTGGATCGGCTCGCCGATGGCGCGGATGGCTTGCGCGAAATTCTCCACCGAATGGTGCGCCGGCACATAGCCGGCTTCGAAATGCACCTCGGCGACACGGCGATAATTGCGGGTGATGAAGCCCAACAAAATCTCCGCGAGGAAGCGCCGCTCCTTCAGCCCGAGCCGGCCCATAATGCCGAAATCGACCGCGACCAGCCGACCCGTGTCGTCGAGGAACAGGTTGCCGGGATGCATGTCGGCGTGGAAAAAGCCGTCGCGCAGCGCGTGGCGCAGGAAGCTCTGGATCACCTTGCGGCCGAGATCGGGCAGATCGACATGTGACGACGCCAGCCGCGCATGATCGTTGAGCGCGATGCCGTCGATCCACTCCATCGTCAGCACGTTGTTGGTGGTGCGGTCCCAGTCCACCGTCGGCACGCGGAAATCGGGATCGTCGCGGGTGTTCTCCGCCATCTCGGAGAGCGCCGCCGCTTCCAGCCGCAGGTCCATCTCCATCGCGACCGAGCGCGACATGGTGTTGATGATTTCGATCAGCCGCAGCCGCCGCGCTTCCGCCGAATAGCGCTCTGCGCGTTCGGCGACGAAGAAGAAATCCGCGAGATCGCGGCGGAAGCGCGCGCCCACTTGCGGCCGCAGCACCTTCACCGCGACTTGCCGGCGTTCGCCATCGCGTTCCACCTCGCCGCGATGCACTTGCGCGATGGAGGCGGCAGCGACCGCTGGGCCAAAGCTCGCGAAAGCCTGCGCCACAGGGCGTTCCAGCGATGCGGCGACGACGCTTTCGGCTTCCGCCTGCGGGAACGGCGGCAGCCGGTCTTGCAGGCTTTCGAGATCGCGCGCGAGCGCGACACCGACGACGTCGGGCCGCGTCGCGAGGAATTGTCCGAGTTTCAGATAAGCGGGGCCGAGCCGCGTCAGCGCGCGCGACAGGCGCGGGCCGGATTTCGCGCCGCGCCGCTCGATCAGCCGTGCCGTGCGTAAAAGAATCTGCCCCGGCGCCGGCACCAAGGCCGGATCGACGGTTCCGAACACGCCCTCACGCGCGAACACGTAAGCGGCGCGCGTCAGCCGCGCGACATGCGAGAGTGCGGAGATCACAAGCGCCAGCCCGAATGCAGGGCCACGATGCCGCCGGACAGCGGCTGCCAGGTGACGCGCGCGAAGCCGGCGTCGCGGATCATGTCGGCGAAGGCGGCGGGCCTCGGAAACTTGCGGATCGATTCGACGAGGTACTGATAGGATTCGGCGTCGCCGGTGACGGCGCGGCCGAGCGGCGGGATCACCTTGAACGAGAACAGCTCATAGAGCCGGTCGAGGCCGGGCACGTCCACGGAAGAGAATTCCAGGCACAGGAAGCGGCTGCCGGGCCTGAGCACGCGATACGCCTCGCGTAGCGCAAGGTCGATGCGCGGCACGTTGCGAATGCCGAAAGCGATGGTGTAGGCGTCGAAACTGCGGTCCGGAAACGCCAGCGCCTCGGCATTGCCTTCGACGAACGACACCCGGTCGTCGAGCATCTGCTTCGCCGCGCGCTCGCGGCCGACCGCCAGCATGTCGCCATTGATGTCGCAGACGGTGGCCTGAAAGCCGTAGCCGGAGGCCTTCGCCGCGCGAAAGGAGATGTCGCCGGTGCCGCCCGCGACATCGAGCAGCGCGAACGGCGCGTCGTTGCGTGGCGGGTTCAGCGCGTTGATCATCGCGTCCTTCCAGAGGCGATGCATGCCGCCGGACATCAGGTCGTTCATCAGGTCGTAGCGCGACGCCACGCTGCGGAACACGTCGTTCACCAGCGATTGCTTCTCGCCCAGCGCGACGTCCCGGAAGCCGAAATGTGTGGTCTGGTCGTCAGGTTCCATGCCCATGCTCTCCGGGCCGGACCATAGCCTGCCGCGCTGCGGTACGCTACACACCAGACCCGTCAACGGTCGCACCCGCCATGCGCCGTGGTTAACCGGGCAAAATCGCAAGGGAACGTCCAAGGGAACGCCAATGGCCGCGCGGTTTTACCACCGTCACCCCGATCCTGCGCATGTTCGATGTCCGCAAGGCACGGGAATTTTACCTCGATTTTCTCGGCTTCAAGGTCGAGTTCGAGCACCGCTTCGAACCTGACCTGCCGCTCTACCTGGGCTTGTCGCTCGGCACGGCAAGGCTGCATCTGAGCGAGCACCACGGCGACAGCGCGCCGGGCGCGCGGGTGATGATCGAAACGGCGGGCCTTGCGGAGTATCAGGCCGGGTTGCTCGCCAAGCGCTACGGCTACGCGCGCCCCGGACTGGAGCGCCAACCCTGGGGCGAAACCACCATGACGGTGACCGACCCGTTTTATAACTGGCTGGTGTTCACCGAGAGCGATGCGGCATGATCGTCATGTGCGGGCATAGCCGTTCGAAGAACGGCGTCGCTTCCGCTCGCCCATGACCAGCGCATCCATCGAGAACAACCACCATTTCTCCGTCATGGCCGGGCTCGTCCCGGCCATCCACGTCCTTCTTGCGTGATATCGAGGAAGACGTGGATGGCCGGAATAAATCCGGCCATGACGACCGAGAGACGTATACTCTGCCGTTAGCAAGACAGAGAGCCAATGCCCGAACTTCCCGAAGTCGAAACCGTGCGTCGCGGCTTGCAGCCGGCGATGGAGGGCGCGCGCATCGTGCGTGCCGAAACCCGCCGCGCCGATTTGCGCTTTCCGTTCCAGCCGGATTTTTCCGCGCGACTCACCGGCCAGACCGTCACCGGCCTCGGCCGCCGCGCCAAATATCTGATGGCCGATCTCGAATCCGGCGACGTGCTGTTAATGCATCTCGGCATGTCGGGCTCGTTCCGCGTGGTGACGGCGGCCGGCGCCGCGACGCCCGGCGAATTTCATTACCCGCGCAACGAGGATCGCGCGCACGATCATGTGCTGTTCCAGATGTCGTCGGGTGCGAGCGTGATCTTCAACGATCCGCGCCGCTTCGGTTACATGAAGGTGATTCCGCGTGCGGCTCTGGAAGACGAACCGTTGTTGAAAGGCCTCGGGCCGGAGCCTCTCGGCAACGCCTTCGACGCCGCGATGCTGGCGAAGGCGACGGCAGGCAAGGCGACCAGTCTCAAGGCCGCGCTGTTGGATCAGCGCGTCGTCGCAGGGCTCGGCAATATCTATGTCTGCGAAGCGCTGTTCCGCTCGCATCTGTCGCCGAAGCGCAAGGCCGCGACGCTCGCGGATAAAAAGAACGCGCCGACCGATCACGCGAAGCGGCTGGTGACGTCGATCCACGAGGTGCTGAACCAGGCGATCGAAGCCGGCGGCTCGTCGCTACGCGACCATCGCCAGACGTCGGGCGAACTCGGCTACTTCCAGCATTCGTTTCAGGTCTACGACCGCGAGGGTGAGAAATGCCGAACGCGCGGCTGCGGTGGCACCGTGAAACGCTTCGTGCAGAACGGCCGTTCGACGTTCTGGTGCCCGAGCTGTCAGAAATAGCACGCTGGGCGGCCTCTCTTCCTCCGTCATTGCGAGGAGCCTAGCGACGAAGCAATCCAGTCTTCCTTTATGGCTCTGGATTGCTTCGCTTCGCTCGCAATGACGAAAGGGTTACGCGTGGCTGCGCGTGGCCATGCGATAAAGCGCGCGGGCACCAGCGTCGAGCAGGAAGCCGAGCAGACCGATCATCAGCACCGTCGCCATCAGTTCGGAATAGGCGAGGCGATCGCGCGTATCGAGAATGAAGTAGCCGAGGCCGGCGGAGACGCCGAGCATTTCGCACGGGACCAGCACGATCCAGACGATGCCGATGGCAAGCCGCAATCCGGTCAGCACATGGCCGAGCACGCCGGGCAGGATGACGTGCCACAGCGTTTCCCAACGCGTCGCGGCGAGACTTGAAGCAAGGCTGAGCCACGCCGGTTGCAGGCGACGCACGCCTTCGGCGGTATTGAGCACGATCGGCCACACCGCCGCGAACGCCAGCATGAAGTAGATCGGATCGTCGCCGACGCCGAACACCATCACGGCAATCGGCATCCACGAAAGCGGCGAGATCATGCGCAGGAATTGAAACGCCGGCGAGGTTGCGGAGTTGAGCCGCTGAAAGCTGCCGATGGCGAGGCCGAGCGGCACGCCGATCAGCAGCGCGAAGCCGAGCCCGACCAACACGCGGCGCAGGCTCACCATGATGTGCACCGGCAGGTCCGGCCCGCTGAGCAGCACGATCAGTTTCGGAATCGCGGTGGTCGGCGAGAAGTGTCGGATGAATCCGTCCGGTGATGCAAGCACGTCGGTGCCGAGCCACCAGAGCACGAGCAGCGCCAGCAATCCGCCGACGCCCAGCGCGGCATTGGTCCATGCCGGTTTCGCGATGTTGACGACCGGCGACCGCGCGGCCAGCGGCGCGAGCGCTCGCCGCTCCGCGCGCGTAAAACTGTCGGTGGGCCAGCTCATGCTCATGCTACGATCACTTCGCTGCGGGTGAATGTTTCCGGTAGGCCGAACGCGGCCATGCCGCCGCTGGCGAGAATTGCTTTCTTCACGAAGCTATCGTCGACCAGTTCGCGTCCCGCAGCAGCCGGATCGAGCGCGTCGAGGAAGCCGCGATCGCCTTCCACCAGCGTATCCTTGAGCCGACGCACCAGCTCCTCGGTGTAGCTGGGATAGGGATAGGGCTGGAAGTCGATGCGGCGCTCGCGCCAGTCGGCGTGCTTGATTGCACCGCTTTTGACGTAAACGCTTTCGTCGCTCGGCGGCGGCGCCAGCACCTTGGTCAGCACCTCGACGCTGTGCGGCGTATATTGGTTCGGATTGTCCTTCGAGAGCAGGGAAGCGGTTTCGGCGCGATGATCGCGGGTCCACAACTGCGCCTTCACCATGGCGTTGACGGCGCGCTGCACCCATTCCGGGCGCTGCTGGATGTCGCGTTCATGCATGAACACCAGGCAGCAGGCGTGGTCCTTCCAGACGTCGCCGGTGAAACGCAGCATCTTGCCGACGCCGAGCACTTCGCTGGCGGCGTTGAACGGCTCGGCGACGATGTAGCCGCTGATCTGTTTCGAGGCGAGCGCCGGCACCATGTCGGCGGGGGCCATCACCACCAGATTGACCTCGTTTGCCGCCGGCTTGCCGGTGCGCTTCGACACCGGCGTCAGGCCGTTCTCGCGCAGCAGGATTTGCAGCACGACGTTGTGGATCGAATACCAGAATGGAATCGCGACGGTGGTGCCGCCGAGATCCTTCACGCTGTTGATGTGCGGCAGCACGCTCAAGCCCGAGCCGCTGGTGTGATTCCACGCCACCACCTTCGCTGGAGCCTTGCTGCCGAAGCGCGCCCACACCGTCATCGGCGACAACAGATGCACGGCATTGACCTGACCGGAAATGAAGGCTTCCAACACCTGCGCCCAGCTTCGCAGCCGCACCGGCTTCTCGGCCTTGATGCCTTGCTCCTCGAAGAAGCCCTTGCCGTGCGCCACAAGCAGCGGCGTCGCGTCGGTGATCGGCAGATAACCGATGCGCAGTGGTGCGTCGGCGTCTTGCGCGCGGGCTTCGTAGGCGCGCAGCAGCGGCGCGGCCCCGCCGGCCGTCAACAACGCGGAGAGCTTGAGCATCTGCCGGCGTGACACATCGAAACGGGTAAACTCATCGGCGGACATGACAGGCCTTTCAGGTATCGTTTCGCGCGAGCGCATTCGCGCCGCGACGGAAATTATGCGGCGCGGCGTGGGGCGGTGTCGCGCAGCGTCGAGAGGATATCGACGCGGATCGCGCCAAGCTCGGCGATGAAATCCTCGCGCGGCTTCGGCAGATCGATGCGCCATTCGCCGATCACGCTGGCGGGTGCGCCGCCGAGCAGCAGGATGCGATCCGAGACGAGGAGCGCCTCGTCGATATCGTGGGTGATCAGGATCGCGGCGGTGCAGAAGTCGCGCACCACTTTCAGCAACAGATGCTGCATCTCAGTGCGGGTGACTTCGTCGAGCGCACCGAATGGCTCGTCGAGCAGCAGGATTTCCGGCTTGCGTGCGAGGCAGCGCGCCAGCGCCGTGCGCTGCGCCATCCCGCCGGACAGTTCAGCAGGAAACTTGCGGCGCGATTGCGTGAGGCCGACTTCGCGGATCGCCATCTCGACGCGTGCCTCGCTCTCGGCGCGCGATTGCTTCGGCTGATGCTTGAAGTCGAGGCCGAAGGCAACGTTCTTCTCCAGCGTCAGCCATGGCAACAGGCTCGGATCCTGAAACGCGACGGCGACACGCGGATGCACGCCGTCGAGCGGTGCGCCATTCATGGTCACGCTGCCGGAGGTTGGCGGTTGTAACCCGGCGAGTACGCGCAGGAGACTGGATTTGCCAACGCCGCTGGCGCCGAGCAGGCTCACCGTCTCGCCGGAAGCCAGTGCGAAATCGAATCCCTCGATCGTGGCGCGCGACTGGCCGGGATAACGCAAGGCGACGTCACGTGCTTGCAGCACTGGCGTTTCAAGTGCCGGTGCGTCGTGGCGTGAAGTGTGAAGGGCGAGCTGGGTCATGGCGTCACGCGATGGCGGAGATCGCCGCCGGTTGTTCGTGGATTTGCAGCGACAACTTCAATTGCACGATGCTCGGCGTGATGATTGGCAGGAACGCGGCTTCGCGCTGACGGCGCTGAAAGCCTTCGCCGGGACCGGAGAGATAGGCGCGTCCGCCGGCGGCGTAGAGTTCGAGTTGCAAGGCTTCAGCGGCGATTTCGGCAAGCTGGATACGCAGGCGGAACAGCTGCGCCGGGTGCTCGATGAAGCGGTTGCCGTTCAAGCCATCGCGAAGTGCAGCTTTAGCAGCGCGTAACGCGGCTTCGAGTTCGATCACCGGCTGCGCCAGCACGTCGCGCTCACGATTGAGGCGCGCCCCGGCCTCGGTCAGCGCACGGCGGGCGAGGCCGCTCGACATCGCGCATTGCAGCGCCAGGAATGCCGGCCGCACCTTCGGCAACCATTCGCTGGCGTTCCTGTGCAGGATACGATCTTCGCCGATACGGACGTTGTCGATCTTCAGTGCGGCGGTGCTGGTGGCGCGCATCGCCATCAGGTCGAGATCGGCGGAGCGTTCGAGCCCGTCGTCGTCGGATGATAGCACGGCGACGAACGCAGGCGCGTGGCCGTCGCCCTGTATAGCGGCGGCGACGTCGAAGCCACCGAGGCGCAGATTCGTCACCCACGGCAGCTTGCCGTCGACGCGCAGGCCGAAATCCTGCCGCTGCGCCTTGATCTGCAACTCCTCAATGCCGGAGAGGAATTTCATCGCGTTTGACAACCCGGTCGCGCCGGCGCGATGGCCCGCCAGAAGCTCCGGCAACAGCTTGTCACGTAGCGCGACGTTCGGCGTCTGCAACAAATATTCGATGAAGGTGCGGTGACCCCAGAACACGAATCCCGCCGCCAGCGATCGCTCCGAGACCGCGCTAATCGCTGCGACGGCGTCGTTGATGTCGCCGCCGCTGCCGCCATACGCCATAGGCACGCCGATGCCGAACAGGCCGGCGTTGGCGAGGCGCGGCAGCACCTGCGCCGCCGCGTCGTTGCTGGTGTCGAGGTGCGTGGCCGTTTGGTCGAGCCAGGCGGTGAGGTCGGCGGGAAGCGTGGTCATGGTCAGTGCCTTTACTCGGCCGCGACGGAAGTGGGGGCGCCGCTCCAAGCGTAAGGCTGAAGCTGCGGGTTGAGGTCCGGCTTGCCGAGGTTGTTGGCGAAATTGCACAGCGTCGCGAGACTGACGCCGAGCACGACTTCGAGCGCGTTGGCATCGTTGAAGCCGGCGGCCTTGAAGGCGGCGAGTTCAGTGTCCGCCACCGCGCCGCGACTGCGGATCACCGCGCGGGTGAAGTCGGCGACGGCATTGAGTTTAGCGTCCGGCACCTTGGCGTTGGCGCGCAGCGCGTTGACGACGTCCTCGGTCAGCCCGGCCTTCTTATAGGCAACGGCGGTGTGGCCGGCGACGCAGAAGCCGCAGCCGTGGGTCGCGGCGGCGGTGATCTGCACCGCTTCGCGCTCCGCCAGCGACAGGCCGCTGCGGGCATTGATGCCGGACACGGTCTGGTAGGTTTCCAGCGCCACCGGGGCGTTGGCGAGCAGGCCGATGAGGTTCGGGATGAAGCCGTTGGCCTTTTCGGCCTTGGAGACTCCGTCCTTGGCGGCTTCGGGGGCGGTTTCGACGGTGAGAATGGGCAAACGGGCCATGGAAGGCTCCTCCAACAGGGATCACTTGAGCGGATCGGCGCCGTTGCGTCGGTCGCGTTGTCTTCAATTGATACCGGTGTAGCAAATTTCTATCGTCAGAGGCGGTGATGCAGAAAATAACAAAACATCATTCGCTGCGATTGGCGGGGTGGGGAGAAAATTCTCCTTCCGATCAATGGGGGAGAAAGTTCACCTGCGCGCAATCAGGGCATCGTCGCCGGCCGGGCGGTGGGAAGGAACTCGGGCTGAAAATTTTGCCTCCAGGCGCGGCAATGAGGTCGGCCGGCGCATTGCCGTCTCCAAGGGCGAGCCGTCTGCATCAGTCTTTCCGTCATGCCCGGGCTTGTCCCGGGCATCCACGATCTGGGACGTCAAAAAAGGAAAGACGTGGATGGCCGGGACATAGGCGAGCGAAGCGACGCCGTTCTTCGAACGGCTATGCCCGGCCATGGCGACGGAGAGGTCATGCTCCTGAACGCCGCCAATCGTCATTGCAATGATGAAGTCGAAGAGGCCCGAGCAGCGTTCACCCGCCTGAGCGCCAGTCGTGTCTCAGTCCAGCGGGCGGGCTTCTTCCGGGAGCATGATCGGGATGCCGTCGCGGATCGGGTAGGCGAGTTTGGCGGAACGCGAGATCAGCTCCTGTCGCGCGGCGTCGAATTCCAGCGGCCCTTTGGTGAGCGGGCACACCAGAATCTCCAGCAGCTTCCGATCGACGCTGGATTCAGGATGCTCGTTCTGGGGCATGGTCATCTCCGGTGAAGGCTCCCGGTTCTTTATCACACCTTGCCGGACTAGCGACGGCCTTGCGGCGCCACGATCCGGATCAATTCCGCGATCGCGTCCTGCTGTTGCTTCCGCGCAAGTTGCCGGTCGCTCAGCGTGAACCCCACGAAGGCCCAGTAAAGAATTTGCGCCTGCGCCGTTGCGCGCGCCGGCGGCCATCCGGATTTTTCCAGCAGGCCCGCGATGTAGGACACTCGGCGGCGGTCGATCGCATCAACCGCCTTGCGCGCCAGCGGCTCGTGCATGGCCCAGCCGCGGATCGCCGCTTCGGTCGCGAGCCGGGTGTCGAAGGCGGTGCGAATCAGCCGCCGCAACGCGTCCTCGCTGCGGCCCTCGGTTTCGAGCGCGGCGATAACGCGTTCGGCGGCGACCTCGCGCCAATAGTCGAGCAGCGCGGCATGAAAGGCGGCGACGTCGGCGAAGTGCCAATAGAAACTGCCGCGCGAAACGCCCATGGCTTTCGCCAGCGGCTCCGCCTTGAGCGCGACGAAGCCGCTGGTCGTCAGCGTCTTGAGACCTTGTTTGAGCCAGTCCGTGGCCGAGAGCTGATCCGTCATCCTTTCACCATACATGACTGTATTGACGCGGGCAAAGCGCGGGCGTATGAACCATACATAACTGTATGGAGGCTCCGATGCGGGATGTTTTCCTTCAAATCGCCGGCGTGGCCGCGATCGTCGTCGCGCTGATCCATGCCGTCCTGAGTGAAACCAAACTGTTTCCGCACGTCACCGTGACGCCGCCGCGCTTGCAGTTGCTGGTGCGGCTGGTCTGGCATTGCAGCACGGTGGCGTGGATCGCCGGCGGCGCGCTGCTGATCGCGACGCCGTATTTCGAATCGCAAACGGCGCGGCACTGGATCGTGGCGACGATGGCGGCGAACTATCTGTTCGCAATGCTGATCAATGCCTGGGCGACGCGCGGCCGGCACTTCGGCTGGGTTTTGCTCGGCGCGGTGTCGGCCTTTGCGATCGCGGGGTACTGAGCAGGCTGCTAGGGCCTTCTCGCTTCTGATGGAGTCGCCTCGGACGATGCATCACCTCTCCCCATCGGGGAGAGGTCGGAGCCGAAGGCTCCGGGTGAGGGGGAACGGACCATCATTGTGAATGTAACCCCTCACCCCAACCCTCTCCCCATAGCCCATCGAAGACGGGCGTAAACGCCCTTATGGGGAGAGGGAGCGCGCATCGTTCGTGGTTGGTGGTTCCATCAAAACTGAAAACGCTCTACTGCAACGGCGGGTCGCCACTGGTGCGCTTCTTGGCGAGATCCATCTCTGTGACGGCGATCAGGATTTCGGCGCGGGTCTTCAGATCCGGTGCTTCCAGCATCGCCTGCTTCTCGGCGGGGCCGTAGGGCGACATCATCGCCAGCGCATTGACCAGCGCTTCGTTGGGCGCCTTCTCGATGCCGTCCCAGTCGACCTTGAGGTGATTGACCTTGAGAAAGTCCGACAGCACCTCGAGCAGCGTGGCGCGGTCGACGTCATCCTCGCCCTTGCGCGCGGTGAAGTCGTCGACGAACGGAAAGAAATCCACCTTGCACTGCCGGTACGACGTCAGCACCGACAATTCATCGACCACCCTGAAGCGCGAGACGCCGGTGAGTTCGAGGAGGTAGCGACCGTCGCCGGATTCGGCGAGTTGGGTGATGCGGCCGACGCAGCCGACCTTGAACAGCGTTGGATAGTCAGGGTTGCTGGTGTGCGCGGCATCGGGCTGGATCATGCCGATCAGGCGATGACCGTCGCGGAAGGCGTCGTCGACCATCGCGAGATAGCGCGGCTCGAAGATGTTGAGCGGCATCTGGCCGCGCGGCAGCAGCAGTGCGCCCGGCAACGGAAACACCGGGATCACTTCCGGAAGTTCGGCGGGACCGCGATATTCGGCATTGATCGGCATGGCTGGCCCTGATGTGCGGGATGATGCCTTGTTGTCTGGTTCTATGAGAACAGGATCGTCGACAGGCGTTTGCGGCCTTCGACGGTGGCGTCGTCGGCGCCGCCCCAGGCCTCGAAGAACTGCACGAGTTGCTTGCGCGCGCCGTCATCGTTCCATTTGCGGTCGCGCTTGATGATTTCAAGCAGATGCTGCGTTGCCTCGCCGCGCTTGCCGGCGGCATTGAGCGCGGTGGCGAGATCGAAGCGCGCCTGATGGTCAAGCG
The DNA here is from genome assembly GCA_051954235.1 of Xanthobacteraceae bacterium. Taxonomy (GTDB): domain Bacteria; phylum Pseudomonadota; class Alphaproteobacteria; order Rhizobiales; family Xanthobacteraceae; genus 62-47. The sequence continues at coordinate 11,792 of JBQCHY010000046.1, forward strand.
GATTGGCGGCGACCTTCTGTTCCAACTCGGTAACGGGGCCGAGCGAGGTCGCCTGCTCGGCGAGATTGATCATGGCCTGCACGGCGCTGACGGCGGCGTCCGTGCGCTTGGCTTCCGGCACCAGCGCGAGCGTCTGTTTGGCCTGCTCGATGGCGCCGCTCTCGGCATAGCAGCGGGCGAGGCCGGCGAGCGCCGGAAGATTGGCGGCGTCGGCGGCGAGGATTTCCGAATAGATCGCGGCGGCGGTCGAGAGGTCACCGGCGGCCTGTGCGGCTTCGGCTTCGGCCAACAGGTCGGCGATATCGCCGGCGGCATCGGGAATGCCGGCGGTCAGCTTGTCGATGAAGGCGGTGACCTGGCTCTCCGGCAGCGCGCCCATGAAACCATCGGCCGGCTGGCCGTTGACGAAGGCGATCACGGCCGGGATCGACTGGATGCCCATCTGGCCGGGAATCGCCGGATGCTCGTCGATGTTCATCTTCACTAGCTTGACCTTGCCCTTGGCGGCGCGGACGGCCTTCTCGATGATCGGCGTCAATTGCTTGCAGGGGCCGCACCAGGGCGCCCAGAAATCGATCAGCACCGGCTGGCGCTTCGATTCCTCGATGACGTCCTTCATGAACGTCTGCGTGGTGGTGTCCTTGATGAGATCGGCGCTTGCCGGCGGCATTCCGCCGTCACCCTGCTCGAGAATTGTCACGTTAACCTCACCTGATGTTCTGGGCTTGCCGGATGAAACGCGGCGGTCGGGCTGTAAATGGCGTGGCGGGGCACGATTTGCAATCCGCCGCCATGCCGCAACCGTGGTGGCGGCGAGGTCGATGTGAAGCCCGGAAGTCGGCGACTTTTTGCCAAAAATCATTGTATAACAATGTCTTGGGCGAGCCGGTCGCGGCTGCGGCGGCGATCCGCCGGATATCGCCGATGGAACACGGCCGGGCGGGACAACGGTAAAAGTCGTCGCCGCGCGGTTTATTCGCGCCGGACGCCGTCAGGCTGTTGCATTCGCAGGCCGCTTTTGGCATAGCTCTGCCGCTCGGCGGTGCGCCGCCGGAGTTCTCGGATGCGGGTGTAGCTCAGGGGTAGAGCACAACCTTGCCAAGGTTGGGGTCGAGGGTTCGAATCCCTTCGCCCGCTCCAGAAACCCAAGCGTAAAAATACCGATCGACCGGCCGCCGCAAGGCGGCTTTGTCGTTTCTGGACGCGCAGGTTAGAGGGACATCGGGTTTTGATGAAAATGTCTGCCGCGACATGCTGAGCGCTCCCTCTCCCGTTGGGAGAGGGTTGGGGTGAGGGGTTACAGCCTCAACGATATTCGCTCCTCCTCACCCGGAGCCTGCGGCTCCGACCTCTCCCCGATGGGGAGAGGTGAGGCATCGCCGATCGCGATTTCGTCGTCGGAAGAAATTCTCTTGGTCAGAGCTGTCGGCCCTCGGCGATGAAGGCGCGCTCGAAGGCCGCGAGGTCGGTTTCCGGGATATCGGACACGGCGACATAGACGAAGTCGCCATCGCGCCAGCTTCGCAGGTGATAGCCCGCGACAGTCGTGTCGGCGGCGACGGCCTCACGCTTGGGCAGCGCGGTGACGCTGATCCCATGGGCGGCGTGCTTGTAAACGATGGTCGGTACCGGGGTCTGGCCGATCACGTCGATCCGGCCGCCGGCCAGCGCGAATCCGGCCTGCGCCAGATCAGGCACCTTGGGCGACTCAGGAACGCGCGCCGCGAACCACGGTTTCACCGTATGGCGGTCCGACGACGCCACGTCGAACGACTGCGGCGCCAGCGCGCCACGGATATGATTGCCGATGATGACGCTGGCGGCTTGATCGGAAACCTGGTCGCGATGGAGCAGCCACATCGGGGTGCTGCCGGCGAGAATGCCGATCAACAGACACGCTGCCATCGCGCGCCATGGCCAGTGGTGTTGGCGTTGCGGTCTCGCGCGGGCGTTAGCCCTGATGCGGGCTGTGAGATCCGCTGGCGGCGCCTCCTCGGACAATCCGCGAAGCCGCGCACGCAGCGCCATCACCTGATCGCACCGGCGTCGCAGATCGGCGTCGGTTGCGAGGCGTTGTTCGAATGTGCTGGTCGCAGCCGCATCGAGTTCGCCGTCGCAGTAAGCCTGCAACGTCAGGTCGTCGTTGTGTGACACGGACGGCGTCATGGTCGGACCTCGCCCAGAGCGCCGATCAGCAATTGCCGCGCGCGCGACAGGCGCGACATCACGGTGCCGATCGGCAGGTTGGTGACGGAGGCGATCTCGCGATAACTCAACTCGTGCATCTCGCGCAAAACGACGATTTCGCGAAACAGCGCCGGCAGCGCCGCGAGCGCCTTGCGCACTTCCTCGGTGGTGGCGTTGAGAATGGCGACATCCTCGGGCGTCTTGTTGTGCCGGCCATCGGCCGCGTCGCGATCGAGGCTCTCGCGGTCGGCTTCGCCGAGGTCCTCAGCGAACACGACATCCTTCGGCTTGTTCTTCATCAGCCAGCTATAGGCGGTGTTGCGCACGATGGTCAGGCTCCATGCGCGTGGATTGATCACATCTGAGCTGCCGATGGCGCGGAAGGCGCGCATCGCGGCTTCCTGCACCACGTCGTCGGCATCGCTTGCGTTTCCCGTCAGCCAGCGCGCGAGACGATAGGCCTCCTGAAGATGCGGCAGGAAGACGTCATCGAACAACGCGCTGTCGTCGCTGGTCCGCACGATGATTTTCGTTACCTCGATACGCCCGGACAATTCGAATACCGGCTTCCGTGTAGCACATTCGCGAGCCATCCGCGCGGGACGGTCCGCGATTTGCTCACGGCGTCACGATCACTTTCCCGGTCATGTGTGGATGCAGGCCGCAGAAATACGCGAAGGTGCCGGCGGTCTTGAACGTGAAGGTGTAGCTCTCGTTGGTGTCGAGTGCCGCCGAACGGAACGCCTTGTCGGTGGCGACGATGGAATGCGGAATGTCATCGTGGTTGGTCCATTTGACGGTCGTTCCCGCCGGCACCGTCAGGTTCGCGGGACCGAAGGTGAAATTGTCGATGGTGATCGCGGCCGGCGTCTCCGTCGCGGCGCGCACCTGTCGCGCAGTGAGGATGCCGGTGCCGAGACCCGTCGCAATTGCAAAAACAATCGCGAGACGGAAATTGCGGATGGATGGTCGTGAGTCGTGATGAGACAGCGATGTCATGGCGGTGAGGTCCGATTACTTGTCGAATTACTTGGCGAGCGTCGAATCGACGATAGCGAGCGGCGTGCCGGTCTGGCGCAATGTCACCGAGGACAAGCCGAGCATGCCGCGCAGCTTTTCGGCGGGCACCACCATCGGGCCGGGCGAAGGCGCCGATCCGGGCGCCGGTTGCGGGAACGCAGTCGACAGCGCGGTGTGGAAGGTCATGTTGCCTTCGACCTTTTGCGCGAGTTGATGGATATGCCCGTTGAGCACGGTGACCGAGCCGAACCGTTTCAACAGCGCCAGCGCGCGTCCGCCGTCATCGGTGCCCCAGCCCCATTGTTCGTAGAGGACGTACAGCGGGATATGCGCGAACACCACGATCGGCGTGCTGCTGCTCTTGTTGCGCAGGTCGTCTTCGAGCCACGCCAGTTGCTCGGCGCCGAGATTGCCGAGGCCGCCGCTCTTGAGATCGACGACGTTGACGAGCCCGATGAAGTGGATGCCGTGATCGTCGAAGCTGTACCAACCCGCACCCTTTGCGCCCTTGCCGTAACGGTCGAGATAGGCTTTGCCGCGGGCTTCATCGATGATGTCGTGCTCGCCGGGGACGTAATGCATCCGTAGGCTCGTTTCACCGAACACCTGATCGGCGTTGTCGAATTCGGCAGGCTTCGACAGGTGGGTGATATCGCCGGTGTGAATGATGAAAGACGGCTTCGCCGCGAGCGCCTTCACCTTCGCCACGGCTTCGCGCAACGTCGCGAGCGCGTCGGGATTGGCGGCCTTGTTGAAGCCGATATGGCTGTCGCTCATTTGCAGAAAGCTGAAGCCGGTGTCGGTCGCGGCTTTCGCTTCGCCGAGCAGGCCGCGCGTGACGGGGACGCCGCCGCTCATGGTCCAGAGCACGCCGGTTCCGGCCCACACCATGCACTCGAGGGCGTGACGGCGGGTCAGGTGCCTATCATTAGGGTCGTGTGGTTTGTCTGTCATGGCGAGGCTCCATCGCAGGTGCGTTGCATGCGGAGGAGACTCGGGGTGCGCCGGATTTATTCCCGGCATCCGTGATTGATTCGAATTGTCGGTAAAATCGCCGTGACGACGGTGGAACGCGGTGGCTTCCTCGTCCGCAGCGAATGTGCAATTCTTCACGCGTCACGCGGATGTCAGCCGCCGCTGCGGAGGCCGTCAGATGGGCCGCAAGATCATCCTGTTGTCCGACGGCACCGGCAATTCCGCCGCGAAAGTATGGCGCACCAATGTCTGGCGCACCTTCGAGGCGCTCGATCTCGCGGGCTCCGATCAGGTGGCGTTCTATGACGACGGCGTCGGCACCTCGTCGTTCAAGCCGCTGGCGATTCTCGGCGGCGCGTTCGGTTTTGGGCTGAAGCGCAACGTCATCGACATCTACAAGTTCGCCTGCCGCAACTGGCGCGACGACAGCGATGAGCTGTTCGGCTTCGGCCTCAGCCGCGGCGCGTTCACCATTCGCGTGGTGATGGGGCTGATCCTCAATCAGGGTTTTGTCTCTGCCGACAGCGAATGCGAACTCGACCGCAAGGCGCATGCCGCCTATCGCGCCTATCGCCGCGAGCGCTATCACACCTTCTGGCATATCGAGAAACCGCTCCGCGCCCTGCGCGACATGCTGCTGCCGCGCTACGACAAGGCCGACAATCGCAGCGTAAGCCGCATCCGCTTCATCGGCGTGTGGGACACGGTTGCCGCCTACGGCCTGCCGATGGACGAGATGACGCGCGGCGTCAGCCGCTGGATCTGGCCGCTTGAATTGCCCAATCACCGGCTCGATCTCGAACGGGTGACGCGTGCTTGTCAGGCGCTGTCGCTGGACGAACCGCGCACCACGTTCCATCCGGAATTGTGGGACGAACGCGGCACCGTGCCGCTCGCGCCGCGCGACGACGGCCAACGCCATATCGAAGACGAGCAAATCAGCCAGGTGTGGTTCGCCGGCGTGCATTCCAATGTCGGCGGTGGCTATCCCGACGATGCGCTGGCCTACATTCCGCTGGTCTGGATGATGACAGAAGCGCAGCGTTGCGGCCTGCGCTTCAAGTCCGATCGCGGTACGCCGCCGGCCGATCCTGACAGCTTCAAGAACGCCGTCTCGATGTGCGACAAGGACGGGCGGCTGTACGATCCGCGCAAGGGGCTCGGCGGCTATTATCGCTACGGGCCGCGCAAGCTGGCGGAGCTGTGCCATTACCGTTTTTCGAAGAACGACGAAGTGGTGGTCGTGCGGCCGAAGATTCATGCCAGCGCCTTCAAGCGCATCGCCGGCCGCTCGCAGGATTACGCACCGGTCGGATTGCCCGACGCCTACGATATTGTGATCGACGACGGCACGGTGCTGACGCCGGATCAATACGGCCTCGAAAGCAACATCGAGGCGGCGTCGCGCGCCAAATCGCAGGAGCACGTCTGGAACGAGATCTGGAAGCGGCGGCTGGTCTATTTCGCCACCGTCGGCGCCACCGCGTGGCTGTTGCTCTACCCGCTGGCGCGTTCGCTGCCGGCGGCGGACGAATACACCAGCTCGATCCGCTGGGTGTCGGACATCGTCCGCCTGATCGGCGGCTTCCTGCCGGGTTTTGCGCAGACCTGGATCAACGCCTACGCGCGTAGTCCGTGGCAATTCTTGTTGCTATCGGCGCTTGCGATCGCGTTGACATATTGGGGCACGCGGCTGGCGGTCGGCGTTACTGATGCGATGAATGCGATCTGGCAACGGACGCCCGGCGCGCCCGCGGGCCTGCCGACCAATTGGATTTATCGGTTGCGCGCAAGTGCGGCCTATATCTGGTTTCACCGCCAGTTGAAACGCCGTTGGGCGCCGACGTTCTTTGCGGCGCTGTTTGTTTACCTCGGCATCACCTTCGGCAGCCATCTGCTCTACAACGTGCAGGACGTCGCCGGCTTCACTTGCAATGAAAGCCCGAGGACGCGAGGGCTGGCGCGTGGCGAGGCGGCGGCGTTCGATTTCGCGACCTCGCATCTGTGTGCCGGCACCGGCGTCACGGTGGAGGGGTTCGGCGCACGCTATCGCGTGGAAGCTGAGATCACCGCGCCGTGGTACGACAGCGATATCCCGTCGCCGCTCGGCGGATTCTACACCACCGACGCGCCGCGCTGGTCGCAGCGCGCGTGGCTGCTGCTCGGCGTGCCGTTACGCCGCGAGTTGACGCGGCCGTGGTTCCGCCTGGTGCTGCGCTACGGCGCGACCGGCGGCGAGGAGGTGTTCCTCGATCCCGATCCGGAGAACGGCAAGGTGGAGTCCGTGATCAAGCCGACGCGCAGCGGCGAACTCTTTATCTTCGTCAATGACGCAGTGCTCGGCATCCCGCATTGGTACGACGTGTTCTATCGCAACAACGCCGGCACTGCGCGACTGACCGTGAAGCGGTTGTGACGGGTCTCAGGGCATTGTGCGCCGCACGCGGCGCAATGCGATTCAAATGATCCGCATCGTTGGCGCGGTTATTATTGCGACCTCTCACGATATTTTGTCCTGCCAGCCGCGCGTGGAACGCGCTTCTCCGTTCCAATGAATATGATACCGTCCCGCTCTCTCGCACGATCTCGCAGACGCCAAATCCATCGCGCGGCGATGTCACTTTGGCGACCTATCGACAATAACAATGGTCACAACATTGATTCAGGGAGGGACGCGATGAAATCAGCAATTGCAGGATCGGTTCTGGCGCTGGCGACGGCGTTGTCGCTCGGCGGCGCGCCGCAGGCCACCGCGGCGGACGGCTTGAAGAGCTATCAATCCGGCAACAAGGAATTCTGGACTCATCCGCCGGACGACTGGTTCCTCGGCGACGAGACGGAAGCGCAGAAGGGCCTCGCGCCGCCGTCCGGCCCGCCGACCGGTATGTCGGACGCCGAACTCGCCGACACCATGAAGAAGATCAAACTGCCGAAGGGCTTCAAGATCGAAGTCTATGCCTCGGGCGTGTTGGCGGCGCGGCAAATGGCGTGGGGCGACAAGGGCACCTTGTTCGTCGGCTCGTTCGGCCTCGGCAACGTCTATGCGATCACCGACAAGGACGGCAAGAAAGAGGTCAAGACCATTCTCAAGGGCCTCAAGATGCCGACCGGGCTCGCTTATCTCAACGGCGCGCTCTACGTGGTCGATATCAACAAGATCATGCGCTACGACAATCCGGAGGCCAATCTCGACAAAATGCCGGAGCCGAAGGTGGTGTATGACGACATGCCATCCTACGCCGCGCATGGCTGGAAATACATCGCGGTCGACAAGGACGGCTGGTTCTACATTCCGCTCGGTCCTCCATTCAACATCGGCCTGCCTCCGACCAGCGTGTCGCAGATCCGGCGCGTCGATCCCAAAACCGGCAATGCCGAACTGGTGGCGCTCGGCGTCCGCAACAGCGTCGGCGGCGACGTCGATCCGCGCTCCGGCAAATACTGGTTCACCGAGAATGCGCGCGATTGGCTGGGCGATGATTCGCCAAGCGACAAGCTCAACATGATCTCGAAGATGGGCGAGCACTTCGGCTATCCGTATTGCCACCAGGGCGACATTCCCGATCCGAAATTCGCCATGGGCCACAAGTGCTCGGAGTTCACGCCGCCGGTGGTCAAGCTCGGCGATCACGTCGCGCCGCTCGGCATGAAGTTCTATACCGGCAGCATGTTCCCGGCCGAATACAAGAACAACATTCTGATTGCTGAACACGGCTCGTGGAACCGGCATCAGTATCAGGGCGCGCGGATCGTGCGGGTGATCGTCGGACCGGACGGCAAGAATCCCAAGACCGAGGTGTTCGCGTCGGGGTGGATCGAGGGCAAGCAGAACTATCTCGGCCGGCCCGCCGATATCATCCAGGCCAAGGACGGCTCGATCCTGATTGCTGACGATTGGGCCGGCGCGATCTATCGCGTCAGCTACGACAAGGCGCAGGCGGCGAAGTAAAGCGCCGATCACTAGCGGGATACCAAGTCCCGTCATTGCGAGGAGCGCAAGCGACGAAGCAATCCTCCTCCCTTCTCCCTCCCCCGCTTGCGGGGGAAGGTTGGGGTGGGGCCACTGGATTGCTTCGCGGAGCCTGTGCTCGGACAGCGCGGAGCGCTGATCCGAGTGCTCGCAATGACGGCGGAGGTACGTATTCGTATGCGAATGACTTTTCTCGCGGCAGCGGTCGCTCTGCTTCTGTCCGGAGCATCGACTCACGCCGCCGATATCGCTGCCGGCAAGGCCAAGGCGGAGATGTGCGTCGCCTGCCACGGCGAGAACGGCATCTCGCAGATGGAGAATACGCCGTCGCTGGCGGGCCAGCCGGATCAGTTCATCCAATGGCAACTGGTGTTCTTCCGTGGTGGTGCGCGCAAGAGCGACGTGATGACGCCGATGGCGGAACAACTCACGAATGACGACGTCCGCAACCTCGGCGCTTACTTCGCCTCGCTGACGCCGCCGAAGGGGGCAGCGGACGACAATCCCGACCTGTCGAAGAAGGGCGAGATGGCTGCGAAGGGACGGCGCTGCGCGTCATGCCACACCGACAGCTACGCCGGCACCAAGGCGGTGGCCCGCATCGCCGGCCAGCGTGAGGATTATCTGCTCAAGGCGCTGCGCGATTACAAATCCGGCGTGCGCTCGGGCGGCGGCGGTGCGGCGATGGCCGACGTTGCTTATCCGCTCAGCGAGGAAGAAATCACAGCGCTGGCGCATTATCTGTCGCGGTTGTGAGGAACGTCGGTCTATCGAACCGCTCACGTTTATTCGGTTTGTTTGCCGTCAGGGCCGGGCATAGCCGTTCGAAGAACGGCGTCGCTTCGCTCGCCTATGACCCGGCCTCCACATCTTGCTTGTGGACTCTCTGCAAGACGTGGATGCCCGCGACAAGCGCGGGCATGACGGGCCTGGGAAGTTGCCCCTCGCGATAAGTTGCTCATCGCACCTGATAGGCAAAGGCTCACCCCCGCTGTGCCTCGTACGTCTTCAGATGCGCATACGCCACGCGCAGGCGCGGGACGTCGATCTTCGCGGCGTCGGCGCGGGCGATCAGGTCGCCGACGATATGATCGGCTTCGATCGGCAGATTGCCCTGAATGTCGCGGAACATCGAGGCGGTGAAGGGCGAACTTTCGGTGGTCAACATCCCGGTGATGCGCTCGATGAACGGCGCGCGCGGATTATAGCCGGCGGCGCTGGCGATAGCGCGGATTTCGTCGCGCACGCCGAGAATGTAGTCGCGGCCGCCCGGCGCTTGCAGGATCTTGCCCAGCGCTGCGCGCATCAGGCAGGTCGAGCAAGCGAGCGTCGCCAGCAGCGTCCACTTCTCCCACATGTCCTGCACGATGGTAGTCGAAGCCTTGCCGTCGAAGTTGCCGCGCTGGAAAATTTCGTCGGCCTGGCGCACGCGGTCCGATAGGGTGCCGTCACGCTCGCCGAAGCCGAGCGCCTGCATTGGCGACAACTGCACCACATAGCGATCGGTATTCAGCGTCGCGGCGATGGAGCACTGCCCGCCAAGCACGCGGTCGCGACCGAACTTCGCGTCAAGTACGTCGAGGTGCCGCATCCCGTTCAGCATCGGCATGATCGCGGTCTGCGATCCGACGGCGGGCGCGATGGAGGCGATGGCGTCATCGAGGTCGAACGCCTTGCAGGTCAGGAGCACGATATCGAAAGTCTGCTGCAAATCCTGCGCCAGCACCGTCGGCGGTTTCGGCAAGGTCACGTCGCCATGCGGGCTCTTGATGACGAGGCCGTCGCGCTTGAGTTCTTCGGCACGGCGCGGCCGTACCAGGAACGTCACGTCCGCGCCGGATTGCAGCAAGCGCCCGCCGAAATAGCCGCCGATCGCGCCGGCGCCGAGAACCAGAATGCGCATGGGTTGCTCCCATTTGTTAGTGAGTTGAGCGAATAGCGAGTAGTAAGTAGCGAATAGCAGGAAAGGCCGATCTATTCGCTACTTACTATTCGCTATTCGCTTTGTCTTTACCACTTTTCGCCGAACGGGCGGATTTCCAGTTCGAACGTCCACGCGCTCTTCGGCTGCTGATAGAGCTGCCAGTAGGCGTCCGCGACGGACGCCGGCGGCATCAGCAGGTCGGGATTGTTCAGCGCCTCCTTTCCCCACATCTGCTCACGGCGCTCGCGCACCCAGGCGGTGTCGACACCGGAATCGATGATGAGATGCGCGACGTGGATGTGCTTCGGCCCCAGTTCGCGCGCCATCGCCTGCGCGACCGCCCGCAAGCCGAACTTGGCGCTGGCGAATGCCGCAAAGCCGGAGCCGCCGCGCAAGGACGCGGTGGCGCCGGTGAAGAAGATGTTGCCCTGGCCGCGCGGTAGCATCAGCCGCGCCGACTCGCGCCCGGCGAGGAAACCGGCCCAGCAGGCCATTTCCCAGACTTTGCGAAACACGCGGTCGGTGGTTTCCAGGATCGGGAAATTGACGTTGGCGCCGACGTTGAAGATCGTCACTTCCAGCGGCGCGAGCTTGTCGGCGTCCTGCAGGAAGGCGTTGATCTCGCCTTCCTCGCGGGCATCGAGCGAACGCGCGACGATGGAGCCGCCGGCGTCCTCGATCTCTTTCACCAGCGGCGCGAGCTTGTCGCCGTTGCGGCGGCCGGCAAATACCGTGAAGCCTTCGGCGGCGAATTTCTTGGCGATCTCGGCGCCGATATAGTCGCCGGCGCCGATCACCGCGACGGTTGCGTTACGCTTCGGCATGGGATGTCTCCTAAGGCGCGGTTCTGTACGATCGAATTCGATGATACGCGGCGTCATGCCCGTGCTTGTCACGGGCATCCACGTCTTTGCAGCGTATCGGCAAGAAAGACGTGGATGGCCGGAACAAGTCCGGCCATCACAAAACTAACTATTTCCCCGCGATCAACTCCTCGACCTCGCGCAACTGTTCCTTGCCGAAGAACATTTCGTCGCCGACGAAGAAGGTAGGCGAGCCGAACGCGCCGCGGGCGACGGCGGCTTGCGTGTTCTCCAGCAGCTTGTTCTTGATCTCCGGCTCCTGCGCGCGGGCGAATAGTTTTGCGGCGTCTAACCCCGACGCAGTCAGGGCTTTGCCCAGCACCTCGGGGTCATCCATCTTCTTCGGCGCTTCCCACATGTGATGGAAGCCGGCCTCGACATACTTCTCGAACACGCCTTCCGCCTGTGCCGCGACAGCGCCGCGCATCAGCATCAGGGTGTTGACCGGGAAGTTCGGATTCCAGATGTAGGGCTTGACGTTGAAGCGCTTCAGGAAGCGCTGCGTCTCAAGCTCCATGAACTCGCGTTTGTTCTTGATGCCCGCCAGCGTTTCGGCCGGCGACTTGTTGTTGGTGGCCTTGAAGATGCCGCCGAGCAGGATCGGCACATATTCGAAGGTGACGCCGGTGCGCTTCTCGATGGCCGGAATGACCTTGTGGCTGAGATAGGCGTTGGGGCTGCCGAAATCGAACAGGAATTGCGGGCGGGGCGGCTGGCTCATGGGAGGCTCCTCGGACAATGCGTGAGGAGTGTGGCGCAGCCGGACGGCCTCGTCCACCACTTTTTATGATGGTTATCATATAAGGCCGGGCGCGGCCCGCGCCTTCAGATCAGCCGTTCGATCTTCTTCTTGCGCCAGACGAACCAGTAGAATGCCATCTGCAATAGCAGCATGGCGCAGAAGGTAATCGGATAGGCGGTCCAGACGCCGCTCAGGCCGAGCAAGCGGCTGAGCAGGATCGCGGCCGGCACCTCGACGGCGAGGATCGACACGATCGACAGCAGCGTCGGCACCAGCACCGTGCCGCTGGCGCGCATCGTTGCCGAGAACACGCCGGCCATGCCGAACGGCACCGTGCTCCACAGCACGATATGCAGCGCGTGCTGCGCTAGCTCCAGCACGTTCTCGTCGATGATGAACAGGCTGATGATCAACCGCGACAGCAGATAGCCCAACAACACCAGCGCGCCGGTCATCAGCAGGTTGAGCCACAAGCCGGTCTTGACGATGGCGCCGAGACGGTCAACATGACCGGCGCCGATCGCCTGCGCGGCGAAGATCGAAGCGGTAATCGCGATCGAGATCGCCGGAAACTGCACATAGGCCAGCACCTGGTTGAGCGCGCCATAGGCGGCGGTCGCATCCGAACCGAAGCTGTTGACGATGCCCAGCAACACCAGTTCGGCGAGCGACATCACCACGAGTTGTACCGCGGTCGGCAGGCCGATCCGCAGCACTTTGCCCAGCAGCGCGAAATCGGGGATCATGCCGCGCAGGAAAGCGCGGTCCGGCGCCAGCGCGTGCTTTTTCCGGCGCATATAGATCGCGAGCCAGAGTAACGTGACGACGGACGCGATTGCGGAGGCGTAGGCGGCGCTGGCGACGCCGAGCTTGGGTAGCCCGAGCCAACCTTGGATCAACGCGGGCGTGACGATGAGGCCGATCGCAGTGGAGAAAGCGAGCGCAAACAGCGGCGTCACGGTGTCGCCGACGCCGCGCATCATCGAGGTCAGGAGCAGGAAGGCGAAGGTCGCGGGAATCGCGATCATCATGATGCGCGCGTAATCGGTCGCGGCATCAAGCACATTGGCCGGCGTCGCCAGCGCGATCAACAGATCGCGGGTGAAGATGCCGCCGAACACGGCGATGACCGCGCCGCCGAGCAGCGCCAATGTCAGCGTCGTGCCCGCGACTTCCTTGACGCGCTCCGGTTCGCGCGCGCCCCAAGCCTGCCCGATCAGCACCGAGGCGCCGGCGCCGAGCCCGATGATGAAGGCGATGAAGAAGAACATCACCGGGAAGAAGCCGGCGACGGCGGCGAGCGCGTCGACGCCGATCATCTGCCCGAGATAGATGCTGTTGATGGTGCCGAACAGCGCTTGCAGGATGTTGCTCAGCATCATCGGCAACAGGAAGACGATATACGTCCGCCAGAGGGGAACGACGGGGGCGCTCATGAATGGTCCTTCTGCGCCGCTCAGCCGGCAACGTCGTTGAAAGCAAGTTTGACGATATGATCGCGAATGTCCGGAGGCCATGACGCGATCAGTTCGGCGAATCGATGGCGGTCGCTTGCGAACAGCGCGCGCGATGCCTCCTCGAAGTCCGGCAGGTTGCCGGCCATCGTCGACATGAACTGATAGGCAGCGTCGCGTGCCATGCGGGCGCGATCGTGATCGCCGTTGCGGCGGCGAGCCTCCTCGACCAGCTTGCGTAGCGCCACCGAGGTGCCGCCCGGTTGCATGGCGAGCCAGTCCCAATGGCGCGGCAGCAGCGTCACCTCGCGGGCGACGACGCCGAGCTTCGGCCGGCCGCGCCCGCGTGGCAGCTCGGCGGCCGGGGGCGGCGGGGTTGGAGCGGGTTGCAGCCGCGCCACCACCTCGGCGTCGCTGCCACGCAGGTCGAGATCGATGGTGCGGCCGGTGGCGTCATCGAAAATCAGGACCGATGACGCGCCCGGCCGGTCAGCCATCCATTTGACCACCAGCGCCACCTCGGCCAATGGCCCAGTGGCGACGCGATGGTCGTTCTCGAAGACCGTGAAGTTGGCAGGATTGCTCATGGCGAGAGTTCCGAGAAGAGTTGCCGTTTTTTATCCGGGCAAAAATTAGCTGTCAATATTACCCGGATAGATATTTGCAGGTTGCAAAAGCGTTGGAATCGCTGCCTGATTTGGCGGGTTTGGCCCGCCATGCGGCGATGCCGGCCGCCGCTCAAGGAGTTTCCTATGCTGACCGTGCACCATCTCAACAATTCCCGTTCGCAGCGGGTGCTTTGGCTGTTGGAGGAACTCGGCGTGCCTTACGAGCTGGTGCGCTATCAGCGGCTGCCGACCATGCAGGCGCCGCGCGAACTGGCGGTGATCCATCCGCTCGGCAAATCGCCTGTCGTGACCGATGGCGGCAACACCATCGCCGAATCCGGCGCGATCATCGAATACATTGTCGGCAACTACGGCGAGGGCCGGCTGATCCCGCCGCCGAACACGCCGGAGCGGCTGCGTTACACCTATTGGCTGCACTACGCCGAGGGCTCGGCGATGCCGCCGCTGCTGATGAAGCTGATCTTCTCGCTGATGCCGCGCCGCTCGCCGTTGTTGCTGAGGCCGCTGGTGAAGAAGATCACCGGGCAGGCGCTGGCCACGCTGGTCGATCCGCAACTCAAGCAGCACATGGCGTTCTGGGAAACCGAACTCAACAAGAGCGAATGGTTCGCCGGCAACGATTTCACCGCGGCGGATATCCAGATGAGCTTTCCGCTGGAAGCCGCCGCCACGCGCGCCGGCCTCTCCGTGCATCACCCGAAGGCGATGGATTTCCTCAAACGCATCCACGCCCGCCCAGCCTATCAGCGCGCGCTGGAAAAAGGCGGACCGTATACGGTGGGGAAGGCGTGAAGGTTGAAGGAGTGCGTTCTATTATTCGGATGGCGCTTCACCGAAAGCTCGTTTGGTGTTCGGACGTCTCACACGAAAATCGTCGTCCCCGCGAAGGCGGGGACCCATACGCCGTGCCGATCGTGATGTGGAAGGCGCTAATAGATTGTAGTGGAAGGTATCGCAGCCACAATTGACGCGGGGGATATGGGGCCCTGCCTTCGCGGGGACGACATGGAGCTAATACCCCGCCGCTTCCGCGCCGCGCGTGCGCGGGTCGGGGCCGCCTTCCAAACCGTTCGATGCAATCGCGATCGAATTGGCGGAGGTCTGTCCCATCGGCGTCACGATGCGATGGCCTTTCGCTTTCAGTTCATCGAGCACGCCCTGCGGAAAACCCTGTTCGACGCGCACCTCGTCCGGTAGCCATTGGTGATGCAGGCGTGGCGCATCGACGGCGGCGGCGACATTCATGCCGTAGTCGAGCACGTTGACGACCACTTGCAGCACCGTGGAGATGATGCGGCTGCCGCCGGGCGAGCCCGCGACCAGCACCACCTTGCCATCCTTGAGCACGATGGTCGGCGTCATCGACGACAGCGGCCGCTTGCCGGGACCGGGCAGGTTGGCCTCGAAGCCGACGAGGCCATAAGCATTCGATGCACCCGGCGCGGCGGTGAAGTCGTCGAGTTCGTTGTTGAGCAGCACGCCGGTGCCGTCCGCGACGAGGCCGACGCCGTAGCTGAAATTCAGGGTATAGGTGTTGCTCACCGCGTTGCCGTGACTGTCCACCACGGAGAAATGCGTGGTGTTGTCGCCCTCATGCGGTTGCTTCAGCGGCAGCATGTCGCTCCATGGCGTCGCACGATTGATATCGATGCTGGCGCGTTGGCGTGCAGCGTAATCCTTTGACGTCAATTTGGTAATCGGCGCATTGACGAAAGCGGGATCGCCGAGAAAGCGCGCACGGTCGGCGTAAGCCCGCTTCATGGTTTCGATCAACAGATGAAGCGACGGCGCCGAGCCTTGCTTGAAATCGCGCAGCGAAAAGCCTTCCAGCATGTTCAGCGTCTCGATCAGCACCACGCCGCCGGACGACGGCAGCGGCATCGAGACGATGTCGTAGCCGCGATAGCTGCCGCGCACCGGTTCGCGTTCGATCGCGCGATAATGCTTCAAGTCGTCCTGTGTGATGATGCCACCAGCGGCTTGAATGCCTTGCGCGAGCTTGTCGGCGACCGGGCCTTCATAGAAGCCGCGCGGGCCCCGAGCGGCGATGGCCTCCAAGGTCGAAGCGAGATCGATTTGAATCAATCTGTCACCTTCACGCAGCGACGAGCCGTCCTCGCGTGAAAAGATCTTTGCGCTTGCAGGCCAGCGCGCCAACCGCTTGTGCCAGCCGGGCAAGGTATCCGCGCCGTCATCCGTGACGATGAACCCGTCGCGTGCCAGTGCAATGGCAGGCTCCAACAGTTGCGCCAGCGTGAATTTGCCCGAGCCGTATTTCTCTAGCGCCAGCGTCAGGCCCGCCACCGTGCCGGGCACGCCGATACCGAGCGCCGAATCCCGCGACTTCGCAGGATCGGGCTTGCTATCGGCGCCGAGAAACATGTCGCGCGTCGCCGCGCGCGGAGCCGTCTCGCGATAGTCGATGCTGATATCCTTGTTGCCTTCCGCGAGGTGGATCAGCATGAAGCCGCCGCCGCCGATGTTGCCGGCGCGCGGATAGGTCACCGCCATGGCGAAGCCGGTGGCGACCGCCGCGTCCACCGCGTTGCCGCCCTGCGCCAGCACATCGCGGCCGATCCGCGCGGCGAGCTTTTCCTGCGCCACCACCATGCCGTGCGCGGCCGTGACCGGATGCGTAGCAGCCGCGGGCGGCGGCACATAAGCGCCGCGCCGCATGTCCTGCGCCGTCGCGGTGATGCCAAACGCCAGCAGCCACGCGAATCCGCCCAGCAGCACGCGGCGATCGAAGCGGTGGATGATCATCGAGACTCCTCTGGCCGCGGCAGGCGGATCGCAACAGATTTGTGACGCCGGCATCGTATCGGCAAGCACATACCCGTCATGCTATACGGTGGCGGATGCGGTACGCAAAATGCCTCGATGATTCGCGAGGCGATTCCCAAGGAATGATCCCATGTCGGTAGCGGCCGCCACGCGCGCAGACATCCCCACGGCCTATCCGCCGCGTTCGGCGGTGGTATCGTGGATCTTCTTCGACTGGGCAGCACAGCCTTATTTCACGCTGATCACGACTTTCGTGTTCGCGCCGTACTTCGCGACGTTCGTGGCGGCGACGCCGGCAGAAGGCCAATCGTTGTGGGGCTTCGCCACGGCGGCGGCGGGATTTCTGATCGCACTGATGTCGCCGATTCTCGGCGCCATTGCGGACGCCAGCGGCCAGCGCAAGCCGTGGATCGCGGTGTTCGGCGCGCTCTTGGTGCTGGGCTCGAGCCTGATGTGGATCGGCAAGCCAGGCGATCCGAGCGTGATCCTGCCGGTGCTGATCGCGTATGCGATTGCGACGGTCGGTGTCGAGTTCGCCACCGTGTTTAACAATGCGATGATGCCGTCGCTGGTGCCGCCGGAGAAGATCGGCCGCTTGTCCGGCACAGGCTGGGCAACCGGCTACATCGGCGGCATTCTCAGCCTCGTGCTGGTGCTCGGCTTTCTCGCAGGCAGTCCCGACAGTGGCCGCACCCTGTTCGGTTTAATGCCGCTGTTCGGGCTCGATCCGGCAATGCATCAGGGCGACCGCATCGTCGGGCCGCTCACCGGATTATGGTTCGTCGTGTTCGTGCTGCCGATGTTTCTGCTGACGCCGGACTTCCCGTCGAAGCGGCCGGTGCGCGAGGCGTTGCGCGAGGGCTTGCGAGAGTTGCGGCAAACGCTGAGCGAGTTGCCGAAACGGAAGTCGATCGCGACATTCCTGCTCGCCAACATGCTCTACACCGACGGCCTGATCTCGCTGTTCGCGTTCGGTGGCATCTATGCGGCGGGCACCTTTGGCTGGCGCACCATCCAGATGGGCACCTTCGGCATCCTGCTGGCGATCGCCGGCACGTTCGGCGCGTGGATGGGCGGCAAGCTCGACGATCGCTTCGGGCCGAAGCGAGTGATCGCCGGCGCGCTCGCCGTGCTGCTATTGGCCAGCTTCACCATCCTGATGGTGGATCGCGACTCCATCCTGCTCATTCCGGTGACGCCGCCGCAGCCGGGCGGCGCGCTGTTCGCTTCGCCGGCGGAGAAAGCCTATCTCGTGCTCGGCGGCTTGATCGGCATGATGGGCGGACCGTTGCAGGCGGCATCGCGCTCGCTGCTGATCCGCATGGCGCCGAGGGATCGCATCACGCAGTTCTTCGGATTGTTCGCGCTGACCGGAAAGGTGACGTCGTTCATCGGGCCGTTGTTGATCGGCATCGTCACCGCCGCCACCGCCAGCCAGAAAGCCGGCATGGGCGTGATCGTGGTGCTGTTCCTGTTGGGCCTGACGCTGCTGACGCGGGTGCGGGAGTAGAGCTTCGAGCAAACTAAACTTTCGTCATGCCCGGGCTTGTCCCGGGCATCCACGTTTTCATAGCGGCACATCTCAAAAGACGTAGATGGCCGGGACGAGCCCGGCCATGACGGGGTTGAGAGGCTTTGCTCAGTGCCGAAAATGCCGGGTGCCGGTGAGCACCATGGCGATGTTGTGTTCGTCGGCGGCCTTGATCACCTCGTCGTCGCGCACCGAGCCGCCGGGCTGGATCACGGCCGTGGCTCCGGCCTCGATGCAGGCCAGCATGCCGTCCGCGAACGGGAAGAACGCATCCGACGCCACCACCGAGCCGCGCGTCATCGGCTCTTTCAGCTTCAGTTCGCGCGCGGCGTCTTCGGCCTTGCGCGCGGCGATGCGAGCGGAATCGACGCGGCTCATCTGGCCTGCGCCGATGCCGACGGTGGCGAGATCCTTGGCGTAGATGATGGTGTTGGACTTCACATGCTTGGCGACGCGGAAAGCGAAGCGCAGGTCGCGTAATTCGGCTTCACTCGGCGCGCGCTTGGTGACGACCTTCAACGCCATGTCGTCGACCGACGCGTTGTCGCGACTCTGCACCAAGAGGCCGCCGGCTACGGTCTTGGCGGTGAGGCCGAGCGCGCGCGGATCGGGCAGGCCGCCGGCGAAGAGCAGCCGTAGGTTCTTCTTCGCCGCGACGATGGCGATGGCTTCCTCGCTCGCATCCGGCGCGATGATCACTTCGGTGAAGATTTCGGTGATGGCGCGCGCGGCCTCCGCATCCAGCGTACGGTTCAGCGCGACGATGCCGCCGAAGGCGGAGGTGGAATCGCAGGCGAGCGCCTTGCGATAGGCCGAGACGAGATCGCTGCCTTCCGCGACGCCGCAGGGATTGGCGTGCTTGATGATGGCGACGGCGGCGGTGCGCTTGGCGTCGAACTCGGCGACGCATTCGTAAGCGGCGTCGGTGTCGTTGATGTTGTTGTAGGACAGCTCCTTGCCCTGCACCTGCCGCGCGGTGGCGACGCCGAAACGATGGTCCGGCGTGCGGTAGAACGCGGCGGTCTGGTGCGGGTTCTCGCCGTAGCGCAGCGACTGCACGAGGCGGCCGCCAAAGGCGCGATAGTCCGGCGCATTGTCTTTCAGTTGCACGGCGAACCAGTTGGAGATCGCTGCGTCATAGGCGGCGGTGCGCGCGTAGGCTTTCGCGGCGAGGCGGCGGCGCAGCGTGAGCGTGGTCGCGCCGTTGTTGGCGGCGAGTTCGTCGAGCACCGCTTGATAATCGCTGGCTTCGACCACGACCGCGACGTCGTCGTGGTTTTTGGCGGCGGCGCGGATCATCGCGGGGCCGCCGATGTCGATGTTCTCGATGCAGTCCTCGTAGGGCGCGCCTTTATCGACGGTCGCCTCGAACGGATAGAGATTGACGACCAACAGATCGATCGGAGCGATGTCGTGATCGGTCATCGCCCTGGCGTGCTCGGCGTTGTCGCGGATCGCGAGCAGGCCGCCATGCACCTTCGGATGCAGCGTCTTGACGCGGCCGTCCATCATTTCCGGGAAGCCGGTGAGTTCGGAGACGTCGCGCACCTTCAAGCCCGCCGCCGCGATTGCCTTGGCGGTTCCGCCGGTCGACACCAGTTCGACGCCGTGGGCGGCAAGCGCCTTGGCGAAATCGATCAGGCCGGTCTTATCGGAAACGGAAAGCAGTGCGCGGGTCACGCGGCGCGGAGTGTCGGACATGGCTGTGGTTCCTGGGGGATTTAAGGCCGTCGGGTAGC
Source organism: Xanthobacteraceae bacterium (assembly GCA_051954235.1). GTDB lineage: Bacteria > Pseudomonadota > Alphaproteobacteria > Rhizobiales > Xanthobacteraceae > 62-47. The sequence goes on from JBQCHY010000046.1 coordinate 31,610, forward strand.
ACGGTTTGACAAGCGACGGAACCACGTTGGGGGCATTTCCGCCCCCAATTCACCGCTAGCCCTGTTCCAGCGCGCTAATGGCATCCGAGATGGCGATGGTGCGGCGGGCGATTTCGGCGTGGAGGCGCTCCACCATCCGGCCGTCGAGCTGGATCGCGCCGCGCGAGGCGTTTTCCGGCAGGTCGAAGGCGGCGACGATCTTGCGGGCGTTGGCGACTTCATCCGCAGGTGGGGTGAAGGCGGCGTTGCAGATCGCGAGGTGGCTCGGATGGATCAGCGTCTTGCCGTCGAAGCCGAGATCGAGGCTCTGCGCGCACTCTTCGCGGAGGCCATCCATGTTCCCGATGTCACCATAGGGGCCGTCGAGCATCTCGAGGCCGTGGGCGTGGGCCGCCAGCACGCAATGGGTGATGATCGGCAGCATGGTAGCGCGGCCCGGCACCATGCGGATGCGGGTTTCGCGCGCGATGTCGTTGGGGCCGAACACGAAGCCGGCGAGCCGCATGGCCGGATCACGCGCCTGCGCGGCGAGCTTGTCGGCGTCGAGAATGGCGCGCGCGGTCTCGATCATCGCCCATACCTTCACGGCCGGATCGGCGTTGGCCTCGGCGAGCCGGTCCGCGACCAGCTTGAGATCTTCCACCGTCGAGACTTTCGGCACCAGAATGCCGTCCGGTCGTGCCGCCGCCGCCATGTTGAGATCGTCGAGCCACCACGGCGAGTCGAGGCTGTTGATGCGGATCAGCACCTCGCGCTTGCCGAACCCTCTTGCGGCCACCGCGCGCGCGATCTGATCGCGGGCCAGCGACTTGGCGTCCGGCGCCACCGCGTCCTCGAGATCGAGGATCAGGCCGTCGGCGGCAAGCGTGCGCGCTTTCTCCAGCGCCCGCGCATTGGAACCCGGCATGAACAACAGGCTGCGGCGGGGACGGGTCATATGCGATTCCTCAATCATTCGCGCGGCTTGCTGCCTGACGCAGGAACAGACTCAAAGCCCTAACATCGCGCGCGGTTGAGAGAAAGCCTTGTTCCGGTGGGATCGCTATGGTTCATGAGGGCCATCATTCATCATCAGGCCACGCTCATGCTGACGTTCCCGAAACATCTGATCGCGGGATACCGCGATTTCGCCGCCACTCGGTTGCCCGCCGAACAATCGCGCTATCGTGAACTCTCCGAGCACGGCCAGTCGCCTGAAACCATGCTGATCGGCTGCTCCGACTCGCGCGTCGCGCCCGAGACGATTTTCGGCGCGGGGCCGGGGGAACTGTTCACGGTGCGCAACGTCGCCAATCTGGTGCCGCCTTATGCGCCGGACGGCGAGGCGCATGGCGTTTCCGCCGCACTGGAATTTGCGGTGCAAGTGCTGCGCGTCAAGCACATCGTAGTGATGGGCCATGCGCAGTGCGGCGGCGTCAAGGCGCTGACGCAGGATAGCGCGCCGCTGTCGCCCGGCGATTTCATCGGCCGCTGGATGTCGATCATCGAGCCGGACACGTCCAAGCTGAAGCCGCTCGCCGGCGAGGATCAGGACGCCTTCATCACCCGGCTCGAGCACGGCGTCATCAAGCGCAGCCTGCAAAACCTGATGACGTTCCCGTGCATTCGCACCAAGGTCGAACGCGGCACGCTGCTGCTGCACGGCGCTTACTTCGGCGTCGCCAAAGGCGATCTCTACATTCTCGACAAGGCCAGTGGCGAATTCCGCACGCCGACGAACGCGGTGGCGGTGTAGCGAGCAGTCGTCATTGCGAGCGTAGCGACACAATCCAGAAAGCCGCGAAGCAAGGACTGGCGACTGTGTTGATGGTCAAGAGTGTTTGTGTCGCCATGGGGTGTTGTCTCTGGCCATCTGGTTGAGGATGGTGAGGAGTTTTCGTGCGATGGCGATGATGGCGACCTTGGCGGGCTTTTTGGCGCG
>JBQCHY010000047.1:0-2795 GCA_051954235.1 Xanthobacteraceae bacterium
TATCAAGGCCAGGGGCTATGGGTCCCCGCCTTCGCGGGGACGACGCCGAGGTTGTTTGGGCGCTTTGCAACAAACCTCACTTCGAATCAAATTCTAAGGTAACGACGATGACAAACGCGGCAAACACTTACGATTGCGACGTGCTGGTGGTCGGCTCCGGCGCCGCCGGCATGTCGGCGGCGGTCACCGCCGCGCATCGCGGCCTCAAGGTCCTGATCGTCGAGAAGGAGCCGCGCTTCGGCGGCACCACGGCCCGCTCCGGCGGCTGGCTGTGGATTCCGGGCACCTCGCTGGCGCGCGCCTGGGGCATTGAAGAAGCCCCGGACGCCGCCCGCACCTATCTGCGCCACGAGGCCGGCAACAACTTCGACGCCGCGCGCGTCGACGCGTTTCTGTCGGCCGGCCCCGAGGCGGTGGATTTCTTCACCACCCAGACCGCGCTGCGCTTCGACATGCCGCTCACCTTCCCCGATTATCACGCGGAGGCGCCGGGCGGCACGCAGGGCGGCCGCTCGATGGTGACGCGGCCGTTCGACGGCCGCGAACTCGGCGACTACATCAAGCATCTCGGCGCGCCGTTGCCGGAACTGACGGTGTTCGGCATGATGCTGGGCTCCGGCAAGGAGATCATCCATTTCATGCGCGCGACGAAATCGCTGACGTCGGCGTTCTACGTCGCCAAGCGATTGTCGAAGCACTTCCGCGACGTGATGAGGCACGGCCGCGGCATGACGTTGACCAACGGCAACGCCCTCGCCGGTCGTCTCGCCAAGTCGGCCTTCGATCTCAAGGTGCCGCTGTGGCTGTCGTCACCGGTGCGCGAACTGATCGTCGACAACGGCGCGGTGCGCGGCGCCATCGTGCAGCACGAAGGCAAGGACGTGCGCGTCAATGCACGGCGCGGCGTGGTGCTCGCCTGCGGCGGCTTCCCGCATGACGTGGCGCGGCGCAAGGCGATGTTCCCGCACGCGCCGACCGGCGCGGAGCATTACTCGCCCGGCCCCACCGGCAACACCGGCGACGGCTTGCGTCTGGCGGAAACCGCCGGCGGCAGCGTCGAGGATCGGTTGCCGAACGCGGCGGCCTGGGTGCCGGTGTCGGTGACGACGCGCAAGGACGGCAGCAAGGGCGTGATGCCGCACTTCATCGACCGCGCCAAACCCGGCGTCATCGCCGTGATGCGCGACGGCCGCCGCTTCACCAACGAAGGCAATTCGTACCACGACTTCGTTCAGGCAATGGTGAAGGCCGCGAAGCCCGGCGAGGACATCGCCGCGTTCCTGATCTGCGATCACCAGTCGTTGCGCAAATACGGGCTCGGTTGCGTGCCGCCGTTCCCGATGCCGCTCGGCCATCATCTCAAGACAGGTTACCTGATGCGCGGCGCGACGCTCGGTGAACTCGCGAAGACCGCCGGCATCGATGCGAAGAACTTTGAAGCGAGCGTCGCCGAGTTCAATGCGGAAGCCGCCAACGGCACCGATTCGCGTTTCGGCAAGGGCACGCGCGCCTACAACCGCTATCAGGGCGATGCATTGCATGGCCCCAACCCCTGCATCGCGCCGATCGAACGCGGCCCGTTCTACGCCATCAAGATGGTGATCGGCGATCTCGGCACCTATGCCGGCATCCGCACCGACGAGAACGCGCGCGCGCTCGACGCTAGCGGCCAGCCGATCCCCGGCCTCTATGCGGCAGGCAACGACATGGCGAGCATCATGGGCGGCAACTATCCCGGCGCCGGCATCACGCTCGGCCCGGCATTGACGTTCGGCTACATCGCCGGCCGCCACCTCGCCTCCGCCGCAGCACAGAGCGCCTGAACCATGAACACACCGCAACCACAACTGTTGGCCGGACGACTGGCGCTGGTGACCGGCGCGGGACAAGGCAACGGCCGCGCCATCGGGCTCGGCCTCGCCGCGCACGGTGCCGACGTCGTCGTGACCGATATCGACGCGGCAATGGCGAAGGACACGGCGACGGCGATCGCTGCGCGCGGCCGGCGCAGTTGGTCGTTTCACCTCGACGTCACCGACGCGGACGCCTGCGCGGCGCTCGCGAAAACCATCGGTGCGGAAATCGGCCCCGTCGCAATCCTCGTCAACAATGCCGGGATCATCATCCGCGAAACCATCGACTCGCCCCGCGCGCATGACAACTGGCGGCGCGTGCTCGACGTCAATCTCAACGGCGTCTTCAACGTCACCCACGCCTTTCTGCCTGCCTTACGACAAACGCACGGCAGCATCATCAACATCGGCTCGATCGCGTCTTTCGTCGGCGTTGCCGATACGCTCGGCTATTCGCCGTCGAAAGGCGGCGTCAAGCTGCTCACCCAATCGCTGGCACGCGAACTTGCTCGCGACGGCATTCGCGTCAACGCCATCGCGCCGGGCGTGATCGAGACCGCGATGACCAAGGCCACGCGCGAAGATCCCGCGCGGCTTGCCGGCTTCGTCGGCCGCACTCCGCTCGGTCGCGTCGGCCAACCGGACGAACTGATCGGCCCCGTGGTGTTTCTCGCCTCCGACATGGCGTCCTATGTCAGCGGCGTGACGCTGCCGGTCGATGGTGGGTTTCTCGCGGTTTAAGTTGAGTCGTCATTGCGAGCGAAGCGAAGCAATCCCCCTCCCTTCTCCCTCCCCCGCATGCGGGGGAGGGTTGGGGTGGGGGCGGCTGGATTGCTTCGTCGCTAAAGCTCCTCGCAATGACGGAGAAATTGAGGGCCGGATTGAATTAATACGGCCTCTTATCGCAGCGAGATAGAGGTCGATCATGGGCAAAGAATCTCG
>JBQCHY010000048.1:0-12687 GCA_051954235.1 Xanthobacteraceae bacterium
AACCACAAAAATTTTTTAAAAAACCACTCCCCAAGAAACATTGCGCGCTCCCTTTCCCTTGGGTTGTGGGTGGGGGTGTGGGGTTACAGTCTCTATGGCGAATAACCCCCTCACCCGGAGCATACGGCTCCGACCTCTCCCCAACGGGGAGAGGTGATGCACCGTGTGGCAACGCTCCGATCACCGGCAGACGCCTTAAGCCAACAGCCGATCCGATCAGGCCATCACCACTTGCGGCTGCTGCTCGTCGTCCTCGATATCCTCGAGTGGCGCCAGCGTCGTCAGCGGTTTGGTCGACAGCGTCACCGGCTTACGGCCGCCATGGGACGCCTGCGCCGTACGCGAGGCTGGCGTGCTGCGCGACAGATCGTACAGCGCCGCGCCGACGCGACCGCCGAACTGAATCAGATCACGCTCGTTGCAGCTTCCTGCGATCGCGATCGCCAGCGCGTGCAGATGGCTGCGGCGATAACAGAACAACGCCAGCATCGCCCGCACGTCGGGCGACACGCTTTCCACCAGTTGCGGCAGACCGTTCTGGTTGGCGCGATACATTTGGCCAAGCAGATCGTCCCGAACCGGGCAAAAATCATTCTCGAACGCTTCGCGGCTGGACCACATGGCATATTCCTGGTCGGAGAAATCCCCCGGTCACGAAAATGCTCTGTAAATTCCTAACGACGAGTTAACCACGCCTGACGACGCGTGATCTATCCACTTGCGCTTTGTTCCCGAATCAGAATCGCGGTTCCATCGGCGGCTCAAATGCCGTTCGCGGTCATCCATTGCGCGATGGCCCGTCCGATCGCCGCGCCGGAATCCTCCTGAATGAAGTGCGAGCCTGGAACCGTCACCTCGGTCTGGTTAGGCCATGTGCGACAGAACTGCCGCGGCGCGCCGATCAGGATGGCGCCGGGATCGGCATTGACGAACAGTTTTGGCATGTCGCTCGTCGCCAGCCATTGCGAATAGGCCGCGGCGATGGCGACGACGTCCGCCGGTTCGCCGGCGATGGGAATTTCGCGCGGCCACGTCAGCGTCGGCCAGCGGTCTTCGCGTTGCACGAACGGCTTGCGATATTCGGCCATTTCCGCGTCCGACAATTTGCGCAGCACCGAGCCCGGCAGCACACGCTCGACGAACAGGTTACGGTCGAGGATCATCTGCTCGCCTTTGTCGGAGCGGAAGCCCTGAAACACCGGCGTTGCCGACGGGCTCCATTCCTCCCAGCCGGCGATCGGCCGGACGATGGCCTCCATGTACGCGATGCCGCGCACGCGGTCGCGATGACGGTTGGCCCAATCGAAACCGAGCGCCGAACCCCAGTCGTGCACCACCAGCGCCACCGGTTCGCTGTTGCCGATTACCGCGCTGATGAATCCATCAAGGAAATCGCGATGCGTGGTGAAGCGGTAGGTGTCGGGTTGTGGATTCGGCAGCTTGTCGGAATCGCCCATACCGATCAGGTCTGGCGCGATCAAGCGGCCATGGCCTTCCAGTTCAGGAATGACGTCGCGCCACAGATAGGACGATGTCGGATTGCCGTGCAGGAACAGGATCGGCCGTCCCTCGCCGCGCGCGTGATAGGCCATGCGTCGGCCGCGTACATCGACAGTCTGCTCGGCAAGCGGTGCCTCGGACATCACGTCTCCTTTTGTTGTTATTGATTGGCGGCAAGCCAGATGGCGAGCGCGAAGCCGGTCAGGTGGTGCAGCGCCTGATCGATGCCGATCAACCACCAGAACCAGCGGTGCGTCGGCGTGACATCGAACCGCGCGACGCAAAAACCCTTGGCGCGATCAATCGCCAGATGAATAACGAAATCCACCGGGCCGATGAACCAGAAACGCGGCGCCACCGCCGCCACCAGCGCCGTGGTCAGCACGCCATGGATCAGGCAGTGCGTGAGCAGGGGGAGCGCCCATCCGGTCTTGGCGTCCTTGCCGGCCGCCATCCACTGATTTTGCAGCAGGAAATCCGCGATCACATGCTTGACCGTGAGGGCCAGCATCCAGCCGACCAACGGCCCAACCGTTACCGCGGAAGACATGTTCGGAAATACCAAGCTGACGTCCTTCGCGATCGCGTTTTCAGGCAACGCACCTGATCAGATTATAGCGTTTTCGAGCGAAGTGGATACCGGTTCGCGTCAAGAAAACGCGTCAAACAAGACGCTGGAGCCCCATTCCGATTCCATCGGAATGGAAATGGCCCAGTGGCATTTGATGGATTGCCAAGCCCGAATGCGGGGTTACGCGCCACGGTTCGCCGCCTCCCGAATCCGTGCAATCGCGGCGACCACCTGCCGCGATGCGCCGCCACGCGACAGCATCACGATCTCGGTCACGGCGGCGGCAAGATCGGCAACCGGCAGCACGCCATCGAGCGTCGGTTTGACGATGCCGTCGATCAACGCATGCCAATCGGCCAAACCTCGCCGGTAACTATCGCCGCTGCCCTGGATCATCGCGGCCGTGCCGGCAATCGCCAAAGCGGCGGCGGGTTGTTTGGTCAGGCTACGGTCGATCATGTGCAACCAGCGCTCGACCCACGCGCGCTCGGACGCGTAGCGCGCGGAGAATAACCGCCAGCGTCGCATCCCGGCTTCCAGCCGCAGCCGCAATCGCCCCGCGCCGCTACACGCGTTGAACCGCATCGACACCGGCAGATGGGTCCAGCCAGCCCGCTCGCAGCCCATCAGCAGCGGCCAACCGATCTTGCCGGGAAGCGCGCCGAACAATTCATCGAGCCGGAAACGATGACGCGACGTCAGAGCATCATCGCCATGCGCGGTGGCGAGGTGATGCTGCGCGATGCGGATCGGATCGTCGTAACACATCCGCCGCGCCATCTCGCGCGCAATCAGGCCGAGCAGCGCGGCATCGACATCGCGCCGGCGCGAGAATCTTCGCAAGCGGTGGACGTAAAGCTCCGCATAGCTCGGCCCTTGATACGTGATCAGCGCGGCAATTGCGTCCGCTATCTCAGCACGCAATGTTTCCGGCACACCGACCGGCACCGTCGGCATCGCGCAATCATCGACGCCGGTGAGATCGGACAACAGGAAACGAAATGAATCCGCGATGCTGCTCACATTGCGCTCCGTCGCGTCATGCCGGTGCCGCCGTCGCGCGGTCGTAAGTATATTCGGCCAGCCGCTCCTCCAGCTTGCCGATATTCTCGAACAGCCGCGCGCTGGCGAGCTTCAGGAAGTAGAAGCCGAACTCAGGATTCTGCACGAACAACTCCTCGACCTGGGTATAGGTGACGCTCAGCACCGCGCCCGGCGCGATGCATTCCAGCGTCTGCGTACGTTCGTGGGTCGGCGACAGCATGCCGAGTTCGCCGACCAGCGCGCCGACCGGCAATTCGATCTCGGATTCCACCAGACGATAGCGGCCCGAGACGATGTAGAACATCTCCTCCGCCTTCTCGTCTTTGTAGAACAGCACCTCGCCGGCCTTGCAGGTGCGCTTGGTCATGAATGGCTTCAGCCAGTCCATCGACAGGTCGCTGTTGACCGACTTCTTCACGTCGCGCACCAGTTGCAGCATCTCGTGCAGCCGGTAGACATTGAGCGGCAGCAGGATGCCGTGCAGCACCAGCGTCGGATAATGATGGGTCGCGATAGCGATGGCGATCAGGATGACGTTGGTGAGAATCCCGAACACACGCAGCGGGATCATCGTCTTCATGGTATAGGTCGCGACCACGAAGATCGACACGAACAGACTGCCGAACGTCTGCGCGAGATGGGACACGTCCATGGGAGCTAACCTGTTGCAAAAGTAACCGCTCTTGTGATGGATGATGCAGCTTGCACGCCGGCGCACGCCGGGCGATCACAACTCCGTCAACGATACGACCAATCTCACAATGCTTTTGCCTCCACGGCAAGCGCGAGACCAAGAATATGCCGGATACGACCGACGACACCGCCAGCGAACCGATCCTGACCCGGGACGGATCTCGCGTCACCATCCGCCTCAACCGGCCGCGGCTGTTGAACCGCCTGCAACCGTCCGACCTCGCGGCGCTGATGGCCCTGTTCGATCGTGTCGAGGCCGATCCCGACATCCGCGTGCTGGTATTGACCGGAACGGGTCGCGCGTTCTGCGCCGGCTTCGACCTCGGCACCATCGCCGAGCGCACCGCGAGCGCCGCCGACGAGCAAAGCGCGGGATCGGCGTTCGAGGTGGTGGCCGACCGCCTGGAGAATCTCGCGCTCCCCACCATCTGCCGGCTCAACGGCGGCGTCTATGGCGGCGCGACCGACCTGGCGTTGGCCTGCGACTTCCGCATCGGCGTCGACACCTGCGAGATGTTCATGCCGGCGGCGCGGCTCGGCCTGCATTATTACAAGAGCGGCGTGTCGCGCTACGTCTCGCGCCTCGGCGTCAACGCGGCGAAGAAGCTGTTCCTCACCGCGCAGAAAATCGAGGCTGCCGAGATGCTGCGGATCGGCTATCTCACGGAGATGGTGACCGCCGCCGAACTGGATCGCGAGGTCGATGCTCTGGCCGCCACGCTCGCCGGCAACGCGCCAATGGCGATGCGCGGCATGAAGCGGACCATCAACGAGATCGCCCATGGCAAGCTCGACGAAGACGCCGCCGACCAGCGCCAGCGCGACAGTATGCGCGGCAACGAGATCAAGGAAGGCGTCGCGGCGTACAAGGAAAAACGGAAGCCGCGGTTTTGAGAATAACCCCTCTCCCCTTGCGGGAGAGGGTACCGGAGCGAAGCGAAGGCGGGTGAGGGGCGGCCGTCACCAAGCCACGACCCCTCACCCGGTTTCTCACGACGTTCGAAACCACCCTCTCCCGCAAGGGGAGAGGAAAAGAAAAGTGCTTCTCACTCCCCTACGAACGTCACCGTATCCGGAATGGTCGCGCGCGAGGTGCGGTAGCTGTTGACCTTGTGCTCGGTGTCGCCATAGCCGAACGAGATGCCGCACACCACGCGGCGGTCGTCGCCGAGCCCGAAGTGCCTGCGCACGACGTCGGAATGAAACGCCAGCGCCGCCTGCGGAATGGTGGAGAGGCCGAGCGCCTGCGCCGCCAGCATGAAGTTGCTGACATAGCCGCCGCAATCGATCGCGCCGTAAACACCGAGCGCCTCGTCGGTGTGAATGATCGCGACATGCGGCGCGCCGAAGAAATTGAAATTCTGCAGCGCCTGCTGCGCATAGGCCGCCTTGTCGCCGCGCGCGATGCCGAGCGTGTTGTAAAGCTGGAAGCCGCTCTCGCGCCGGCGCTCCAGATAGACGCCGCGATATTCGCGCGGGAACGGGAAGTCGCCGTGATGCTCGCTGCCGGCGTTGGCGGCGGTATCGTACATCAGCTTGCGAAACGCTTCCTTCTCGGCGCCGCTGGCGATGACGACCTGCCACGGCTGGCTGTTGCACCATGAGGCGGTGCGCTGCGCGGTGGTCAGGATGCGCTCGATGACATCGCGCGGCACGGGCTTCGGCAGAAAGGCGCGGCACGAGAAACGCTCGTGCAGCAATTCCTCGAGCACGCCGATGCGCTGTTCGCTCGAATATTTCGCGGGCTTGCCCGCTCCGCCGTCTGCCATGTCAGCGCCCCTTGGTCGGAATTTTGTTGAACGGCACGTCCTTATCGACGCGGATATCGCCCGGCAAGCCCAGCACACGCTCGGCGATGATGTTGCGCAGAATTTCATCGGTGCCGCCGGCAATGCGCATTCCCGGCGAGCCGAGCCACATCGCCTGGAAGCGGCCCGCCGCCTCAGCCGTGGCCGGATCGGTAATGACGCCGGCCGCGCCTTGCATATCCATCGCGAACGCCGCGATATCCTGCACCATGGTGCCGGCCACCAGCTTGCCGATGGAATTCTCCGGCCCCGGCCGCTCGCCGCGCGACAATGCCGAGAGCGAACGATAGGCGGTATATTTCAGGCCGCTCGATTTCACCGCCCAGTCGGCGAGCTTCGCACGCACCGCCGCGTCGTCGATGGCGAGGCCGTCATCGGTCATCAGATCGCTACAGAACGCGAAGATTTCCGGGAAGCCGGTGGCGAGCCGCGAGCCGATCGACATGCGTTCGTTCATCAGCGTGGTCAGCGACACGTTCCAGCCGTCGCCGACATTGCCGAGGCGTTGGCTGTCGGGAATCCGCACGTCGGTGAAATACACCTCGTTGAATTCCTGCATGCCGTTGGCCTGCTTGATCGGCTTCACCTCGACGCCTTTGCTCTTCATGTCGAGGAAGAACATCGTCAGCCCCTTGTGCTTCGGCACATTGGGATCGGTGCGGGTAATGAGCAAACCCCAGTCGGCATAATGCGCACCGGAGGTCCAGATCTTCTGGCCGTTGATGATCCAGTCGTCGCCGTCGCGCTCGGCGCGAGTACGAAGCCCCGCGACGTCGGAACCGCCGGCCGGCTCCGAGAACAACTGGCACCAGATTTCCTCGCCGGATGCGAGCTTCGGCAGACGGCGGCGCTTGTCGTCCTCGCTGCCGAACGCCATCACCGTGGGACCGCACATGCCCTCGCCGATCTGGAACGGTTGCGTCAGCTTGCCGTAGACGCCCTCTTCCTGCTGCCAGATCACTTTCTCGATCGGCGTCGCGCCGCGGCCGCCGTATTCCTTCGGCCAGGACAGGCAGGCCCAGCCGGCGTCCGCCTTCTTCTTCTGCCAGGCCTTGCCGACCTCGACCATATCGCCCTTCTTCAGGCTGATGCGCCCGAGCGACGCCTGCGACAGCTCCGCCTCGTATTCCTTCGGTGCATTGGCCTGAACCCATTCGCGCGCCTTGGCGCGGAACGCGGCCTCTTCCGGGGTGTCATCGAAGTTCATGGTGAAGTCCTCCAGTCTTGGTTTGGTCGTCCCCGCGAAGGCGGGGACCCATTACCCCTGGCCTTGACTACCGTCACAGGAGCGAGCAACAGGTGCCTTCCTTTAATCACCGCTGCTGCGGAGTCTGGGTCCCCGCCTTCGCGGGGACGACTAAAAACTACCCCCGGCCTTTGGTCGGAATCTTGTTGAATGGCACGTCCTTGTCGACGCGGATGTCGCCCGGCAGGCCGAGCACGCGCTCCGCGATGATGTTGCGCAAAATCTCGTCGGTGCCACCTTCCACACGCGTTGCGGGTGAGCGCAACAGCATCGCCTGGAATTTGCCCGCGACTTCCGCCTGCGCCGGATCGCTGACGACGCCGACCGCGCCTTGCAGATCGAGCGCGTAGGTCGCGATGTCCTGAATCATCGAGCCCGCCACCAGCTTGCCGATGGAATTCTCCGGCCCCGGCCGCTCGCCGCGCGACAGCGCCGAGATCGAACGGAACGCGGTGTATTTCAGGCCCGACGCCTTCACCGCCCAGTTGGCGAGCTTCGCGCGCACCGCACGATCGTCGATGGCCGGCGCGCCATCGATAACGAGATCGTTGCAATAGTCGAACAGTTCGGGGAAGCCGGTCGCCACCGACGCGCCGATCGACATGCGTTCGTTCATCAGCGTGGTGAGCGAGACGTTCCAACCGTCGCCGACCGCGCCGAGCCGCTGGCTGTCGGGAATCCGCACGTTGGTGAAATACACCTCGTTGAATTCGGACTGGCCGTTGGCTTGCTTGATCGGCTTGATCTCCACGCCGGCGCTCTTCATGTCGAGGAAGAACATGGTGAGCCCCTTGTGCTTCGGCACGGTGGGGTCGGTGCGCGTGATGAGAATCCCGTAATCGGAATAATGAGCGCCGGAGGTCCAGATCTTCTGGCCGTTGATCACCCAGTCGTCGCCGTCGCGCTCGGCGCGGGTGCGAAGCCCCGCAACGTCGGAGCCGCCCGCAGGCTCGGAGAACAGTTGGCACCATACCTTCTCGCCCGACGCCAGCGGCGGCAGATAGTTACGCTTATGCTCCTCGCTGGCATAGGCCATCATGGTCGGGCCGCACATGCCGTGACCGATGATGAACATGCGGCTGAGCTTGCCGAATGCGCCCTCTTCCTGCTGCCAGATCACGCGCTCGATCGGCGACGAGCCACGCCCGCCATATTCCTTCGGCCAGTGCAGGCAGGCCCAGCCGGCATCGGCTTTCTTCTTCTGCCAGGATTTCGCAACGTCGAGCACGTTGGCGCCCGTGAGCACCAGGCGGCCGAGCGACGCCTTCGCCAATTCGTCTTCATACTGCTTCGGCGCGTTGGCGGCGATCCAGGCGCGCGCCTCAGCGCGGAACGCGGCTTCCTGCGGGGTATCGTCGAAGTTCATGCGTCATTTCTCTTACTTCCCCTCTCCCCTTGTGGGAGAGGGTGGACCGCACGAAGTGCGGGCCGGGTGAGGGGTCGCGGCGGAACGAGGAGCTAACCCCCTCACCCGCCTTCGATGCTTCGCATCCAACAGCCGATGCACAGCATCGGCGTCTTAATTTAACCCGACGGCGGCCGACGGCCGCCTATGCACCCTCTCCCGCAAGGGGAGAGGGAAAGAAATCACGCTGCGTTCTTCTTGCGCATGCGCTCGATCAACTGGTCTTCCCAATAGGAGAGAGAGCCGAGCGACAGCGCCAGCGCGTTGGAGCGGCGATAATAGAGGTGGCAGTCGAACTCCCAGGTAAAGCCCATGCCGCCGTGGACCTGGATGTTCTGCTTCGAACAATGCTGGAACGCCTGCGTCGCGCTGATGCGCGCGGTGGCGGCCGCTTCCGGCAGTTCGCCGGCGTTGGTCGAAAGCGCCCACGCGCCGTAGTAGCAGTTCGAACGCGCTAAGGTCGCGGCGACATACATATCGGCGAGGATATGCTTGATCGCCTGGAACGAACCGATCTGGCGACCGAAGGCGATACGGTCCAGCGCGTAGTCGCGCCCCATCTCCAGCGCGCGGTCGGCGCCGCCGATCTGCTCGAACGCCATCAGCACCGCCGCGCGATCGAGCACGCGGCTCAGGATGCTCCAGCCTTCGTTCGCCGCGCCGAGCGGCTCCGCTTTGCAGTCCTTGAACGTGAGTTCGGCCTGATTGCGCGACGGATCGAGGTTGGTGAGCGTCTTGGCCGCGACGCCGCCGGCCCTGAGATCGACCAGATACAACGCAATGTCGGTTTCGCGTCCGCTCGACCCGTTGCGCGCGGCGACGATGGCGAAGTCAGCGATGGCGCCGTCGGCCACCGGCTTCTTGGCGCCGTTGAGCACGCCGTTGGCGGCGGCGAGCTTGATCGCCTGCGGCGACGGATTGCCGGGTCCTTCGAACAGCGCCAGCGTGCCAATGGCCTCACCGGCTGCGATCTTCGGCAACCACGTCTGCTTCTGCGCATCGCTGCCCGCGAGCATCAGCGCTTCGGCGGCGAGATAGACCGTGGAAGAAAACGGCACCGGCGCCAGCGCGCGGCCCATTTCTTCCGCGATCACGCATAGCTCAAGGTGGCCCGCGCCGGTGCCGCCGAATTCTTCCGGAATGGCGACGCCGAGAAAGCCCATCTCCGCGAGGCCGCTCCACAGCGCCTTGTCATAACCCGCGGAGCCTTCCAGCACCGCGCGCACCGCTTTCGGCGGACACTTCTCGGCAAGAAAACGCCGGGCCTGATCGCGAAGCTGTTTCTGGTCGTCGGAGAATTCGAAGTTCATGGCGAGATACTCATGTTGCGAGTGAATGGGTGGAGAACGACAAAGTGGAAAACGGCGTCGCCGTAACCTCGGCCGCGCTCCCTCTCCCATAGGGAGAGGGCTGGTTACAGAATCTCGTTAGGCCATACCCCCTCACCCGGATTGCTTCGCAATCCGACCTCTCCCCACGGGAGAGGTGAAGGAGCGCCCGTTGTTGACTTGATCTCATTTCAGCACGATCACATCGTCCGCCGGCGGATCGGCGTAGAGCCGTTCCACCAATGCGGCGCGGCGGTCGAGGCCGGCGCGCTGGTTGATGTAACCCTTGTCGGTCAGTTCATTGCCGTCGATCGATGGCGGCTCGATCATCAGCACCACGCGACCGATGCGCAAGCTGGAGGCTCCATTCGCGGCGGCGTTATGCGCCTCGAGTCCCTTGCGGACGCAATCGATCACCGCCGGATGCTTCACCACGTCCTCGAACGTCGCGTCCGGATTGCCGATCAACTGCCGGCACGCATGCAGATTGGGCCACGCCAGCAAGCCGACGTAAGCGCGATCCTGCCCCGCTACCAGAGCGTCGTGAACGACCGGCGACGCCGCCGCGATCGCATCGGTACGCAACGGACCGACCTGCACGAAGGTGCCGGTGAACAGCTTGAAGTCCTCGACGACGCGGCCGGCGAACATCAGTCCCTGCGACGGATCGTCGGGATCGACGAACACGCCGGCATCGCCGATGCAGTAGAAGCCTTCCTCGTCGAATACTTTCGCGGTCAATTCAGGCTGATTGTAATAGCCCGGCGTCACATTGATGCCGCGCAGCCGCAATTCGTATTTCGATCCGGCCGGTACCAGTTTCAATTCGACGCCGGGGAAGGGCAAGCCGATCAGGCCGACGCGCTCGGTGTCCCAATAGGTGCCGGTCGAGGTCGGCGCGGTCTCGGTCGAGCCCCAGCCGGTATAGAACACGATGCGCTCGCCGGTGGTGCGCACGGCAAGCGCCTGCATCCGGTCGTAGAGATCGTCCGGCAACCGCGCGCCGCCATAGGCGATGCTGCTCAGGTTCTTGAAGAACGAGCGGCACAGCGTCTCGTCCTTCTCCATCGCCGCCGCCAGCACCGCGTAACCGACCGGCGCGTTGCCGTAGGACGTCGGTGAAATCTCGCGGAGATTGCGCAAGGTTTCCTCGAATTGACCCGGCACCGGGCGGCCGTCGTCGATGTAGAGCGTGCCGCCGTCGATCAGTAGCGGATGGAACGACGCATTGCCGCCCATGGTGTGATTCCACGGCATCCAGTCGAGCAGCACCGGCGGCGGGGCGTCCGGATCGCGCGGGCGCGCCTGCATCATCATCGCCGCATTGGCGCACATCATGCGCTGGGTGTTGATCACCGCCTTCGGCATGCCGGTCGAACCCGACGTGAACAGCAGCTTGCCGATGGTGTCCGGCGTGATGTTCGCGATCGATTGCGCCACCGCGTCGGTGACGTTGGTGGCGGCGAGATCGGCGTAAGCAAGACTCGGAATGCCTTCCGCCGGCCGATCAACGTGAACGATCGTAATGCCGGAGAGATCGAGCGCGCCCAGCGCCTTCGCGAAGGTCGGCCCGTCCTGCACCATCACCAACTTCGGCTTGATCAGGCCGAACAGGTATTTCAGCTTGGCGTGATCCTGGCTCATCAGCGAATAGGCCGGCGACACCGGGGCCGCCGGATGGCACGCCTGCATCGCCGCCTGCGTCATCAGCGCGTGCTCGATGGAATTGCCGGAAAGGATCGCGACCGGCGCGCCCTCGGGCAGGTTCATGTCGAGGATCGCCTGCGTCAGCGCGTCAACGGTACGCTTGGCGGCGGCATAGTTGATGCGATGCCAGTCGCGGTTCGGCCCGCGCCGTTGCGCCAGCCAGGTCTGATCGGGTCGCTCCACCGCCCAGCGCGCCAGCGCGGCGGGAATGTGCGGCAGGTAATCGTTGAGCGGAAACCGCGACTTCATCACGATGACGCCGTCCGGCCGGCGTTCCACCGCGATGTCGCGCGGCAGCCAGTTCATCTTGCGGAATGGCGGCTTCTGAACAACCGGGGCCGCGTTGCCTTCCATGGTCAATCTCTCCCGTTGCCGTCCGTGGACCGAACGTGGTTTTAGCGCCGAATGTAGACCGGCTTGCGCTTTTCGAGAAAGGCGCGAATGCCTTCGCTGAATTCTTCCGAGCGGCTGCACAACACCTGGTTGCGATCCTCCATAGCGATGGCCGCTTCCAGCGAACCGGCATCGACGCTCATGTTGAGACACTCTTTCGACAGCCGCAATCCCACCGGCGAAGCGGTCAGCATTGCATCGATGTAGGGCTCCGCCGCCGCTTCCAGTTGCGCTTCTTCAACGACCTCGGACACCAGCCCGACCGCAAGCGCACGCTCGGCATGGATGAAGCGGCCGGTGAGGATCAGTTCCGACGCCACCGAGACGCCGACGAGGCGCGGCAGGAAATAGCTCGTGCCGATATCGCAGCCGCCGAGGCCGAGTTTGATGAAAGCGCAATTCATCCGCGCGCCCTTGGCGGCGATGCGGATGTCGGAGGCCAGCGCCAGCGCGAAACCACCGCCCGCCGCCGAACCTTGAATGAGGGAGATGATCGGCTGCGGGCAGCGCCGCATCAGCATCACAATGTCAGCAATGCGTCGCTGCGAATCCAGCGACTCGGTGACGCCCGGCGGCTCCTGCTGCCCGGCACGGCGCGCCATCGCTTCCTTGAGGTCGAGCCCGGCGCAGAACGCCTTGCCCGCGCCCTTGAGCAGCACCACGCGGGTATCGCGATCGCGTTGCAGCTTGCCGAAATAATCGTTGAGCGCATCGATCAACGTCGGATCGAGCGCGTTGAGGCTGTCGGGACGATTCAGCGTGACGCGGTCGAGGCCGTCGTCATGTTCGATCAACAGCGGCTGCGTCATGCGAATACTCCCACAACTTCTTTATGTCTCGTTTCACCGCGGGCGCGGCGATCGTTGCTGCGCCCTCTCCCCTTGCGGGAGAGGGCGCACTTGCATCAGCGTCATATTCAATCGGGTGAGGGGTCGTGGTTGGGGGCCACCCCCACCCCCGGGTTGGGCGCCCCCGCGAACCCCCCCCACACC
>JBQCHY010000049.1:0-4164 GCA_051954235.1 Xanthobacteraceae bacterium
CATCTCGTACTCTTTCCAGCCGAGCACCGACTCTTCGATCAGCACTTCGTTGGTCGGCGAGGCATCGAGGCCGCGCTCGATGATGTCGAGATATTCTTCCTTGTTGTAGGCGATGCCGCCGCCGGTGCCGCCCATGGTGAACGACGGACGGATGATTGCGGGCAGGCCGATCTCGGACAGCGCCATCAAGGCTTCGCCGAGCGCCGCTTCCTGATAGCGCTTGCGGCGCTCGTTCTCGCCGAGCACCCATTGCCGCTCGTGCTCCGCCAGCGCTTCGCCGGAGAGCTTGGCTTTTTCCGCGAGATACTTGTCGCGATATTGCTTCTTCAATGCCGAGGCGTTGGCGAGCCGCGACTTCGGCGTCTCGAGCCCGATCTTGGTCATCGCCTCGCGGAAAAGCTGACGGTCCTCCGCCTTGTCGATGGCGTCGGCGGTGGCGCCGATCATCTCGACGTCGAAATCGTCCAGCGTGCCCTGCCGGCGCAGCGAGAGCGCGCAGTTCAGCGCGGTCTGGCCGCCCATGGTCGGCAGCAGCGCGAAGCCGCCGGGGATGACGTGGCGTTCCTTCTCGATGATCTTGCCGACGATCTCCGGGGTGATCGGCTCTATGTAGGTCGCGTCGGCCAGTTCCGGGTCGGTCATGATGGTGGCCGGATTGGAATTGACCAACACCACCCGGTAACCTTCCTCCTTCAACGCCTTCACCGCCTGGGTGCCGGAGTAGTCGAACTCGCAGGCCTGGCCGATGACGATCGGGCCGGCGCCGATGATGAGGATGGTCGAGATATCTGTGCGTTTAGGCATTGCGGCTCACGGGCTGGAAACCAGGCATAAAAAAGGACGCGCAGCGCGCGTCCCTCGGGTCTTGCGACCGCAATCCGCCCGATCCGGGCAAGCTCATGCGATCACTCAGCAATCCAGAGCGCGACAGGACGCAAAACCGCATTCCATGGGTGCTGATCGTGCGCGGAACGGCCCCCGCGCGAGGTGTGTTTAGACCAGATTGCCTTGGCGGGAAAGGACTTTAACCGCGCCGTCAACCGGCGATTGGAGGCCCAGCCTGGATTCGAACCAGGATAAGGAGCGTTGCACCACCCCCGCGTAGACACTTCCGCCACCGGGCCACCATTATCTTGACCGATCACGGCGCCGTGCGCGACGCCAAGCTCGGGTTAACCCTAATACGCGCGGTAAGAGCCGGTGGGGCTGTGGACAACTGGGGGCGGTGTTGGACCATTTTCGATCTTGATGGCCGCACTTGCCACGAAACGATGCGCGCTTCCTCTCCCATTGGGAGAGGGGTTACAACCTCAATAGCGATCGATCCCCCCTCACCCGGAGCCTTCGGCTCCGACCTCTCCCCGATGGAGAGAGGTGAAGTGCCGCCCCGGGGCGGTTGCGCAAAAACGGACGGACTCTAATCCAGCCGTCGTGCCACGAAAGTCATCCGCGCGGCGTTGTGGCCGATGTTCTTCGGGGCCCGCTCCGCTGCAAAGCCGGCCGCCTCCAACTTCGCGATCATCTCGTCTTCCGTATAGCGCTGCAGGCCGATCTTGGTTCTCAATTGGCGGTAATCAGATAGGGCGGTGCGGACCAATCCGATCAGAGCATCCTTGAGGAAGCCGTGCTTCGCCCCGAACTTCAGCAGCGCCGCGACGTCGCGGGCCATCCCGACCTTGGGGTGGAGGATATCGCCGACCACCAGGCGGCCGGTCGGCTTCAGCACCCAGTGCAGGGTGTCGAGAGCCCAGTCGAGTTGCTCGGGTGTCATGTATTGGGCCGCCGAATTCATGATCGCGAGGTCGACGGAGGCTTCCTCCATGCCACGCAATTCGTCGAGCGAGCGGACCCGAATCTTGGTATTCGGCGCAAAGCGGGCGATCAGCCGTCCGCGCACGCCCGGCGCGGGCTCCGCCAGGATCAGCTTGCCACAGGCTTCAGCGACGCGCGGCGCTGACAGTGCTTCGCCGCAGGCGTAGTCGAGCACGACGGCATCGCGCGACGGGATATAGCCGATGATATCGGCGGCGATGGTTTCGAAGTGCACATCGCGATGCCGTTTGCTGGCGTAAATCGTGTGGGTCGAATCGTAATAGTCGATCCAGTCTTCCATGAGGGCGGGCCAGCTTTGATCAGCGTTCCGGGAGAGGAACCAAGTTCTTACGACGGCGTTGGGACGGGGTCCAAGAGTTTGTTTGAGCCAAGAAGACTTTCGCTTGGGCAGATTAGATTTTCGCTCGGGCGAGAATGCCGCCGTCGACATTCCGATTCTATCAGAGTGGCGGTCGAATGTAGCGACCCGAAAACGCTTCGGCGGCGATTTTCGTCGTGCCATTAGCATAGAAGGACTCTTGTCGTGACAAAAGCCAAGACCGCATCCGGGAAAGTCGCCGCTGATCTCGATACGCCGACCGATCTGCCGCAGGACGGCGTCGATAAGATTTCAGCAGCGATGAACACCATTCTCGCCGATACGTTCGCGCTCTATCTGAAAACCAAGAATTTCCATTGGCACGTGTCGGGTCGTCACTTCCGCGATTATCACTTGCTGCTCGACGAGCAGTCCGAGCAGATTTTCGCCTCCACCGACGAGATCGCCGAGCGTGTGCGCAAGATCGGCGGCACTACGCTGCGCTCGATCGGCCAGATCGCCAAGCTGCAAACGCTCGCGGACAACGACGACAACTACGTGCCGCCGCGCGAGATGCTGCGCGAACTGATGAACGACAACAAGAAGGTCGCGGCATCGATGCGCAAGGCGCACGACATCGCCGACAAATACGAGGACGTGGCGACCGCCAGCCTTCTCGAAAACTTCATCGATGCCACCGAACGGCGAACATGGTTCCTGTTCGAGGCCAGCCGCCAGGAGGGCGGCAACGAAGCGTAAGCAGCGAAACAGTAGGTGGCTTTTATGAATTCGTCATGGCCGGGACAAGCCCGGCCATGACGGCGATATATGTTCGAGTCTAGCTCTCTGTTCAGTTTGCCGTCTTCCACAGCCGCATCAGTGCGCCTTGCACGCCCTGCACCGGATCGGTCACGGGCTGCGGCACGTTCGGAATTGCCTTCAGCGCCTTGCGATAATTGTCCGGCGTCGGCTTGGTGATCTGCATCTTCTCGCCGGGCGGATAGGCGCCGACCACGCTGAAATCGCCGCTGGCGGACAGGCATTGATGGCCGGTGCCGGCCGGCAGGATCACGGCGTCGCCCGCAACCAGTTCGAGCGTCGCGCCGCGGTCGCCGCCGAGCCGGACCTTGGCATGGCCGCGCGCGATGCCGAGCGCTTCATGCACCGTCGCGTGATAATGCAGATAATCGAAGATGCCGTTGCGCCACAGGCCGCCCCAGCCGTTGGCGGCGAACAGGTTCTCGAAGATGCGTTCCGGCTCTTTACCCGTCACATCGACCGCCAGCCGATAGCGCAGGACGGGCAGGCGATTGTTGGGCACCAGCCCGTCGTCGTCGAAAACGAATGTCTGCGGTTCGACCAGACCACGCGCGCCGGCCATGCGCGACCTCCGGACCCATTGCGACGTTAGCTTTAACCGCGATCGCGACGGGCCGTTCCATCAACCGGCTTTGGGAGCCTCAAATACCAGGCACGTTGTCGTGCCATGCGCCAGCAGCCGGCCCTTGCCGTCGAGCAACTGACCCTCGGCGGTGCCGACCCGACGGCCGACATTGAGCGCGCGGCCTTCGGCGCGCACCTCGCCGGTGTCGCGTGTGATCGCCCGGATCAGCGAGATCTTGAATTCCAGCGAGGTGTAGACGGTGCCGGCCGGCAGCATCGACTGCACCGCGCAGCCCATAGCGGAATCGAGCAGCGTCGCGGCGAAGCCGCCATGCACGGTGCCGATCGGGTTGTAATGGTGCGGGCCGGGCACCGCGCGGAAAATCACATGACCTTTCTCTGCGCTGCCGCCGACCAGGCCGACCTGCTGCATCATCGTGGCATGCGGCAGTTCGCCGGCGAACATCTTTTGCAGGAAATCGAGCCCGCTCATCGACGCCAACACCTCCGGAGGCGTCAGGCCGAACGAGATCGGCGGATTGGATTTGTCATGCATGAGCGTTTTCCTCAGCGTCGTCCCCGCCCCGGCGGGGCCCCACAACCCCCGGGGTTAGTTATAGCAAAGAAAAACGCCATGATAATAGTGCCGA
>JBQCHY010000050.1:0-23327 GCA_051954235.1 Xanthobacteraceae bacterium
TAACTATTCGCCGACAATATGCCTTAATCCCCCAGCAGATCGTTTGCAGCACCGGCGGCGATCGGCGCCGATGAACGAAAGAATTGCGATGGCGGATCCGATCGATCCTGATCTCAGACAACGCGGAGCGACACGGCGGGCTGCTCTCGGCCTGCTGCTCG
The DNA here is from genome assembly GCA_051954235.1 of Xanthobacteraceae bacterium. Lineage (GTDB taxonomy): Bacteria > Pseudomonadota > Alphaproteobacteria > Rhizobiales > Xanthobacteraceae > 62-47. The sequence goes on from JBQCHY010000050.1 coordinate 162, forward strand.
GGACGCCATTGCTCGGCGCTTGCGCCGGCGTTCAGAACGCGTTGACTGGCAACGGATCGCAGCAGGCAGCATCGGGTCCTCAGCAACAGCCGCAGTCGGTCGGCACCGGTCAGGTCAAGGTCGGCTTGATCCTGCCGCTGTCGGCATCGGGCAATGCCGGTGTTGCCGGGCAATCGATGAAGAACGCCGCCGAGATGGCGCTCGCCGAATTCCAGAACCCGAATCTGCAATTGCTGATCAAGGACGATGCCGGCAATGCGCAGGGTGCGCAGCAAGGCGCGCAGCAGGCGCTCGACGAAGGCGCGGAGATCATTCTCGGGCCGTTGTTCGCGGCATCTGTTCCGGCCGCCGCGCAACTGACGCGGGCGCGCGGCATTCCGATGATCGCCTTCTCGACGGATTCGAGCGTGGCGGGGCGCGGCGTTTATCTGCTGAGCTTTCTGCCGGAGTCGGATGTCACGCGGATCATCGACTACGCCTCGGGAACCGGTAAGCGCTCGTATGCGGCGCTGCTGCCGGAGAATGCCTACGGCAACGTGGTGGAAGCGGCGTTCAAGCAGGAAGTCAGCCGCAAGGGCGGCCGCGTGGTGGCTTTCGAAAAGTATGGCTCCGATCGCAGCAACGCCGTACGCAACGTGGCGCAGGCGCTGGGAAGCGCAGATGCGTTGTTTTTAGCCGATGACGGCGATGCGGTTGTCGGCGTTGCCGAAGCGTTGACGACGGCGGGGGCTAATCTCAAGCGCGTGCAGTTGCTCGGCACCGGTCTGTGGGACAGCCCGCGCGTGTTCGGAAGCGCGGTGATGCAGGGCGGGCTCTATGCGGCGCCGGATCCGGCCGGCTTTCGCGCGTTCTCCGGGCGCTACAATACGAAGTACGGCCGGCAACCGGTTCGAACCGCGACGCTGGCGTACGATGCGGTGGCATTGGTGGCGGCGCTTGCGCGCACTCAGGGGGCGCAGAAATTTTCCGCTGAGGTGCTCACCAATCCGTCCGGTTTCGCCGGCATCGACGGCTTATTCCGATTCCGCGCCGACGGCAGTAACCAGCGTGGTCTGGCGGTGATGCGCGTTGCTTCCGGTGGCGGACAACCTGTGGCCGGTTCGCCGAAAAGTTTTGGCGCTTAGCTTTTAAGCCGCGAGATCGGCGACCACCGCATCGAGCAGCGGGAAACCGGCCTGCGTGACGCGCAGTCGTCCGCTGGGGTCGACGGTGATGGCGCCTTCTTCACGCAGCACCGTGATGCGTCCTGCATCGAGTTCACGCCCTGACAATGCGGCGTAGCGCTGGGGATCGATGCCCTCGGCCAGCCGCAAACCCATCAGCAGAAATTCGTCGGCGCGCTCTTCACGGTTGAGCAGATCGTCGGTGACGATGCCATGGCCGCTGGCCTCGACGCGCATCAGCCACGCTTCCGGCCGCTTCTCGGTGGCGAACGCGTGGCGAATGCCGCCGATGTCGAGCCGTCCATGCGCGCCGGGACCGATCCCCGCATATTCCTGACCGCGCCAGTAAACGAGATTGTGCCGACACTCCGCGCCGGGGCGCGCGTGATTGGAAATCTCATAGGCCGGCAGGCCGTGTTTGGCGCACACTTCCTGCGTCACGTCGTAAAGGACGCGCGCGGTGGCCTCGTCCGGTGTTTTCAGTTTTCCCGCTGCGTGCAGGCCGAAGAATGGCGTGCCTTCCTCGATGGTCAGTTGATAGAGCGACAGATGTTCGGCGGCTTCGGCGATCGCGAATGTTAGTTCGTCGGTCCACATCTGCGGCGTCTGGTCCGGCCGCGCATAGATCAGGTCGAACGAATAGCGGTCGAATGCGCTGCGTGCGATGGCGACGGCATCGAGCGCCTCGCGCGCGGTATGCAGCCGGCCCAGCATTTTCAGCGAGGCATCGTCGAGCGCCTGCACGCCGAGCGAGACGCGATTGACGCCGGCGGCGCGATAGCCGTGAAAACGCGTCGCATCGACGCTGGTCGGATTGGCTTCCAGCGTCACCTCGACCGAGCTGGAAACAGCCCAGTGTTTGCCGATCGCGTCAAGAATCGCGCCGATGGTTTGCGACTGCATCAGCGACGGCGTGCCGCCGCCGAAGAAGATCGACGACACCTCGCGGCCGGGCGCGCGCGCCGCCATCGCTTCGATCTCGCGCGCGAAGGCGTTGACATAGCGGACTTCGTCGATGGGTGCATGGCGGACGTGGCTGTTGAAGTCGCAGTAGGGACACTTCGACAGGCAGAATGGCCAGTGGATGTAGACGCCGAAAGCGTCGTTGGCGTCAGCGCGGCTCAAGGCAGATCTCCGCGAGTTTGACGAAGGCACGGGCGCGATGCGACAGCCCGAGACCAAGCGGCGGCAAGCCATGCTTCTCGATGCTGGTCATTTCGCCGAAGGTGCGATGATGGCCGTCGGGCAGGAAGGCGGGATCGTAGCCGAAGCCTGCGGTGCCGCGCGGCGGCCACACCAGCGTGCCTTCGACGCGGGCTTCGACCTCTTCGATGTGCCCGTCGGGCCACGCCACGCACAGCGCCGAGACGAAATGCGCGGTGCGCTGGTCCGGCGTGGTGGCACCACGTTCCTGCAACAGCCGTTCGATCTGTGTCATCGCCGCCGTGAAATCCTTGGACGCTCCGGCCCAGCGCGCCGAATAGATTCCGGGCGCGCCATCAAGCGCATCGACCGCGAGGCCGGAATCGTCGGCAAAGGCCGGCAGTCCGGACGCGTTCGCGGCAGCGACGGCCTTGATGCGGGCGTTGGCCTGAAAGTTGTCGCCGGTCTCGTCGGGCTCATCGAGATTCAGTTCGCCCGCAGAGATGGCCTCGATGCCGTAAGGCGCCAGCAGCTCACGCATCTCGACAAGCTTGCCGGGATTGTGGGTTGCGATCACGAGTTTGCCGGTGATTCGCCGATGCATTCCGTCATCCTACGCCAACGCGGGAATCCACGAAAGAAAAGGCTATGCGACCGCCATCTTCTGAAGATCGACCAGCCGCGCCACGCCTTTGCGGGCCAGTGCCATCAACGCCAGGAACTCGTCCTGCGAGAACGGCGTCTTTTCGGCGGTGCCCTGCACCTCGACGATGCGGCCGACACCGGTCAAGACGAAGTTGGCGTCGGTCTCGGCTTCGGAATCTCCCGCATAGTCGAGGTCGAGCACCGGCGTGCCGTTGTAGATGCCACACGAGATCGCGGCGACGTTGTCGCGCAGCACGTTGCCGCCGCCGTTCTTGAACATGTTGCGGCTCTTCATCCAGCCGATGCAGTCGGCGAGCGCGACCCAGGCGCCGGTGATCGACGCGGTGCGGGTGCCGCCGTCGGCTTGCAGCACGTCGCAATCGACGGTGATCTGGCGCTCGCCCAGCGCTTCGAGGTCGAGCGTCGCCCGCAGCGAGCGGCCGATCAGGCGCTGGATTTCCACGGTGCGGCCGTTCTGCTTGCCGGCCGATGCCTCGCGGCGAGTCCGTTCCAGCGTCGCGCGCGGCAGCATGCCGTATTCGGCGGTGACCCAGCCGCGGCCCTGGCCCTTGAGCCACGGCGGCAGCCGCTCCTCGAGAGTTGCCGTGACCAGCACATGGGTATCGCCGAACTTCACCAGGCAAGAGCCCTCGGCGTATTTGACCACGCCGCGTTCCAGCGAAACGGGTCGCAACTCATCCGGCGCGCGACGGCTGGGCCGCATGGCAATTCTCCTGCAAATCAAGGAAGGGTGTCGTCTCCGGGCTGCTTTTAGGTGGCGCGGACGGCAGCGGCAAGGCTTTTGGGGCTGTGGCGGGCTTGGTCGCTATACCGGCTTGTAACCGAGGGCCAAGAGGGACAAATTAAGCTCCGTCGACCAAGGAGTTAATCGTGGCCCATCATGATCCGATCGGCCTGATCGCGCCGAAAGCGGGACTGGCCCAACTCAACGAACGCTCGCGGGAAATTTTCCGGCAAATTGTCGAGAGTTATCTCGCCACCGGAGAGCCGGCGGGCTCGCGCAACATCTCGCGTTTGATCACCATTCCGCTGTCGCCGGCCTCGGTGCGCAACGTGATGTCCGATCTCGAGCAGCTTGGGCTGATTTACGCGCCGCATACCTCGGCCGGGCGGCTACCGACCGAACTCGGCCTGCGCTTTTTCGTCGATGCGCTGATGCAGGTCGGCGATCTGTCCGAACCGGAGCGGCAATCGATCGAGCATCAACTGGCATCGGTCGGCAAAGCGCAGACGGTCGAGGCGGCGCTGGGTGAGGCGTTGACGCAGTTGTCCGGTCTGTCGCGGGCGGCCGCGGTGGTGCTGACCGCGAAGTCGAACGTGCGGCTGAAGCACATCGAGTTCGTGCGGCTGGAACCGTCGCGGGCGCTGGTGGTGCTGGTCGCCGAGGATGGGCAAGTCGAGAACCGCGTGCTCGATCTGCCGCCCGGCGTGCCGTCGTCGGCGCTGGTCGAGGCGTCGAATTTCCTCAATGCGCGGATTCGCGGTCGCACGCTGGCGGAAGCGCGGCTGGAGCTGGAATCGGCGCTGGCACAAAGCCGCGCAGAACTCGATCAACTGACGCAGAAGATCATCGCGGCCGGCTTCGCAAGCTGGTCCGGTGGCGACGGCGAGGACCGCCAGCTGATCGTGCGCGGCCACGCCAATCTGCTGGAGGACCTGCACGCGTTGGAAGATCTCGAGCGGGTGCGCTCGTTGTTTGACGATCTCGAAAGCAAGCGCGGTGTAATCGATCTGCTCGGCCGCGCCGAGCGCGCCGATGGCGTGCGCATCTTCATCGGCTCGGAAAACAAGCTGTTTTCCCTGTCGGGCTCGTCGACGATCATCGCGCCCTATAGCGATGGCGCCGGCCATATCGTCGGTGTGCTCGGCGTCATCGGCCCGACGCGGCTGAACTACGCGCGGGTGATTCCGATGGTGGATTATGCCGCGCGCATCGTCAGCCGGATGCTCGGCGGCTGACCTGCGGGCCGACGAGCGTCGGACAAGTCACGAAGCCTTGATTTTCCCGCCGAAAGCCCCGATATCCCGGCCAGCATCTTCCCCTCAATTCGAGACGATTTTCGAGAAAGCTGTGTAATGACTGAACGTAACGGGCAGAACGGACAGAAGGACAATCCGGAGAAGTCCGTGCAGGAAGCGGAACCGGTCGTATCCAAGCCCTACATCATGCCGGACGATCCCGAGGAAGGGTCGGTCGAAGCGCTGACCAAGGAAGCCGCCGAGGCGCGCGACAGGATGTTGCGGACGCTGGCCGAGATGGAAAATCTGCGCAAGCGCACCACGCGCGAGGTTGCCGACGCGCGGATGTACGGCATCACCGGTTTTGCGCGCGACGTGCTTGAGATCGCCGACAATCTGCAACGCGCGCTCGACGCCGTGCCGGCGGAAGCGCGGGCCGCCGCCGATCCCGGCCTCAAGTCATTGATGGAAGGCGTCGAATTGACCGAGCGTTCGCTGCTGAACGCGCTGGAAAAGAACGGCGTCAAGAAATTCGATCCGGCGGGCCAGAGGTTCGATCCGAACTTCCAGCAGGCGATGTTCGAAGTGCCGGATCCGTCCGTTCCGGCGGGTACGGTCGTGCAAGTGATTCAGGCCGGCTTCATGATCGGCGAGCGCGTGTTGCGCCCGGCACTGGTCGGCGTTTCGAAGGGCGGCGCCAAGGCTGCGGCCACCGAATAACAGGCCTAAGTGTCTGACCGAAAAATGCAGCGTCATGCCCGCGAAGGCGGGCATCCAGTATTCCGTAACGCGAATATTTTGAAAAACCGGTAGGTCAGAGAGTACTGGATCCTCCGCCTTTGCGGAGGATAACGATCTTCGTGATGCCCATTCGTGCCAGAACGAATTTCGGTCAGGCTCTAAGTCTTTCTCACGCTCAGGCCGCGATGTCGCTGGATTGAATGCGCTTGACGCCGGCCTTGTCCATGTCGGCCCACGCTTTCGCCAACGATCCCTGCGTGTCGATGCCACGGCAGGCATCCTCGATAACGTAGGTCTCAAAACCGGCCTTGCGTGCGTCGAGCGCGCTCCAGGCCACGCAGAAGTCGGTCGCCAGTCCTGCGACGAAGACACGTCTCAGCCCGCGCGCCTCAAGGTATTTCGCAAGTCCGGTCGAGGTTTTTCCGTCGGCTTCGGTGAAGGCCGAATAGCTGTCGACATCCTTGTGAAAGCCTTTGCGCAGGATCAGCTCCGCCTGCGGAATGTTGAGGTCTTTCGACAGCGCCGCGCCCTCCGTGCCCTGCACGCAATGATCCGGCCACAGCACCTGTTTGCCGTAGTTCAGGTCGATCACCTCGAACGGCTTCTTGCCGCCATGGCTGGACGCGAACGAGACATGGCCCACGGTGTGCCAGTCCTGCGTCATCACCACATTGGCGAAGCTCTTGGCGATGCGGTTGATCACCGGCACCACCTGATCGCCGTCCTTCACCGCGAGGCTGCCGCCGGGCAGGAAACAGTTCTGCACGTCGATGACGAGCAGGACGGATTTGTCGTCGATGGCAATCTTGTCGGCGGCCCGCGCCGCCCTCGGCATCAGGCCCGCGATCACGGCGGCCTGGATCGTCGCAAGCATCATCTGCCGTCTGTTCAGCATGGCTCAATCTCCCGCAGCGAGACGACGGGAGCAAATCAGGTCGCGGGCGAAAGGTAAAGCCGATGCGAAGAAGGACGGCTTGACGGCTTACCGTAACAGGATGCCGTCGCGGACGGCACGGAAACGGGAGAAGGCGTCCGACCACTGGTCGCGGGGGGCACTACCGATCACCCGGATCGCCCGGCCGCCGCTACCGAACCGCAGCCATTGCACCACCGTGACCGGCGTTCCGTCCTTGCCGCTCAACGCATCGACACGGGTTTCGAAGCCCGGCGCGCTCTCGATCCGCATCGGCTCGGACATGGTGATGCGACCGTCGCGCAGGCCCGGAATCAGTCGTGCGGCCTGTTCGGCATAGCGGGCGCGGTCGTCGGACTTTTCCGGCACCGAACCGACGACGCCGAGAACCATGAAGGGTGCTTTCTCGATATCGGCGGTCTCGCTCGAATCCATTAACATCACGGCGCCCCCCGGGGGCAGGGTCCGCACCGACTTGAAGTTGCTGCGTTCGGTAACCTTGAAGGGCAGCGTCCCTAACTGCTCGTCCGCCGGGACGTCCTGACGGATGCCGGCCGTCGCGAACATCTTGCGGATGGCGTCGTCGGTGTAGATCTTACTGGCGCTTTCGGGCACCTGCACCGCTACAAAGCCGGAAAACGACCCGCCGGAGAGGATCATGGAATAGCGCCGTACAGGGGTGGTCCCCTCCTTGGCATTCTCCACGGTGTAGAACGCAAGACCGGCGCCGGTTTCGACGGTTTCCGGCTTGATGCCGTTGGCGCCTTCCGGATGGGTCTTGAAGGTTGTCTCGACCTCGCGATAGGCCGCCGCGGGCAGCTCGGTGACCAGCACCTTGACGCTGCGGTCTTCGGTCTCGAAGCCGACGAATGATTTGGCGGGCGCCAACCCGACCAGGGGAACCAGGCCCAGCCGGGAGCCCGGCAGGTAGGTCGGATCGGCGGCGATAACCGGCGCGGCCCAGAGCATGGCCAGCGCTATGGCGAGACTGCGGACGAGGTGTTTCATGAGGGTCTAATTGAGCAGCTATTGAGGCCGTTCGATGGTCGGCCGGTGGGGCTTCCTTGCCCATAGCATTTCCCGACGAACGCCGTACATGGCGAACTCGTCAGTACCGGTCCTTCGGTCGGGTGACGTTGCTTTTTAGGACATCGAAGTCTTGGTTTTTCGCAGGTCCCAGCGATGCCCGGTCCTTGCGGGTGAGACACCCCCCTTCTATATGAGGCTCACCATCGCAATATCGCGAACATCCGATATTTGGGGGATCGGCCCGGGGCGCCGTCAGGGCCCAGCCGACCTGCCGCAACGAGAAGGAAATGGACACTATGGGAAAGGTCATTGGGATCGATCTCGGGACGACCAATTCGTGCGTTGCCGTCATGGACGGCAAGACCGCGAAAGTTATTGAGAACGCCGAGGGCATGCGCACCACGCCGTCGATCGTCGCATTCACCGACGATGGCGAGCGGCTTGTCGGCCAGCCGGCCAAACGCCAGGCCGTTACCAATCCGGAGCGCACGATTTTTGCGGTCAAGCGCCTGATCGGCCGCCGCTACGACGACCCGATGGTCGAGAAGGACAAGAAGCTCGTCCCCTACAAGATTTCGAAGGCCGCCAATGGCGACGCCTGGGTCGAGGTGGACGGCAAGACATATTCGCCGTCGCAGGTCTCGGCCTTCATCCTGCAGAAAATGAAAGAGACCGCGGAAGCGCATCTCGGCCAGAAGGTCGAGCAGGCGGTCATCACCGTTCCGGCCTACTTCAACGACGCCCAGCGTCAGGCCACCAAGGACGCCGGCAAGATCGCCGGCCTCGAAGTGCTGCGCATCATCAACGAGCCGACCGCGGCCGCGCTGGCCTACGGTCTCGACAAGGCGAAGCAGGGTACCATCGCGGTCTACGACCTCGGCGGCGGCACCTTCGACGTGTCGATTCTGGAAATCGGCGACGGCGTGTTCGAAGTGAAGTCCACCAACGGCGATACCTTCCTCGGCGGTGAAGACTTCGACATGCGGCTGGTCGAGTATCTCGCGGCCGAGTTCAAGAAAGAGCAGGGCATCGACCTCACCAAGGACAAGCTCGCGCTTCAGCGTCTGAAGGAAGCGGCTGAAAAGGCCAAGATCGAACTGTCGTCGACGACGCAGACCGAAATCAACCTGCCGTTCATCACGGCGGATCAATCCGGTCCGAAGCATCTGACGATGAAGCTGACGCGCGCCAAGTTCGAGGCGCTGGTCGATGACCTGGTCCAGAAGACCATCGAGCCGTGCCGCAAGGCGCTGAAGGATGCCGGCCTGACTGCTGGCGAGATCGCCGAAGTCGTTCTGGTCGGTGGCATGACGCGTATGCCGAAGGTCCAGGAAGTCGTGAAGCAACTGTTCGGCAAGGAGCCGCACAAGGGCGTCAACCCCGACGAGGTGGTGGCGATCGGTGCAGCGGTGCAGGCCGGCGTGTTGCAGGGCGACGTCAAGGACGTGCTGCTGCTCGACGTCACGCCGCTGTCGCTGGGCATCGAGACGCTGGGCGGTGTGTTCACTCGCATCATCGACCGCAACACCACGATCCCGACCAAGAAAAGCCAGGTGTTCTCGACCGCCGAGGACAACCAGAATGCCGTCACCATCCGCGTCTTCCAAGGTGAGCGCGAAATGGCGGCCGACAACAAGATTCTTGGTCAGTTCGACCTGATGGGCATTCCGCCGGCCCCGCGCGGCATGCCGCAGATCGAAGTGACGTTCGACATCGACGCCAACGGCATCGTCAACGTGTCGGCGAAGGACAAGGCCACCGGCAAGGAGCAGCAGATCCGTATCCAGGCCTCGGGTGGTTTGTCGGATGCCGACATCGACAAGATGGTCAAGGACGCCGAAGTCAATGCGGCCGAGGACAAGAAGCGCCGTGAAGCCGTCGACGCCAAGAATCACGCCGACGCGCTGGTGCACTCGACCGAGAAGGCGCTGGCCGAGCATGGCTCGAAGGTCGACGAGAGCGATCGTCGCGCCATCGAGGATGCCGTCAGCGACCTCAAGGAAGCGCTGAAGGGCGACGATGCCGAGGCGATCAAGGCCAAGAGCAACACGCTGGCGCAGGCTTCGATGAAGCTCGGCGAAGCGATGTACAAGCAGCAGGCCGAGGCCGACGCCGCCAAGGATGCGGCGAAGGATGACGTCGTCGACGCCGAGTTCACCGAGGTGGACGACGACAAGAACGGCAAGAAATCGGCCTAATCTTCGAGGACCGACAGCCATGTCGTTCGATGGTTGCACGAAGACTGCCCCCGGGCGCGGCCCGGGGGCTGGATTTAAAACCACAGAGCCAATGGATGGCGCGGCGCGCTCTCGCGGCGATCAATGCGGGGGGCGATGATGTCGGCAAAGCGCTGCTACTACGAAACGCTCGAAGTCGAACGTTCCGCCGATGGGTCGCAACTGAAGTCGGCATTCCGCAAGTTGGCGATGAAGTGGCATCCGGATCGCAATCCGGGCGATCACACGGCCGAAGTGCGCTTCAAGGAAATCAACGAAGCCTACGAGGTCCTGAAGGACAGCGACAAGCGCGCTGCCTATGATCGCTTTGGCCACGCCGCATTCGAGCAAGGCCATGGCGGCGGTGGCGCAGGCTTCGGTGCCGGTTTTGCGTCGTCATTCTCCGATATTTTCGAAGACCTGTTCGGCATGGCCGGACAACGCGGTCGCGGCGGCGGTCGCGAGCGTGGCGCCGACCTGCGCTACAACATGGAAATCACGCTGGAGGAGGCTTTCTCCGGCAAGACGGCGCAGATCGAAATTCCGGTTTCAGTGACCTGCGAGTCCTGCTCGGGAACCGGCGCCAAGGCGGGCACAAAGCCGAAGACCTGCTCGATGTGCGGCGGTGCTGGACGCGTGCGGCAGGCGCAAGGCTTCTTCACGCTGGAGAGGACCTGCCCCGGCTGTCAGGGACGTGGCCAGATGATCGAGGACGCATGTCCGTCGTGCTCCGGCTCGGGACGCGTGACGCGGGATCGCACCTTGTCCGTCAACATTCCGCAGGGCGTCGAAGACGGAACCCGCATTCGGCTCGCCAACGAGGGCGAGGCCGGTGTTCGCGGTGGACCGCCCGGCGACCTCTACATCTTCCTGTCGTTGGCTTCGCATCCGTTCTTCCAGCGCGACGGCGCGGACCTGCACTGCCGCGTTCCGATCTCAATGGTGACGGCGGCGCTCGGTGGCGAGTTCGAAGTGCCGACCATCGACAAGGCGAAGGCCAAGGTGAAGGTGCCGTCCGGCACCCAGTCCGGCCGCCGCTTTCGGATCGGCAGCAAGGGAATGCCAGTGTTGCGTTCTCGTCAGACCGGCGACATGTACGTTCAGGTAGTCGTGGAAACGCCACAGAACCTGACCAAGAAACAGCAGGAACTTCTGACTGAGTTCGAGAAACTATCGTCCGGTGCGACGCAACCGGAAGCAGTGGGTTTCTTTACCAAAGTCAAGGACTTCTTTGGTACGCGAAGTGCTGCGCAGTAAGCCTTTCCCTTGACCGGTTTATTGTCGCGCGTTACGTCTTTGTGAAGTGAGTTTGACGACCCACCGACTCTGGCCCCTCTCTGGGTGCGAAATGTCCCTGCAACCATCCGTGCGCGTATTGAAGAAGCCGCCCCGTCTCGACGACGAGGTACGCTTTCTTCGCTCATGGATTGAAAAGCCGTTGCACATGGGCGCGGTGATGCCGTCGGGACGGGTCCTGGCCCGCACCATGGCACAATATGTCGATGCTCATGACTCCGGGCCTGTCGTCGAACTGGGACCGGGAACCGGTGCGATCACCAACGCGCTGATCGAGCATGGCGTCGAGCAGAGCCGCCTGGTGCTGGTGGAATACAATCCCGGTTTCTGTGCCTTGCTACGTGACCGCTACCCGCAGGCGACCGTGGTGCAGGGCGATGCCTATGCGCTGCGGGATTCGTTGTCGAAGGTGCTGATGGCGCCGGCGTCCGCCGTAGTGTCCGGCCTGCCGCTGGTTACCAAGCCGATGCTGACCCGGCTGAAATTGATCCGGGATGCATTCTCGGCGCTGAACCCGGGAGCGCCTTTCGTGCAGTTCACCTATTCGGTGACGCCGCCCATTCCGAAATCCCTGCCGGGCGTATCCACCGAGGCCTCGGAACGGATCTGGATGAACCTTCCGCCGGCGCGCGTCTGGGTGTATCGCAAGGGCTGATCCTCCGGCACAGCCGTGGGAGCGGCGAAGCTGGACGCGACATGATTCATGCGACCTAATTCATCGGTTCGAATGAGACGGGCTCACCGCGCATGAGTTCCGTGAAGATTCTGATCATCCCGGGCTCGCTGCGCAGCGGATCGCACAATGTGCGGCTCGCGGGTGCCGCGATGGCTGAACTCGTCGAAGCGGGCGCCGAGGTTTCGCTGATCTCGCTGGCCGATTTTCCGCTGCCGATCTACGATGGCGACCTTGAAGCGCGGTCGGGTGTTCCGACCGCGGCGGTCAATCTGAAGCGCTTGATCGGAACTCATCACGGCGTTCTGCTGGTCAGTCCCGAATACAACTCCTCGCCGCCGCCGCTGCTGAAGAATGCGCTCGACTGGGTCACGCGCGTTCGCGAGCGCGACGAGCCACTGGGGCATGTGATGCGCGGGCGAGCGTTTGCGTTGGCCTCGGCCTCGACCGGCCGGTTCGGCGGCGCGCGCAGCCTGATGATGTTGCGGCTGATGCTGTCGGGATGCCGCGTTACCGTCATCCCCACGCAACTATCGCTGTCGGCCGCCGACCAGGCTTACGACGAGTTGGATCGGCTTAAGTCTGGCAACGACAGGGATATGCTGACGGCCATGGCGCGGCAATTGATCGAGGTCGCGGAACAGATGAGGCAACATGACTGACAACGCCATTCCTTCGCGTGACCGCTTGATCGTCGCGCTCGATGTGCCGAGCGTGGCCGCCGCGGAGGCGATGATCGCGCGGCTCGGCGACAGCGTGACGTTCTACAAGATCGGCTATCAGCTCGCTTACGCCGGAGGGCTGCCGCTGGTGCGGCAACTCGCGGAGGCCGGCAAGAAAGTCTTTCTCGATCTCAAGATGCACGACATCGGCAACACGGTCGCAAGCGGCGTCAAGAGCGTCGCGGGTCTCGGCGCGACGTTCCTGACGGTGCACGCCTATCCGCAGACGATGCAGGCAGCGGTCGAAGCCAGCGCCGGATCGAATCTGAAGATCCTCGCTGTCACCGTGCTCACCTCTTATGACGAGGCCGATCTGCAAGCCGCCGGTTACCGGCTCGGCGTCTCCGATCTGGTTCGCCATCGCGCGGAGCAGGCCAAGGCGCTTGGCATCCATGGCATCGTGTGCTCGGCGGAAGAAGCCGCCAGTCTCAGGCCGATCGCGGGCACAAGCATGAGTCTGGTGACGCCGGGCATTCGGCCCGCCGGCAGCGACGTCGGCGATCAGAAGCGCATCATGACGCCGGCGCGCGCGATCGCGGCCGGCGCGGACTATCTGGTGGTCGGGCGGCCGGTGATGGCGGCGAGCGATCCGAAAGCAGCGGCGGATGCGATCGTCGCGGAAATCCAGCAGGCGAGCAATTGATGGGAGAAGGCGATGGCCAAGGGATACTGGATCGCGCGCGTCGATGTGCACGACATGGACGGCTACAAGCAGTACATCGCCGGGAACGGTCCGGTGTTCAAGAAATACGGCGCCCGATTTCTGACGCGCGGCGGCCGGTTCGAGACCAAGGAAGGCTCATCGCGCTCCCGCAACGTGGTGATCGAGTTCAAGGACTACGAAACCGCGCTGGCCTGCTACGACTCGCCGGAATATCTTCATCTGGTCAAGATGCGCGGCCCCTACAGCGAATGCGATATCGTGGTGATCGAAGGCTATGACGGGCCGCAACCCTGACAGAGCCTTGGTTGCCGGAACGCTTCGTCCCCGCTATATCGCGGCATCACCGAGGTCCTGACCATGTCGGAAATGCGATTGATCGTTGCGGGCGCCGGCGGCCGGATGGGCCGCGCCTTGATGCGCGCGATATCCGAGACCGAAGGCGCGGTCGTCACCGGCGCGCTGGAGGCGCCGGGTTCGGAGTGGATCGGCCATGACGCCGGTACGCTCGCGGGCCTGCCGCCGACCGGCGTGCAGGTCTCCGCTGATTTATGGTCGCTGTCGGCAAACGCCGACGGCATTCTCGATTTTACTGTGCCGCGCGCCACCATCGCCAATGTCGCCATCGCCGCGCAGCGCGGGCTGGTGCATGTGATCGGCACTACGGGCCTTACGGCCTCCGACAACGCCATCATCAAAAGCGTGACCAAGCAGGCCGTGGTGGTGCAGGCCGGCAATATGAGTCTCGGCGTCAATCTGCTCGCCGCGCTGGTGAAGCGCGTCGCGCGTTCGCTCGATCCGAGTTTCGATATCGAGATCGTCGAGATGCATCACAAGGCGAAGATCGACGCGCCTTCCGGCACCGCGCTGATGCTCGGTGAAGCGGCGGCCGCCGGTCGCGACATCCAGTTGCAGGATCACTCGGCGCGCGGGCGCGACGGCATCACCGGTGCACGGCGTAGCGGCGATATCGGCTTCGCGGCGTTGCGCGGGGGCACGGTGACCGGCGATCACACCGTGATCTTCGCCGGGCCGTATGAGCGTATCGAACTTTCGCACAAGGCGGAGGATCGCATGATCTTCGCGCATGGCGCGCTCAAGGCTGCGCTATGGGCGAAGGGCAAGCCGCCAGGGCTCTATTCGATGGCCGACGTGCTCGGCTTGAGCGACTTCTAGTACAAGCCCGTCAAACAAAGCTTGGGTGCATCGCTGGTTTACGCGGCGATCATCGCAAACACGAAGTGGAATGGAAAAAGGTATGAGCGATCGACTTCTTGTCCTCGTGCGTCACGGTCAGAGCGAATGGAATCTAAAAAATCTTTTCACCGGCTGGAAAGATCCCAATCTCACCGAGCAGGGGCGCAATGAGGCGGCGGAAGCCGGGCGCAAGCTGAAGGCGCAGGGACTGACCTTCGACGTCACTTTCACCTCCGCGCTGACGCGTGCCCAAAACACGCTCGATATCATCCTGAAGGAAATGGGCCAGAGCGGATTGCCGATCCATAAGAACCTCGCCTTGAACGAACGCGACTACGGCGATCTCTCCGGCTTGAACAAGGACGATGCGCGCAAGAAGTGGGGCGAGGAACAGGTTCACGTCTGGCGCCGCTCGTATGACGTGCCGCCGCCGGGCGGCGAAAGCCTGAAAGATACGCTCGCGCGCACGCTGCCGTATTTCGTGCAGGAGATTCTGCCTTGCGTGCTGCGTGGGGAACGCACATTGGTGGCGGCGCACGGCAATTCGCTGCGCGCGCTGATCATGGTGCTGGAAAAGCTGACGCCGGAAAACATTCTCAAGCGCGAACTCGCGACCGGCGTGCCGGTGATCTATCGGCTCAACGCGGATGCGACAGTTGCGTCGGTGCTCGATCTCGCGGCGTAACGGCTAACAAGATCGTCATTGCGAGGAGCGTTAGCGACGAAGCGATCCAGTTCTTGCTCGCGGCTCTGGATTGCTTCGCTTCGCTCGCAATGACGATTGTGATGACAATCCTACGCCGCGCTGACCTGTCCGGCTTCCCAACCCAACATCGCCTGCTTGCGGGTGATGCCCCAGTGATAGCCGGTGAGCGCGCCGCTCTTGCCGATCACGCGATGGCACGGCACCACGAACGAAATCGGATTGCGGCCGACCGCGGCGCCGACCGCGCGCGAGGCTTTCGGACTTCGCACATTGCAGGCGATGTCCGAATAGGTGGTGGCGCGGCCCATCGGAATCTTCAGAAGCGATTCCCACACTCGCACTTCGAAATCGGTGCCGATCAGCACAACGCGTAACGGTTGATCGGGCCGCCACAGCCGCGTGTCGAAAATGCGTTGCGCCATCGCGGCGGTGCCGGCGTGATCGTCGATGCATTCGGCGCGCGGCCAGCGCCGCCGCATGTCGGCCAGCGCCGTCATTTCGTCGCCGGGATCGGCGAAGGCGAGGCCGGCGAGCCCGCGATCGCTGGCGATGACGATTGCCGTTCCGAACGGCGAAGGATGAAAGCCGTAACGCAACGTCATGCCGGCGCCGCCGGCCTTCCATTCGCCCGGCGACATCGCTTCGTGCGTGACGAAGAGATCGTGCAATCGGCCCGGCCCCGACAGGCCCGAGTCGAGCGCGGCATCGAGAATGCTTGCGGAATCGCGCAGCAGACCCTTGGCGTGATCGAGCGTCAACGCCTGCATGAAGGCCTTTGGCGTCAGCCCGGCCCAGCGTCGGAACAGATGATGCAACTCATCCGGCGTCAGCCCGGCGGCGTCGGCAATGGCCTCGATGGTCGGCTGCGCGCGCCAATGTTCGGAAATGAAAGCGATGGCCCGGCGCACGCTATCGTAGTCGCGCAACGCGGCGTCCTGCGGTCCCGGTTTGGCGAGGCGGTGCTCTTGGGTGGCGAGGTTCATCATGCTGTCGATGTAGGACTTCGGCATGCGCGCAACCACCCGTTTCCCGATAAGAACTCCGCTCCGATAGGAGCGGATTTCTGATATTTACTTTGACGCGTTTTCTTGACGCGAACCGGTACCCACTTCGCTCGAAAACGCTGTGCCTCAGGTCAGCGGATTATAGACCGGACCACGCTTTGCCGCCTGCAGGGCGTTGGTGAGGGCGCTGGCGAAACTCGACTTCTCGTCGGGGCCGAGGAATTGCGCGATGGCGAGGCTGCGGCCGCGCGACACCAGGCACAGCCGCTCAATGCCGTACTCCTGATGCACGGTCTGGTCGAGTCGCACCCAGAGCGGGTTGAACACCCACTCGGTTGCGTCACCGCGAAAATCGGTCTTGCGAACGCGCAGCTCGGAGACGGTGATGGAAATTTCCTCGGTCGCCTTGGCGTCGCGGAAATTGATCCGGAATGCCCAATAGATCGCCAGAATATCGAGGAGGAAAAACGCGAGCACCGGCCACGCGCCCTTGAACAGGAAGATCATGCCGGCGGTGAAGTTGAGTACGCTGATGACGGCCATCAGCACCGCGAAACTCTTCCGGCTCAACGACCGATGCGGCACCAGCAGCGCCGAAAACAATTCCGGCTCCGGCGGGATGACTTCGTTAAAGTCGTTGCCTACGGTCATGGCCTGTCATTATACCCGATCATGGCCAAAAGCACCCACCGATCCGCGACCAGATCGAAATCCAATGCCGCCGGATCGGCTGCAAAACGCGCCGGGAATCTTGCGGCAAAGCCACGGCGAAACAATGGCGCGAAATCGCCGCTTGCGGCGGGCGCAAAGGCCGTTGGGAAAGCCGCCAAGAAGCGGACAGGCACCTCCAAATCCAAACCTTGGACTGCCGCCGAGGTCCACGAGGTCTTCCGCCGGTTTCAGGAGGCCAACCCGGAGCCGAGGGGCGAGTTGGAGCACCTCAACCCGTTTACGTTGCTGGTGGCGGTGGTGCTGTCGGCGCAGGCGACCGATGCCGGAGTCAACAAGGCGACGCGGGAACTGTTCCCGGTCGCGGACACGCCCCAGAAGATGCTGGCGCTCGGCGAGGAGCGGCTGCGCGATTACATCAAGACCATCGGGCTCTATCGCACCAAGGCGAAGAACGTCATCGCGCTGTCGGAGAAACTGATCGCCGAGTTCGGCGGCGAGGTGCCGCGCACTCGTGCGGAGTTGGAGTCGCTGCCGGGCGCGGGACGCAAGACCGCGAACGTCGTGCTCAACATGGCATTCGGCCAACCCACCATGGCGGTGGATACGCACGTCTTTCGCGTCGGCAATCGCACCGGCATGGCGCCGGGCAAGACGCCGCTGGAGGTGGAGCAGAATCTCGAGCGGGTGATTCCGCCGGAGTTCATGCTGCATGCTCATCACTGGCTGATCCTGCACGGCCGCTACACCTGCCTCGCCCGCAAACCGCGCTGCGAGGTGTGCCTGATCAACGATCTGTGTCAGTGGCCGGAGAAGACGGTGTAGCGCGCGAATCCGCTACGCCACGCGGCGAAGCGCGAAATTCTTCCCATCGGTGGTGACGTGTCCCAACCGCGCCAGCGCGGCGAGCACGTCGGCGATCTTGCGCTCGGTGGTCTTGGTCTTGCGGAATTGCACGGCGAGCGTTGCAACGTCGAGCGGCGCGGACGCTGCCGCGAGTGCAGCGAACACCGCTGCCGTCTGTTCGACCGCGCTGGTCGGGAAAGCCGGCTTATGCGTCGTCGCGGTAATCTCGAGTTGCGCCGCGACCTGCATGTCCGCCTCAGCCGCGGCCTGTTTGTCGAGATCCTTACCGAAGCGTGGAATCTGATAGTCAGGCCGCAGCCACGCGACCCGCCCGCGCTTTTCTTCCGCAACACGCTCCTTGTTGAGAGCGACGAGCCTGCCGAGAATTTCCTCGTCGGAAAGATCGGCCGGCCAGCCGTAAGCCTCCGCCACCGCGACGTCGAGCTTGTCGTGAAGTTCTTTCAGGATCAGCACCAAGCCATCGTCGAAGACGCGCCGCTCTTCGTCCGAAAACGACGTAAGTGATTGAAAATATGGAGAAATATGGGGGGGGGGGGTAGATTGCGAATCTTCTTCACTCACCGCAGTCGCCGGTTGCCGAAGCTTCGCAAGTACATTGTAGAGCTTCGTCATCGTCAGGTGCGCGTGCTCGGCGAGCACGCGCTTGCGAAGCGCGTCAAGTTCCTCGGCAATCACGCGGATGGTGTGCTTCTGAATGTTGTTGGCGGCGGGGAAAGGGAAGGGATCGAAGACTTTCGTTTTCACGTAAACCGGATCGTTACCGACACCGAGCCAGCCGCCAGCGCGCAAGGCCCATCGAACATGAATCGTTGACTGCAAAACGCCAAGAGAGAATCCATCATCGTCTGCAACAATCACGACTTTGTCGTCGCATACGATGGTGCTATCTAGGAATTGGAAAACCCGATGACGAGCGGTATCAACAGTAGCAATGATACGATCGATATCAGCTAAGGCAGGTCGTAATTCTTGCCGGGGCTTTCCAAAAATCCACCAAAGAGAAGCATATGCTTCCGCGTCCTTCGTTCCAGATTTTGCCGCCTGCGATTCACGGGACAGTTTAACAGTAGAGAGAAGATGCTGATAGATTTCAGGAAATAGTGCGCGTACTTCGCTGGAAGTTAACCCGAAGAGATCGATCACCATCTTGTCGCGGGAAGTTTGTGCTAAATCTCGCCCATTTCGATACGGGCGGACGAACTTCTCAAGTCCAGGGCGCCTGCCGAGGCCGAGATGTTCCGCTTCTAATCTAGTAACGATGAAGCCCTTCCCGTGGAGCTTGACGCCGTCGTGGCAAATACCTTCGGTCGCGAGTAGTGATTTTGCCTTCGTAACATCAATCCCGATAGTGAGATCACAATTGATCTCACCAATTAGATCTCGAAACTCGATCTGCGGTGCGTCGGTATCAAGCGCCTTCTCCAAGATGACCTCGCGCAGCATGCCTTCATGCGAACCTGCTTGACCAACGGTCATTGCGATCCGTACCTGTGCGGCTTCTTCAGTCGCCTTGGTCCAAGGATGATCATTGATCGCCATCACTAGAGAGATCGGCTTTTTTGCACTCAAACGCTTTTCAATCACGCGGCGTTGAAATACTTGGCTGATCGAGTTTGTTGTAACGAGTCCGAAGCGGCGTAGGACCGTGCCTTTGCGAGCTAATAGGTCTGCTGCATGATCCCACCAGTACATGACGAAATCGGCGGACTCGTTCATGTGCTTGTGCGCGGCCCAGAGTGCCTGCGTGAAGGTATCGCCAAGCCGCGTACGAAGAAAACTCGCGCCAATAAACGGCGGATTGCCGACGATGAATTCGGCCGCTGGCCACTCGGGTCTGCGCGGGTCCGGATAGGTTTCCTTACCATCGACGATTTTCGGCAACGGATAGCCGTCCCAGGTCAGCACCGCGTTTCTCACCTGAATATTCTTGAAAGCTTTCAGGATTGGCTCGTCAGGAACACCGCCCTTGGTGCGGAAGTGCCATTGTAGATAGCCGATCCATAACACCAGCTCGGCGATTGCCGCCGCGCGCGGATTAATTTCTAGCCCGAGAAATTGGTGCGGATCGATACTGTGCGAGCCGAGGCCGTGCAAGGCTTCCTGACCGCCGAGATCAGTCAGTGCTTCCAGCACTTCGCCTTCAAGGCGCTTCATCAGTTCGAGCGAGACGTAAAGGAAATTTCCGGTGCCGCACGCCGGATCGAGTACGCGCGTCGCGCAAAGTTTTTCATGGAATGCGTGAACTTCTGCAGCCGCCTCCTTGAAGTTTCCGCTCGCGCGCTTCGCTTCGGCGGCGCCCTGCACGTTGCGCCAATCCTCGCGCAACGGCTCCATGATCGTGGCGATCACCAGCCGTTCGACATAGGCGCGCGGCGTGTAATGAGCGCCGAGCTTCTTGCGCTCGGCCGGATCAAGCGCCTGTTCGACCAGCGTGCCGAAGATCGAGGGATCGACTTCTTTCCAGTCGTAGCTGGCAGCTTGCCGCAACTCGCCGATGTCTTCGCGTTGAAGCGGCAGTGCCGCCTTGTTGCGGAAGAACTCGCCGTTGAATTTCTTGACCGTGGCTTTCAATGCATGAGCCCAGCCGCCGGAATCCATTGCCTCCCAAAGCTGCGTGACGCTCGGCACGAATGCCGCGGGATTTTGCTCGCACTCCTCCAGCAAGGTCTTGAACGATTTTTCCGGCAAGAGGCCGACATCCTCGGCGAACATCGTGAACAGGCAGCGCATCAGAAACATCGCGACGTCTTCCGCCGGATAGTTCTGCTTTTCCAACGCCTGCGATACGTGAGCAAGGCGCCTGGCGATGTCGCGCGTGACCTTCGCGGATAGTTGGGTGGGATCGAGCGATTGCGGGTCGAGCCAGATTTTCCTCAGGCGCTCACGGATATCGGCTTTGCGCAGGTCTTCGAGATAGATGCGAAAGCTCCGGCGATCGGGAAATTGGGTGTAGTTCTTGCCTTGGCCGGAGAAATCGGCATAGACCTCGATGCAATGGCCGACGTCGCAGATGAGGATGAAGGGCGGCCACCCGTGCGAGGTCGGTAACGCGCGGGCATAGTCTTCCGCCTGCCGTTTCGCATTGAGCATCAGCACATCCCAAGCGCGCTCCGCGCCACGCCGGCCGCGGCTGGCGCTGGTTGGTTCGTCCGCGAACAGCTCGTTCTGGCCCTTAATTTCGTTCTTCTGTCCCTGCCAGCGGCTCTGCTTCGCCTCCAGAACGAAACTGTCCCGCTTATAGAGGTCGATGCGGCCAAGCGCATCGCCGTCGTCGTTGCGCTTGGTAACGACGCGCTCGAACACATAGTCATTGCGTTCGTGGGTGGCTCCGGCCGGCTCGGGGTGCCCGACGCCGATCAGGTCGCAAAGTTCGGTCAGGAACAGCGCGTAGTTCGCCCGTTCCTGTCCGCCTTCCTGCCCCTGCCATCGCGCGATAAAGGCTTCCGCCGCGCCGGTTGGTTCTGACTGCCCCATGGCGGCAGCCTAGCGGGAAAGGCCCCGTCGAGGCAAACGCGGCAAGATCGAAATTAACACGCTTGCCGGGGGTTATGGGCCCTGCCTGCGCGAGACGGCTGTGGGGATAGTGATTATTCCCGTTACACCGTCGGCACGCTGGTCCGTTTGCGCTCGGGTTCGATCAGCTCCGGCCGCGGCCCGCTCAACTGTTTATGCAGATGCACCATCAGCGCCATGGCGAAGACGGGCGTGGCGAAGTTGACGATGGGGATCGAGACGAAGGCGGCGATGATCAGGCCGGCGGTGAAGATCGTTCCGGCGTAATGGCGGCGCATCGCCTTGGCTTCATCGACGGGGCGAAAGCGCAGCGCGGCGAATTCGAAATACTGGCGGCCGAGCAGCCATGCGGTGGCGATGAAGAAGGCGATGAAGCCGAGCCCCGCAAACAACGCGAACGGCAGCGCGATCAGATAGGCCAGCAATGTCAGCCCGGCGAACTTGAGGCCCTCGCTGATGGCGAGCCCGTAAGGCAGCGCGGTGCCGAGGCGCTCCGCCGGATAGTGCTCACGCTCGACGATGTCGGCGACGTCGTCGACGAACACGCTCGCCACCAGCGAGGTGATCGCGGGCATCAGGAAGATCGCGCCGAACACGATGCCGAAGCCGGCGACGATCGACACCATCCACGACAGGATGTTGAGCGGGGTGTGATAGTCGGGGCCGAGCGTGGCTTCCGCCCACACCATGCCGGAGGTGGCGAGCCAGCTCAGCAGGCGTTGCAGCGACACCGCCAGCACCACGATCAAAATCAGCGCGAGCCCGATCGAGCGCCACAAAATGGCGCGCATCGGCGGCGACAGGATTTGCGTCAGCGCCTTGACGGCGGCGTCGAGCATGGCGGGCTTCCTCTGCAAAACGAATGCAGAGGTAGAGATGCAAACCGGGCAAGACAAGAGGATGATGAGAAGGTCGTCATCGTCGGTGGTTGACCGACCTCAGTTTTTTTGGACCGAAGCACAACACAAGGATTGTCGTCCCCGCGCAGGCGGGGACCCAGAGCCCCTGGCGTTATGGTTGCGAAGACCACTTGTCCAAGATCACAACCGCCACCCGCATCATAGGTGATACGGAGTTTGGGTCCTCGCCTTCGCGGGGACGACGCCGTGTCGGGTGGCAACGCAACGTTGTTGCAGCAGTCCGCTAAAACGTGGATGGCCGGGACAAGCCCGGCCATGACGAAGAACTGAAATTCTTGCGAGCGGCGGCGACTGCCAGCGCAATAACCCTACAACGCTTCGCCCTTCAACAGGCGCGGCACTTCGCCGGACAAGCCGGCCGCCTGCTTGATGAACATGTTTTTCAACGGCGGCAGGCGGTCGACGAGGCCGAGGCCGATGTCGCGGACGCCGCGCAACAGTGTCGAGTCGTTGGAGAACAGCACGTTGAGCGCGTTGGTCGCGGCACCCATCGCCATGGTGTCGAAGCGCCGCCAGCGCTGATAACGCTCTAGCACGTCGGCCTGTCCGGGATCGATGCCGACACGCGCGGCGTCGACAATGACTTCTGCCAGCGCGGCAATGTCCTTGAGGCCCATGTTGAGACCCTGACCCGCGATCGGATGAATCACATGGGCCGCATCGCCGACCAGCGCGAGCCGCTCGGCGATAAACGAACGCGCGACAAAATAGCCGAGCGGGAATGCACGCGGCTTGTCGAGCGCCTCGATCTCGCCGAGCTTCAGGCCGAAACGCGTTTCCAGTTCCGCTTTGAATTCGTCCGCCGGCAACGCGACGATACGCGCGGCGTCGCTGCGCTTCTCGGTCCACACCAGCGATGACCGCTTGCCCTTGAGCGGCAGGATCGCGAACGGGCCGGCGGGCAGGAAATGTTCTTCGGCGCGGCCTTCATGATCGCGCTCATGTCCGACCGTGACGACGATACCTGACTGATCGTATTCCCAGCCGTTGGTCAGAATGCCGGCACGCTCGCGCAGCCTTGAGCGCGCGCCATCCGCCGCCACCAGCAGGCTCGCCTCGACCACCGCGCCATCGCCGAACGTGACGGAAATTCCGTCGGGGCGCGATG
>JBQCHY010000051.1:0-20347 GCA_051954235.1 Xanthobacteraceae bacterium
GTCGACGAAAGCATGGCGCATGTCGGCCACGGTTTCCGCGACGTCCTCGTTCTTCATCAGATCGACGCGCTGATCGAAGATCACCTTGCGCTGGTCGTTCTGCACGTCGTCGTATTTCAAGAGGTTCTTGCGGATGTCGAAGTTGCGCGCCTCGACCTTCTGCTGCGCTTTCTCAAGCGCCTTGTTGATCCACGGATGGATGATGGCCTCGCCTTCCTTCAGGCCGAGACGGGTCAGCATCGATTCGAGCCGGTCGGACCCGAAGATACGCATCAGGTCGTCGTCCAGCGACAGGAAGAATTTCGAACGGCCGGGGTCGCCCTGACGGCCGGAACGGCCGCGCAACTGATTGTCGATGCGCCGCGATTCATGGCGCTCCGAACCCATGATGTAGAGCCCGCCCGGCTTGGTGATGGTCTTGGCGGGGCGGCTGCCCTTGGCCGGCTCGACCTCGACGCTCTCCTCGGCCTTCAGCACGATCTCGCGGAACTTCTCGATCTCAGCCTTCACGGTGGCGGTGCGCGACGCCTTCTCGGCCTCGTCCTCGATGCCTTCCAGTTCCTTGGCGACACGCATGTCGACCGAGCCGCCGAGTTTGATGTCGGTGCCGCGGCCGGCCATGTTGGTGGCGATGGTGATGGCGCCCGGCACGCCGGCTTCCGCGACGATATAGGCTTCCTGCTCATGGAAGCGCGCGTTCAGCACCGCAAACAGTTTTGCCGGCTTGCCGTTGCGCGCGGCGGCGTAGAGCTTGTTCATTGCTTTCGGGTCGGCGAAGTCGATCTGCTTGAAGCCGTGCTTCTTGAGATAATCCGCCAGCACTTCCGACTTCTCGATCGACGCGGTGCCGACCAGCACCGGTTGCATCCGCGCATTGGCGCGCTCGATCTCGGCAAGGATGGCGCCGTATTTCTCGTCCTGGGTGCGATAGACCTCGTCATCTTCATCGAGACGCGCGATCGGCAGGTTGGTCGGGATCTCGACGACCTCGAGCTTGTAGATGTCGAACAGTTCGTCGGCTTCGGTCGCGGCCGTGCCGGTCATGCCGGACAGCTTCTTGTACATGCGGAAGTAGTTCTGGAACGTGATCGAGGCCAGCGTCTGATTTTCCGGCTGAACCGTGACGTGTTCCTTGGCTTCCAGCGCCTGGTGCAGGCCTTCCGAATAGCGGCGGCCCGGCATCATGCGGCCGGTGAACTCGTCGATGATCACCACTTCGTCGTTGCGGACGATGTAATCCTTGTCGCGGGTGAACAGCGTATGGGCGCGAAACGCCTGATTCACGTGATGCACGACGGAGACGTTCTCGACGTCGTAGAGCGACTCGCCCTTGAGCTGACCGGCATCACGCAGCAGCGTCTCGATCTTCTCCATGCCGGCTTCGGTCAGCGCCACCGTGCGCTGCTTCTCGTCGACCTCGTAGTCGGTCTTGTCGAGATGCGGGATGAAGGTATCGATGGTGTTGTAGAAATCGGAACGGTCATCGAGCGGACCGGAGATGATCAGCGGCGTGCGCGCTTCGTCGATCAGGATGGAGTCGACTTCGTCGACGATGGCATAGAAGTGCTCGCGCTGGACCATGTCCTCCAGCCGGTACTTCATGTTGTCGCGCAGATAGTCGAAGCCGTATTCGTTATTGGTGCCGTAGGTGATGTCGCAGGCATAAGCCGCCTTGCGCTGCTCGTCGTCGAGGCCGTGGACGATGACGCCGGTGGTGAGCCCGAGGAACGAATAGATCTGCGCCATCCAGTTGGCGTCGCGGCTGGCGAGGTAGTCGTTGACCGTGACGACGTGGACGCCCTTTCCGGCGAGCGCGTTGAGGTAAACCGCCAGCGTCGCGACGAGGGTTTTACCTTCGCCGGTCTTCATCTCGGCGATGTCGCCCTCGTGCAGCACCATGCCGCCGATCAACTGCACGTCGAAGTGGCGCTGGCCCAGCACGCGCTTGGCCGCCTCGCGCACGGTGGCGAAGGCCGGCACCAGGAGATCATCGAGCGACTTGCCGGCTTCGATCTGCTGGCGGAACTCGGCGGTGCGCGCCTTGAGCTGCTCGTCGCTCAGCGCGGCGACCTCCGGCTCCAGCGCATTGATGGCATTGACACGCGATTGATAGGCCTTGACCCGACGGTCGTTGGGAGAACCGAAAAACTTGCGGGCGAGCGCGCCGATCATACCAGTGTCCTGTCCATGCAGTACGGCATTGCAGCCGTAAGATCATCCATCAATGCGACGTCATCGAACGCGTCGTTTACCATGCGGCGGGCCGCCTTGTCGCGCCGGAGAGCCATTCCGCCGCATCGCCGCGCCTTCGCGACCATCAACTCGTTGTGACGCCTCGATCCGCCCAATTCCCGTGTCGGGATCAGACCTTGTGTCTGCCCACGCGCGGGAAGGGTTCGACCGTCAAGGATTTACCGAAAAAGGGCACCGGACAATGCGGCCACTGTTGACCCGGTGCCGGACAGATATGGCCCACCCCAGGGGTTGTCAACGTATCGTCAACGGCGCAAGGGCGGCCGTTAGCTGTCCGATATTTCATGATTTTGACAGAGTTTTCGCGTTGCCAAGGCGGCGAGATTGGGCGAGTGTCCGCCGCCTCGAACCGACCCCCTCCGGGAGAACAGGATTTTCCATGACTGCTTCATTGCGTCCGACCACCTTGAGCCTCCGCGGCCTCGCGCTGTCCGCGGCAAGCTGCCTCGCTCTGGCGCTGCTGGTCGGCTCGCCCGCCCGCGCCGACGATGCCAATCCGGTGCTGGCCAAGGTCAACGGCGTCGAAATCCACCAGAGCGACGTGACCTTGGCGGAAGAGGAACTCGCGCCGAGCCTGGCGCAGATGGACCCGGCCTCCAAGAAAGAGAACGTGCTGGCCTTTCTGATCGACATGAAAATCGTCGCCAAGGCCGCCGAGGACAAGAAGGTCGCCGACCAGGCCGATTTCAAGAAGAAGCTCGATTTCGCCCGCAACCGCCTGCTGATGGATAGCCTGCTGGCGGCCGAGGGCAAGGCGGCGCTGACTGACGAGGCCATGAAGAAGGTCTATGACGACGCCGCCAAGCAGATTTCCGGCGAACAGGAAGTCCACGCCCGCCACATCCTGGTGCAGACCGAGGACGAGGCCAAGGCGATCAAGGCCGAACTCGACAAGGGTGCGGATTTCGCCAAGCTCGCCAAGGAGAAGTCGAAAGATCCGGGCGCGTCGGACGGCGGCGACCTCGGCTTCTTCACCAAGGAGCAGATGGTGCCGGAATTCTCCAAGGTCGCCTTCGAACTGGCGCCGGGCAAGATCTCCGACCCGGTGAAGACGCAGTTCGGCTGGCACATCATCAAGGTCGAGGAAAAGCGCAACCGCCAGCCGCCGACGTTCGAGCAGGTCAAGCCGCAGATCGAACAATACGTGACCCGCAAGGCGCAGTCGGAATACGTCGCCAAGCTGCGCGAGACCGCCAAGGTCGAGCGCATGGACAAGCCGGCCGCCCCGGCGGTCCCCGCGCCGGCGACGCCAGCGACACCGCCGGCGAAGAAGTAAATCGACGATCCATTTCAATCGTGACGGGGCGGGATGCACATCATCCCGCCCCGTTTTGTATTCGGTGTCCGCATCCGGCTCTTTTCTTCCCTCTCCCCTTGTGGGAGAGGGTGGCGTGAATGAGCGAAGCGAATTCGCGTCGGGTGAGGGGTCACCGCACCGTCATGCTGGTGGCCTACCCCTCACCCGCTTCGCGGCTTCGCCGCTCAGCACCCTCTCCCACAAGGGGAGAGGGACAAACCGCTGAAGGCACGCCGCATGTCCACCGCCGTCTCCCCCCTCGCCCCGAAACACGTCCCCGACCTGCCGCCGCTTGGCGGCGTCCGCCTTGCCACCGCAGCCGCCGGCATCCGCTACAAGGGCCGCACCGACGTGCTGCTGGCGCTGCTCGACCCCGGCACCACGGTCGCGGGCGTCTTCACGACATCGAAGTGCCCGTCCGCGCCGGTCGAATGGTGCCGCGAGAAACTGAAGGGCGGCAAAGCGCGCGCGCTGGTGGTCAACTCCGGCAACGCCAACGCCTTCACCGGCAAGACCGGCCGTGCCTCCACGGCGCTGACCGCCAAGATCGCGGCGAAAGCCGTCGGCTGCTCGGTCGATGACATCTTCCTCGCCTCCACCGGCGTGATCGGCGAACCGCTCGACGCCAGCAAGTTCGACGGCGTGCTGGGCCAACTGGCGCAACAGGCCGAGCCCGACCGCTGGCACGATGCCGCGAAGGCCATCATGACTACCGACACCTTCTTCAAGGTCGCGGCCGCGACCGTGAAAATCGGCAAGGCCAAGGTCACCATCAACGGCATGGCCAAGGGCGCCGGCATGATCGCGCCGGACATGGCGACAATGCTGTCCTTCGTCTTTACCGACGCGCCGTTGTCCGCCTCCGTCCTGCAATCGCTGTTGAAAACCGGCGTCGCCAACACCTTCAACGCGGTGACCATCGACGGCGACACCTCGACCTCCGACACGCTGCTGGCCTTCGCCACCGGCGCCGCCAAGGATGCGCCGAAAATCTCGCGCGCCAGCGATCCGCGCCTCAAGGCGTTCGCGAAAGCGTTTCAAGCCGTGCTCGCCGATCTGGCGGAACAAGTGGCGCGCGACGGCGAAGGCGCGCGCAAGCTGGTCGAGATCAGCGTCGAGGGTGCGACGTCGGACAAGTCTGCCCGGCGCATCGCGATGTCGATCGCCAACTCGCCGCTGGTGAAGACCGCGATCGCCGGCGAGGACGCCAACTGGGGCCGCGTGGTGATGGCGGTCGGCAAGGCCGGCGAGCCCGCTGACCGCGACAAGCTGTCGATTTCCTTCAACGGCATCCGCGTCGCCAAGAGCGGCGCGCGCGATCCGTCCTACGACGAAGCGGAAGTCTCCAAGGCGATGAAGGACGACGTCATCCGCATCAAGGTCGCCCTCGGCCTCGGCAAAGGCCGCGACCGCGTCCTGACCTGCGACCTCACCAAGGAATATGTCGCCATCAACGGCGATTATCGGTCGTGATGAAACTCACCCTCGTCGTCGCCTGCGCGCTGATCGACGCCGACAACCGCGTACTGATTGCACAACGCCCCGAAGGCAAGCAACTCGCCGGCCTGTGGGAATTTCCCGGCGGCAAGCTGGAGCCCGGCGAGCGGCCGGAGCCGGCGCTGATCCGCGAGTTGCGCGAGGAACTCGGCATCGAGGTGAAGGAAGCCTGCCTCGCGCCGCTGACTTTCGCCAGCCACGCCTACGAGACGTTCCATCTCTTGATGCCGCTCTACATCTGCCGGCGCTGGGAAGGCACGGTGAGTTCGAAGGAAGGACAGGCGCTCGCCTGGGTCCGCGCCAACAAACTGCGCGACTATCCGATGCCGCCCGCGGATATTCCGCTGATCCCGCCGCTGATCGATTTGTTGATGTAACGCAACACCCTCTCCTTCGTCATGCCCGGGCTTGTCCCGGGCATCCACGTTCTTTCTACGATGTAACAAGCAGACGTAGATGGCCGGGACATAGGCGAGCGAAGCGACGCCGTTCTTCGAACGGCTATGCCCGGCCATGACGGAAGGATAGGCCTCACCAGCGCCTACTTCTTCTCGCCAGCCCTTTTCACGGCATCCTCAAGGCTGAACTTCGCCGAACCCGGCCGCAACGCTTTCGGCTGGCTCGCATCCGGCGCCCAGCCGAGCAGCCAGACGATGTCGAACGTCGCGCGGATGCGCCCGTCGGGATCGGCGAAACGCTCGCTGTAAATCTGCGCCATCCGCAACAGCGTCGCGCGCCGCGACGGACTTTTGCGCCGCTCCACCAGCACATTGGTCGCGCCCATGCGCCGCAAATCCTGCATCAGCGCGAAGGCATTGTCGTAACGCACCGTCAGCCGTTCGAAATCCGTCACCGGCAATGCGAAACCGGCGCGCTGCAACAATCCGCCCGCGTCACGCAGGTCCGCAAACGGCGAGACATGCGGCGATGCGCCGCCCTCCACCTCGGCTTCCGCCGCCGCAAACGCCTGCCGCAACTCGGTCAGCGTATCGCCGCCGACCATTGCGGCCAGCAGCAACCCGTCCGGCTTCAGCGCGCGTCGCACCTGCGCCAGCACGCCCGGCAAATCATTGACGAATTGCAGCGCCAGCAATGACACCGCCAGATCGATCGATCCCGGCGCAAGCGCCAGCGCCGCGCTGTCATCTGCGGTAATCTCGACCGGCCGCAGCGACACGCCCTGCCTTTCCAATACCGCACGCAACACCTCGCCCGGCGTCGCCAGATCGATGCCTGACGCAAAGCTGCGATTGACCGCCGCCAGCCGCTCCGTCGCATCGTTCGCCACGTGATCGAGCAGGAACGTTGCCGCGCCCAACCGCACAGCCCGTTCCTGCCGCGCCTTCAGGAGAGCGCGATCGAACAGAACCGGTGCTTTGGATTTCTCGGACGACATTTTCTCGGACGACATGCCGGCGTGTTACGCCCCCTGCCCGCGAGTAGCAATCCGCCTTGAGACGGACCACCAGCAAGGCTAGGCTCGCCCCATGACGGCGGCGGATATCCCCTCGACGCGACCGAACGGCCGGCTCCGCAGCGCCTGGCGCGCCTGCCACGATTTGGCCGCAAGAATCCCGCGCGCCGTTCTCGACGTCGCGCTGCCGACCTTGTGCGCCGCCTGCTGCGAACCGGTCGCGGGCGACGGCCTCTGCGCGGCATGTTGGGGGCAACTCTCTTTCATCGAACCGCCCTACTGCCCGCGCCTCGGCATTCCCTTCGTCTATGACCCCGGCCCGGACATTCTCTCGATGCAGGCGATCGCCGATCCGCCCGCCTTTCATCGCGCCCGTGCTGCCGTGCGCTACGACGACATCGCCAAGACGCTGGTGCACGCGCTGAAATATCAGGACCGCACCGATCTGGCGCCGACCATGGGCCGCTGGATGGCTCGTGCCGGCGGCGAACTGCTCGCCGATGCCGACCTTCTGATTCCGGTGCCGTTGCATTGGCGCCGCGCCTGGAGCCGGCGCTACAATCAATCCGGCGCGCTGGCGAAAATCATCGCGACGCATGGCCACGCCAAGGTCGCAGGCGACCTGCTGCGCCGGGTGCGGCCGACGCAGCAGCAGATCGGCCTGTCGAAAACCGAGCGCGCCGCCAACGTGCAAGGCGCCTTCGCCGTCGCTCCCGACAAAGTTGCCGACGTGCACGGCCGCCACATCATCCTGATCGACGACGTGCTCACCTCCGGCGCGACCGCCGACGCGTGCGCCCGTGCATTGCTGCGCGCCAAGGCCAGACAGGTCGACGTGCTGGTGTTTGCCCGGGTTGTGGACACACCCTAAAGCCCCATATAATCCGCAACTTCATTCACGAAGGCAGGCCCGATGACCGCTGCGGTTGAAATCTACACGCGCCCCGGCTGTGGCTATTGCAGCGCCGCGCTGGCGCTCTTGACGCGCAAGCACGTCGCCTTCACGCATTACGATGCGGGAACAGACCCGTCGGTGCGCGAGCAGATGTACGACCGCGTCGGCATGGGCGCGACGTTCCCGCAGATTTTCATCGACGGCACGCATATCGGCGGCTGCGACGATCTCTATGCGCTCGACCGCGAACGCAAACTCGACGCGATGCTGGCCGGCGAAGGCGAAGGAGTCGCATCATGAGCGCGGGTTCGCCGTTTGTCGCCGCCATGGTGCAGATGCGCACCGGCCTGTTGCCGGGGCCGAGCTTCGAGCAGGCCGCGGAACTGATCCGCGAAGCCGCGCTGCAAGGCGCCGACTACGTGCAGACACCCGAAGTCAGCAACATGATGCAGGTGAACCGCGCCGCGCTGTTCGAGCATCTCGCCGATCAGAACGACGACGTCTCGCTCAAAGGCTATCGCGATCTGGCGCGCGAGTTGAAAATCCATCTGCATATCGGCTCGCTGGCGCTGCGCGCGACGCCGGAGCGCGCGGTCAATCGCTCGTTCCTGATCGGGCCGAACGGCGATATCCTCGCCAGCTACGACAAGATCCATATGTTCGATATCGATCTCGGCAACGGCGAGAGCTATCGCGAATCCGCCAACTATCAGCCCGGCGATACCGCGGTGATCACCGATCTGCCGTGGGGCCGCCTCGGCATGACGATCTGCTACGACGTGCGCTTCCCCTCGCTCTATCGCGCGCTGGCGGAAGCCGGTGCGACGTTCCTCGCGGTGCCATCGGCCTTTACCAAGAAGACCGGCGAAGCGCATTGGCATACGCTGCTGCGCGCCCGCGCCATCGAAAACGGCTGCTTCGTGTTTGCTGCCGCACAAACCGGACTACATGAGAACAAGCGCGAGACCTTCGGCCATTCGCTGATCATCGATCCGTGGGGCACGGTGCTCGCCGACGGCGGCACCGAGACCGGCGTGGTGCTGGCGACGATCGATCCCGCCAAGGTCGAGAGCGCGCGCAAGAGCATTCCCTCGCTGCAACACGGCCGTCGCTTCAGCGTTCTTGATACCCGGGGTGCACCGGATCGCCTGCAAGTGGTGCGAGGCTCGGCATGATCAAATACGATCTGCGCTGCGAGCAGGGCCACGCTTTCGAAAGCTGGTTTCAGGGTTCGTCGGCCTATGATTCCCAGCGCAAGCGAAAACTGATTTCCTGCCCCTCCTGCGGCTCGATGAAAATCGAGAAGGCGATCATGGCGCCGCGCCTCGCGGGCACCAAGAAGCGCGGCCGCGTTGAGGCGCCGAGCGAAACCACGTCCGTGGAAGCCCCGGCTCCTTCGCTGGTGATGACGCAGGAATTGGAGTTGCGCGCAAAACTCAAGGAACTGCGCGATCATGTGGTGAAGAACGCCGACAACGTCGGAGAACGTTTCCCCAACGAAGCGCGCAAGATGCACTACGGCGATATCGAGCATCGGCCGATCTACGGCGAAGCCTCGGCGGATGAAGCCAAGTCGTTGATCGACGAAGGCATCGAAGTAATGCCGTTGCCGACGCTGCCGGAAGATCGCAATTGACATGCGCCTCCATCGGCTCGGCGACTGCGACCATGGTTCTCTCTCCCGCTTGCGGGGGAGAGATAGAGAGGGGGCTCCTTCTCTGGTATTCAGAACCCCCTCCCCAACCCTCCCCCGCAGGCGGGAGAGGGAGTGGGCAGCATGTGACGTGCTCTTATCTCCTTTCGCTGGTTCCTGAGTCATGAGCAACGGCGCCCTTTCAAGTTGGCAGTTCTGGGCGCTGCTCTCCGCGATGTTCGCCGCGCTGACGGCGATCTTTGCCAAGGTCGGCGTCGAAGATATCAATCCCGACCTCGCGACTTTCATCCGGACCATCATCGTTCTGATGAGTCTGGCATTCATTCTGTACACAACCGGCCAGTTCTCTCACCCCGGATCGATCTCGACGCGGAGCTGGATATTCCTGGTTCTGTCGGGGCTCGGCACCGGCGCGTCCTGGCTGTGTTACTTCCGCGCGCTGAAGCTCGGCCCGGCGACGCTGGTTGCACCGATCGACAAGCTCAGCGTGGTGCTGGTCGCGCTGTTCGGCGTGGCGTTTCTCGGCGAGCGCCCCTCGACAACAGGCTGGCTCGGCATCGCCTTGATCGCGGCCGGCGCGGTGTTAATCGCAATTAAAAGCTGAGCGCCATCACACCGCAATCAACAGTGCGACGCCGATCACGATCAGCACGATACCGCTCAACTCGCGCAGCGACAGCGGCTGCTTGAACGAATAATACGACACTGCCTGCGCGAACAACACCTCGACCAGCGCCAGCGTGCGGACGTTTGCGGCGGCGGTCAACGCGAAAGCGAGAAACCAGAACTGCGAAGCGAACGCACCGGTGAACCCGGCCGCCATCGACGGCCGCCACATCTTAAGAATGTCAGCCAGCACTTTCGGCGCGCGCGTGAGCAGATAGATCGTCAACACCAGCGTCTGCACGAACAGCCCGAACACCAGCGTGTAAGACGCCGCCGTCACGAACGACACGTCCGGCACCGCGATGATGGCGCCGCGGAAGCCGACCGCCGACAGCGCGAAACACGCCGCCGCGACCAGCCCTTGGACCGTCGGCTTGAGGCTGCCGAAACTCTTGACGAAGCCCTTCGCGCCGGGCCGCAGCGCGGTGATAACGACGCCGACGGTCGCGATCAGGATCGCCAACACCTTCAAGCCGGTGAGGTGATCGCTGAGAAACACGAAACCGAAGATCGCGGTCTGGATCGCTTCGGTTTTGAGATAGGCCGTGGTGACGACGAAGGATTGATCGTTCATCGCCGCCAGCATCAGCCCGGTCGCGGCGATCTGCGCCAGGGCGCCGAGCAGCAGCCACGGCCAGAACGCAGCCCCCGGCGACGGCAGCGAATCGCCGGTGAAGATCAGCACGATCGCCAGAAACAGCACCGAGAACGGGAAGCCGAACAGGAAGCGGATGTTGGTCGCGCCCCAGGTCCCGAGCGGTCCGGTCAACGAGCGTTGCATGGCATTGCGCGCCACTTGCCCAAGCGCGGCGACGATGGTGAACGGAACCCAGAGCGATGCGATGGTGAACATAAGGGAATGCGATCAGATCAAACGGAGATGGTACTTAGACGGCGCGGCAACCTGACCGCTATAGGCCATACGGTCAACCTGCCCCGCTTCATGACTGGATTGCATCCGGCTTCAGATTAAGCATCGCCCCACTCTGAATACCTCGGCCACAACTGGAAGATCCGTTCAGGGGTGACTGTACAACACGAAAGTCGTCATGCTCCGCGAAGGCGGACCGTCCAGTACTCTATTGTGGTTGAAATTTCCCTCGCGCTCGCACCGAATACTGGATCGTTCGCCTTCGCGGACGATGACGCCTCATTTCAGTACCGAGCCTCACTCCACGCTTTCCGCCACCACCATGTAGTTGACGTCCATGTCCGACGACGTGCTCCAGCGGTCGGCGAACGGGCTGTAGACCACGCCGGCCTGCTCGGTGATGCCGAGCCGGCAGTTCTCCAGATGCCGCGCGAGTTCGACCGGCGTGACGAACTTTTCCCACTGATGGGTACCGCGCGGCAGCCAGCGCAGCACATATTCCGCACCGACGATCGCCAGCGCGAAACTCTTCCAGGTGCGGTTGAGCGTCGACACCACCATCAGACCGCCGGGCTTGAGCACGCTGGCGCAACGGGCAAGGAACGCACCGACATCGACAACATGCTCGACCACTTCCATCGCCAGCACGATGTCGAAGCGTTCGCGCTGGTCCATCTCTTCCAATGTGGTGCAGCGATAGTCGATCGAGACATGGGATTTGTCGGCGTGCAGCTTCGCCGCCGCGATGTTGCTTTCCGACGGATCGACGCCGATCACCTGCGCGCCGAGCCGGGCCAAGGGTTCGCACAGCAAGCCCGCGCCGCAGCCGATATCGAGCACGCGCAGGCCTTCGAGGCAGGTCAGGCTGCGCGCGTTGCGGTCGAACTTCCGGCAGGCGGCATCGCGGATAAAGGCGAGCCGCAGCGGATTGATCTTGTGCAGCGGCGCCATCTTGCCGCGCGGGTCCCACCACTCGGCCGAGAGCTTCGAGAATTTCGCGATCTCGGCGGGGTCGACGCTGGGACTCGCTGTGCCGGAAACGTCTGTTTGCATGGTCATGATCGGCGCGCGCCTCCTAATTATCGCGCGGTAATGGAATTTCGGAACGCCAGCGGCGAAGCGATGGTCTCGATTATTTTCACGCCCTCGCCGACGCCGCGAATCGTCACGTCACCATAATTCCGTCCCAGAATGCTCTGGTTGACGTCGACGCTTTCGACCTTGTCGAGGCTCATCTCGAAAGTGCGCCGCTTGATGAAGCCTTCCTTGTGGACCACCCGCAGGCTGGTAACGTCGGTTTCGGTGGTCCAGCGCTTGAACCAGGCCCGGAACGACAGATAGCAAGCGATCAGCGCCGCAACGCCCGAACCTGCCAGGCAGAGCAACACGAGGGTGCCCTGCAGGGTCATCTGCGATCCCACCAGCAGGGCGATGGACACGATCCAGCCGATAAGCCCTGGTAGGTAGAACACCCAGTGCAGGTTGGTTGAATACAGCAACTTTTCGCCCGGCTGCAGGATATCGTCGATATAGCGACCCATCGGCCTCTCGCAATCGCCCTGTGGCAGGCCGCCACCGGCGCAAACCGGTTGCCTGCCTGTCGGCTCGCCGGTATGTATACGCGCCTTTCGGCACCGCGGCACGTCCCGGCCGCACCATATCTCGTTGTCTTTCTTCAAGGAACATACCATCCGCCATGGGCCGGCTTGTCATGAAATTCGGCGGCACGTCCGTCGCCAACATCGAACGCATCCGCAACGTCGCGCGGCACGTCAAACGCGAGGTCGATGCCGGCCATGACGTGGCCGTGGTCGTGTCGGCGATGTCCGGAAAAACCAACGAGCTGGTGGCATGGTGCCGCGACGCCTCCCCCATGCACGACGCGCGCGAATACGACGCCGTGGTCGCCTCCGGCGAGCAGGTCACCTCGGGACTTCTGGCCATCGCGTTGCAGGCCCTGGGCATTCAGGCCCGTTCCTGGCAGGGCTGGCAGATTCCGATCAAGACCTCGGACGCGCACGCCTCGGCCCGCATTCTCGACATCGACGGCAGCGAGATCATCAAGCGCTTCGCCGACCGCAAGGAAGTCGCGGTGATCGCCGGTTTCCAGGGCATCAACCCGCAGACCGGCCGCATTACCACGCTCGGCCGCGGCGGCTCGGATACGTCGGCGGTGGCGATCGCCGCCGCGATCAAGGCCGACCGCTGCGACATCTATACCGACGTCGATGGCGTCTACACCACCGATCCGCGGATCGTGCCGAAGGCCCGCCGCCTCGACAAGATCGCGTTCGAGGACATGCTGGAACTGGCCTCGCAGGGCGCCAAGGTGTTGCAAGTGCGCTCCGTCGAACTCGGCATGGTCCATAACATGCCGATCTTCGTGCGCTCCTCCTTCGACGAGCCCGACGCGATCGATCCCCACGCCACACCGCCCGGAACGCTGATTTGCAGCGAGGAAGAAATGATGGAAAGCCACGTTGTCACCGGTATAGCCTTCTCGAAGGACGAGGCGCAGATTTCGGTCCGCCAGATCGAGGACAAGCCCGGTGTCGCCGCCGCGATTTTCGTGCCGCTGGCCGCCGCCAACATCAATGTCGACATGATCGTCCAGAACGTCTCCGAGGACGGCAAGACCACCGACCTCACCTTCACCGTTCCGGCCAGCGACTTCGACCGCGCCAAGGAAACGATCTCCGCGGCCAAGGCGCAGATCGGCTATGCCCGGCTCGACAGCGCCACCGACGTTGCCAAGGTCTCGGTGATCGGCTCGGGCATGCGCAGTCATGCCGGCATCGCCGCCAAGGCGTTCGCCGCGCTGGCGGAACGCAACATCAACATCCGCGCCATCACCACCTCGGAAATCAAGTTCTCGGTGCTGATCGACGCCGCCTATACCGAACTCGCGGTCCGCACGCTGCATTCGCTCTACGGTCTCGATAAAGGCTGACCCGAGGCAGGCATACGGAGGCGGCCGTGAACGATATCGCAAGCGCCGCCAACGCCTTTCTGCTGGTCTTCGCGGGTCTGTTTCCGATCGTCAACCCGATCGGCGGCGCGCCGATCTTCCTGCGCTTGACCTATCCGAGCCCTGCGGAGCGCCCGGCGCTGGCGGCGGGCGTTGCCGTCAACAGCTTCCTGCTGCTGCTCGGATCGCTGATCATCGGCTCGCATGTGCTGGAATTTTTCGGCATCACGCTGCCGATCGTGCGCATCGCCGGCGGCAGCGTGGTGGCGGCCTTCGCCTGGAAGCTGCTGCATTCCAACGAGGAACTCGAGGACCAGCGCAGCGTCACCGACCATGCACCCGACGCCCGCCTCGACGCGTTCTATCCGCTGACCATGCCACTGACGGTCGGTCCCGGCTCGATCTCGGTCGCGATCACGCTGGGCAGCCAACGGCCCGCCGTCGCCGCCGGGATCGGCGACTTCGCAATGATCGCCGGAGGGGCGGTGGCGGGACTGGCGGCTGTCGGGGCGACGATCTATGTCTGTTATCGCTTCGCCGGCAATCTGGTGGCGGCGCTAGGCCGGCGCGGCACCAGCGTGGTGATGCGGCTGTCGGCTTTCATCCTGCTCTGCATCGGCATCCAGATCATCTGGAACGGCTATGTAGCGCTGACGACCCATACCGGCTGAGCCGCCCCTTCGACCCGTCATAAATTCCGCCAAGCATCCCTGCTGCCCGTAATTTGGCAGGGGATTTGCTTGGCAAAACAAGCTGCAATTCGCTATACGGCCTTAACAGACCGCCAGCGCCAGCGCGGCTGCCCCGAAGGGGAACAAAAGCGGGTTTTTGCGCGCCCTCGCGACGTGTAAAATAGCCAAAGTTGATATTTTGACGATTGGGAGACCTGCGGCACGAATGCCGCCGGGGGCCCGCAGGGAAGGACATCGGCACATGCGGAGCGCGTCGGGTGGCCCCCGCGTCTTGCTGAGACGGCTCCGTGAGGTCATGGCGGAGCAGGTCAGCGCTCAGGAACGCCTCGACAAGATCGTGGTGCTGATCGCTGCCAACATGGTAGCCGAAGTCTGCTCGACTTATGTGCTGCGCATCGACAACACCCTGGAACTCTACGCCACCGAGGGGCTGAATCGCGATGCCGTCCACCAGACCGTCCTCAATGCCCATGAGGGTCTGGTCGGTCTGGTCGCCAGCGAGGCCACGCCGCTCAATCTAAGCGACGCCCACAGCCACCCGGCGTTCTCGTTCCGTCCGGAAACCGGCGAAGAAATCTACAACTCCTTCCTCGGCGTGCCGATCCTGCGCGCGGGCAACACGCTGGGCGTGCTTGTGGTGCAGAACCGCGCCAAGCGCACCTACGTCGAGGAAGAAGTCGAGGCCCTGCAAACCACCGCCATGGTGCTGGCCGAGATGATTGCCTCGGGCGAACTGTCGGCGCTGGCGCGGCCCGGCGCCGAACCGGCCGCGCGCCATCCGCAGCACAAGGCCGGCTCGGTCCTGTCCGACGGCATCGCGCTCGGCCATGTCGTGCTGCACGAGCCGCGCGTCGTCATCACCAACTACATCGCAGAAAATCTCCCGCAGGAAGTCAAGCGCCTCGACGATGCACTCACCAAGCTGCGCGCCGACCTCGACCGCATGCTGGAGCGTGGCGACGTCGCCGATGGCGGCGAGCATCGCGACGTGCTCGAAGCCTATCGCATGTTCGCCAACGACCACGGCTGGTCGCACAAGCTGCACGAAGCCGTCGCCACCGGCCTGACCGCCGAAGCCGCCGTCGAACGTGTGCAGTCCGACACCCGCGCGCGCATGTTGCGTTCGACCGATCCTTATTTGCGCGACCGGCTGCACGATCTGGAAGACCTCGGCCACCGCCTGATGCGCCAACTCGTCGGCCAGGATCACGCACCATCGCGCGAGCAACTGCCTGACAACGCCATCCTGATCGCGCGTTCGATGGGGCCGGCGGCGCTGCTCGACTACGATCGCAAGCGGCTGCGCGGCCTGGTGCTGGAAGAAGGCACCGCCAACTCCCACGTCTCGATCGTGGCGCGCGCGCTCGGCATTCCAGCGGTCGGCGAAGTGCCGAACGCCGCCGGCCTCGCCGATCCCGGCGACGCCATCATCGTCGACGGCACCTCGGGTTCGATCTACGTCCGTCCTTCAGCCGAAGTGGAATCGGCTTATGCCGAGCGGGTGCGCTTCCGCGCCCGGCGGCAGGCGCAGTATTCGGCGTTGCGCGATCGCCCGACCGTGACCAAGGACGGTCAACCCGTCGAACTGCTGCTCAATGCGGGTCTCGTCATCGACCTCCCGCATATCGAGGACACCGGATGCGGCGGCATCGGCCTGTTCCGCACCGAGTTGCAATTCATGGTCGGGCAAAGCCTGCCGCGCTCGGTCGAACAATTGTCGCTGTATCGCGCCGTGCTCGATGCCGCAGGCAAGAAGCCCGTCACGTTCCGCACCCTCGATATCGGCGGCGACAAGGCGCTGCCCTACATGGAAACCGTGATCGAGGAAAATCCGGCGCTGGGCTGGCGCGCGATTCGTCTCGGCCTCGACCGGCCCGGCCTGTTGCGCGGGCAAATCCGCGCGCTGCTGCGCGCCGGCGGTGGCCGTGCGCTGAAGATCATGTTCCCGATGATTTCGGAAATCGCCGAATTCGATCAGGCCAAGCTGATCGTCGAGCGCGAACTCACCTACCTGCGCCAGCACGGCCACGCGCTGCCCGAACGCATCGATATCGGCACCATGATCGAGGTGCCGGCGCTGCTCTATCAACTCGACGAATTGTTCGAGAAAGTCGACTTCGTATCGATCGGCTCCAACGATCTGTTCCAGTTCATGTTCGCGGTCGATCGCGGCAATTCGAAAGTCTCCGATCGCTTCGACACGCTATCGGCGCCGATCCTGCGTGCCCTGCGCGACATCATCCGCAGGGCCAACGCGGCGAAACGCGATGCTTCGCTATGCGGCGAAATGGCCTCGACGCCGATCGGCGCGCTGGCGCTGATCGCATTGGGCTATCGCACATTGTCGCTGTCGGCGACCGCTCACGGCCCGGTCAAGGCGCTGATCCTCGACCTCGATGCCAAGAAAGCCGAGACGCTAATGACAACGCTACTCGACGCGCCCGCCGGCAGCGTGTCCATTCGCGAGGAGCTCAAGCGGTTCGCCGATGCCGAGGGGCTGTCGTTGTAGCGGGGCTCAACCGCCCGCTCCGCCCTCGCCTTCACTTCATCGAGACATCCCATGCTGCCTGAAGCCAAACTCGACATCCTGCTGGCGCGCCACGCCGAACTCGAAGCCCGATTGCTGGGCGATGTCGGCGCCGAGAACTACGTGCGGATGACGCGCGAACTGGCCGAACTCAATCCTGTGATCGACGCAGTCAAAACCTATCGCGCGGCTGTCGCCGAGCTCGCCGGCATCGACGCCATGGTCAACGATCCCGCGACCGATCCCGAGATGCGCGAACTTGCCGAAGCCGAGCGTCCCGAACTGGAAGCGCGTCGCGACGAACTGATGCAACAGCTTCGTGTCGCGCTGCTGCCGAAGGACGCGATGGACGAGCGCAACGTCATCCTCGAAATCCGCGCCGGCACCGGCGGCGACGAGGCCTCGTTGTTCGCCGGCGACCTGTTCCGGATGTACGAGCGCTTCGCCGCCTTACAGGGCTGGAAGGTCGAGGTGATTTCCGCCAGCGAAGGCACCGTCGGCGGCTACAAGGAAATCATCGCCGAGGTGCAGGGCCGCGGCGTGTTCGCCAAATTGAAATTCGAATCCGGCGCGCATCGCGTGCAACGCGTGCCGGATACCGAAACGCAGGGCCGCATTCATACTTCGGCGGCAACGGTCGCGGTGCTGCCGGAAGCCGAAGATGTCGACATCGATATCAAGAACGAAGACCTGCGCATCGAGACCATGCGCGCACAAGGCGCCGGCGGCCAGCACGTCAACAAGACCGAATCGGCGATCCGCATCACGCACCTGCCGACCGGCATCGTGGTGATGATGCAGGACAGCCGTTCGCAGCATAAGAACCGCGCCAGCGCCATGAACATCCTGCGCTCGCGGCTCTATGATGCCGAACGCCAGCGGCTCGATTCTGAACGCTCCGCCGACCGGCGCGGCCAGGTCGGCTCCGGCGACCGTTCCGAGCGCATCCGCACCTACAATTTCCCGCAAGGCCGCGTCACCGACCATCGCATCAACCTGACGCTCTACAAGCTGCCACAAGTGATCGCCGGCGAAGCGTTGGGCGAACTGATCGATGCGCTGACCACGGAGCATCAGGCCGCGCAACTCGCGGCGCAGGGCGCGGCGGCTTAAACCGTGGATATTTCGCTCACGGGGCAGACCATCGAGACGGCGCGCCGGAATCTGACGGCGCATCTGCAAGGTGCCGCGATCGAAACACCCGACCTCGATGCGCGCTTGATGATCGGCGCGGTGACGCGACTCGATCTCACCGGTCTCATCACCAAGGCCGAACAGCGGCTGACCGCACTCGACGCGGCACGGCTGAAGGATCTCGCTCGGCGACGCATCGGCGGCGAGCCGGTCGCGCGTCTGCTCGGTCACAAGGAATTCTGGGGGCTGGATTTCCAACTCTCGCCAGCGACGCTGGTGCCACGCCCCGACACCGAAACGGTGGTCGAGACCGCGCTCGATATTTTGCGCAGCGACGGCGACACCACACGCGCGTTGCGCATCGCCGATCTCGGTACCGGCTCCGGCGCGATCCTGCTGGCACTGCTGCACGAATTGCCGAACGCCACCGGCCTCGGCACCGATATCAGTCTCACCGCGCTACAGACCGCGCGCGCCAACGCGACGCGATTGGGTCTGGCGGATCGCGCCACCTTCTTGGCGAGCAATTTCGCCGCCGCGATCGCCACGCCCTGCGATCTGATCGTGTCCAACCCGCCTTACATCCGGACCGGAGATATCCAGACCCTGTCAACGGAAGTCCGTGAACACGACCCGCATCGCGCGCTCGACGGTGGCGACGACGGGCTTGATGCCTACCGGGTGATCCTCGGTCAGGCCGCCAATCTGCTGGCGTCCGGCGGTACGCTGGTCCTCGAAATCGGCCAGCACCAAAGCGACGATGTCACCCGGCTGGCGCACACTGCCAGTCTGGTGCCGCACGGCCCGCCGCGCGCCGATCTCGGCGGCGTTCCGCGCGCCCTCGCGTTTCGTCATTTGCCCCGATAATGTCCGATTGGAACGCAAAAAAACCTCTTGGAATATCGACCGGGAACGACTACGTTCCGCTCATAATATTGGTCCAGGGTGATCGGCCCTCTCGATTGACGGGATTGAGGTCGAAGCTTTCGAAAAGAGAGCCCCCTAGCAAAAGGTTCCAAAAGCTGGTCTCCATTGCGCGCGAAGCCGAGAAGGCTGCGCTGCCGATTGACCGCAAAGCCGACGAAAGCGCGATCTCATACGCTTGAGAACCCATACGAAACACATTCATACGAGATAGAGCGGGCTCGCGCGATCAGGCGACCTGGCGAAGCAGATGAGCTTGCGGGTTTGTGAAAGCGGGCTGATTGATTTGATCCAGCGGGTCTGGCATCGGGCTCGCCGGCGGTTGGGGAACGCGTCCTTGCTGAACGCGACATAGAGCAACATCGAGAGCTTCGAAACACTCCGGTCGACGTGATGCGGTGCTTGTCACGCGCGGCCACTACATAAATCCGAGATATCAGTTTCACGATCTAAGGCGGCAAACTAGGGATTGGTAAAAGGCGACACATGAGAAACGGTCAGAACAACAAGCGGATGCGCGGCCGAAATAACAATAACAATAATAACAACAACCGGCGCGGCCAGAATCCGATGACGCGGGTTTTCGAATCCAATGGTCCGGATATCAAGATTCGCGGCACTGCCTCTCATATCGCCGAAAAATATGTCCAGCTCGCCCGCGACGCGCGCGGCTCCGG
Source organism: Xanthobacteraceae bacterium (assembly GCA_051954235.1). Taxonomy (GTDB): domain Bacteria; phylum Pseudomonadota; class Alphaproteobacteria; order Rhizobiales; family Xanthobacteraceae; genus 62-47. The sequence goes on from JBQCHY010000051.1 coordinate 19,470, forward strand.
CGACCCGGTCGCCTCGGAAAACTATTATCAGCACGCCGAACACTACTTCCGCCTGATCGCCGCCGCTCAGGAACAGTTTCGCCAGAACCAGCCGCAGCAACAGCAGCCGCGCAACGACCTCGACATCGCCGACGAGGGCGAGGACGGTGGCGACGGTTATTCCAGCTTCGGCGCAGAGCCGGGCTTCGTGCCGGTGCAGCAGCAGCCATTTCCGCCGCGCGACAATCAGCATCATCAGCGCGACAACCAGCGGGACCGTCCGCGCGAGCAGCGCTTCCAGCCGCGCGACAACGAACAGCCGCGCGATCAGCAGCAGCCGAACGAGCGCGCCTATCGCGAACAGCGCGCGCAGCCGCAGCCGGATTATCAACCGCAACCCGCGATGCCGCCGCTCGACAGCGGTGTCGATCGGCTGCCGTCATTCATTACCGGCGGCCAGCCGCAGCCCACCGGCAACGGCTTTGAATCGAACAGCCAACCGAGCGGCGACCGCTTCCCGCCGCGCCGTCGCCGCCGCCCGCACGGGCCGCGCGCCGAATCCAACGCGGCACCCGCTGCCGAGGAAGCGAATTCCGGCAACGAATAAGTATTGAGAACGTGCGCTCCTTCTCGTCATTGCGAGGAGCGGGAGCTCCGAAGCAATCCTGTATGTTTGGTTGGCCCGTTTTTGAGCAACGGGTCGGCAGCCGCAGCGCGTAAGCAATCCTGGTCATGACCGGTATCTGGCGAGCGCGCGGCTGCTTGTGTCGTTGAGCCGAACAGTCGCGAGGGCCGCTCCATCGGGGCGCGCCCGGATACAGGAGCGGAACCATGACAACACTTGCTTGCGCGGCCGGCATCGATGTCGGACGCGATTATCTGGATGTGGCGGTTGCGCC
>JBQCHY010000052.1:0-7139 GCA_051954235.1 Xanthobacteraceae bacterium
GGTCTGCGGCATCGGGCCGTCGGCCGCCGACACCACCAGGATCGCGCCGTCCATCTGCGCCGCGCCGGTGATCATGTTCTTGACGTAGTCGGCGTGGCCCGGGCAGTCGACGTGGGCATAGTGCCGGTTCTGCGTCTCGTACTCGACGTGCGCGGTCGAGATCGTGATGCCGCGCGCCTTCTCTTCCGGCGCCTTGTCGATCTGGTCGTATGCCGTGAACGTCGCGCCGCCCGTCTCCGCCAGAACCTTGGTGATCGCCGCCGTCAGCGACGTCTTGCCGTGGTCCACGTGACCGATCGTCCCAATGTTACAATGCGGCTTGTTACGTTCAAATTTCTCTTTGGCCATGATACTCTCCGTTCAGGCGGCGATCGTCGCGACGACGATCAGGCGAATTTCTTCTGGACTTCAGCCGACACGTTGGCCGGCGCTTCAGCGTAGTGATCGAACTGCATGGTGAAGGTCGCGCGACCCTGGCTCATCGAGCGCAGATTGTTCACGTAACCGAACATGTTCATGAGCGGCACCATCGCGTTGATGACGTTGGCGTTGCCGCGCATGTCCTGGCCCTGGATCTGGCCACGGCGGGAGTTGAGATCGCCGATGACCGAACCGGTGTAGTCTTCCGGCGTCACCACCTCGACCTTCATGATCGGCTCGAGCAGCACCGACTTGCCCTTCTGCAAGGCATCGCGGAACGCCGCGCGCGAGGCGATTTCAAAGGCCAGCGCCGACGAGTCGACGTCGTGATAGGCACCGTCGATCAGCGACACCTTGACGTCGACCACCGGGAAGCCGGCGACCACGCCCGAGGTCATCACGCTGTTGAGGCCCTTTTCGACGCCGGGGATGTATTCCTTCGGCACCGCGCCGCCGACGATTTTGGACTCGAACTGGAAGCCCGCACCCGGCTCGTTCGGCTCGACGATGAACTTCACCCGCGCGAACTGGCCGGTACCGCCGGTCTGCTTCTTGTGGGTGTAGTCGACTTCCGCCGGCTTGGTGATCTTCTCGCGGAACGCCACCTGCGGCGCGCCGATGTTGGCGTCGACCTTGTAGGTGCGCTTGAGAATGTCGACCTTGATGTCGAGATGCAGTTCGCCCATTCCCTTGAGAATGGTCTGACCGGACTCGTGGTCGGTGGAGACGCGGAACGACGGATCTTCCGCCGCCAGCTTCGCCAGCGCGACGCCGAGCTTCTCCTGGTCGGCCTTCGACTTCGGCTCGATCGCGATCTCGATTACCGGCTCCGGGAATTCCATCTTTTCGAGGATGACCTGATGGTCGGGATCGCACAGCGTGTCACCGGTGCGCGCTTCCTTGAGACCGGCCAGCGCGACGATGTCGCCGGCATAGGCTTCCTTGATGTCTTCGCGGTTGTTCGCATGCATCAGCAGCATGCGGCCGATACGCTCTTTCTTCTCGCGGGTCGAGTTGACGACACCAGTGCCGCTTTGCAGCACGCCCGAATAAATGCGGCAGAAGGTGATGGTGCCGACAAACGGGTCGTCCATGATCTTGAATGCGAGGAGCGCCATCGGCTCCTTGTCGTCGGCGTGACGGACGACTTCGTTGCCCGCATCGTCGACACCCTTGATCGCCGGAACGTCGAGCGGCGACGGCAGATAGGCAACGACGGCGTCGAGCAGCGGCTGCACGCCCTTGTTCTTGAAGGCGGTGCCGCACAGCACCGGATAGAACGCGCCGGTCAGAACGGCCTTACGGATCAGCCGCTTCAGCGTGGCTTCATCCGGCTCGCTGCCGTCGAGATAAGCGGCCATGGCATCGTCGTCGAGTTCGACGGCGGCTTCCACCAGCTTCTCGCGATATTCCTTCGCCTTGTCGGCGAGATCGGCAGGAATCGCCTCGACGTCGTACATCGAGCCGAGCGAGTCCTGATTGTAGACCAGCGCCTGCATGCGGACGAGGTCGATCATGCCCTTGAAGTTGTTCTCGGAGCCGATCGGAAGCTGCAACGCGATCGGCTTGGCGCCGAGACGGTCGACGATGTCGGACAGGCACTTGTAGAAGTCGGCGCCGGTCTTATCCATCTTGTTGCAGAAAACGATACGCGGCACCTTGTACTTGTCGCCCTGGCGCCAGACGGTCTCGGTCTGCGGCTCGACGCCCTGGTTGGAATCGAGCACGCACACGGCGCCGTCGAGCACGCGCAACGAACGCTCGACTTCGATGGTGAAGTCGACGTGGCCGGGGGTGTCGATGATGTTCAGACGCTTGCCATCCCAGAACGCGGTGGTCGCGGCCGAAGTGATGGTGATGCCGCGCTCCTGCTCCTGCGCCATCCAGTCCATCGTCGCGGCACCTTCGTGCACTTCGCCGATCTTGTGGCTCTTGCCGGTGTAATAGAGGATGCGCTCGGTGGTCGTGGTCTTGCCGGCGTCGATATGCGCCATGATACCGAAGTTACGGTAGTCCTCGATGGCATGTTGGCGGGGCATGGTCGTGTCCTTAAATGTCCGTTCGGGTCGCCGTTACCAGCGATAGTGCGAGAACGCGCGGTTGGCTTCCGCCATCTTGTGCACGTCTTCCCGCTTCTTGACTGCGTTGCCCCGGTTGTTCGACGCATCGAGCAGCTCGGCCGAAAGCCGCTCCGTCATCGTCTTCTCGTTGCGCCCCCGCGCAGCGGCGATCAGCCAGCGGATGCCCAGCGCCTGACGACGGGTCGAGCGAACTTCCACCGGCACCTGATAGGTGGCGCCGCCGACGCGACGCGACCGAACTTCGATGGTCGGCATGACGTTCTCGAGCGCCTGCTCGAACACGGTCAGCGGACCTTGCTTGGTCTTGGCCTCGATCAGGTCGAGCGCACCGTAAACGATACCCTCGGCGGCGGACTTCTTGCCGTCGTACATGATCGAGTTCATGAACTTCGTGATGATGATGTTGCCGAACTTCGGGTCCGGATTCACTTCACGCTTTTCAGCAGAATGGCGACGCGACATCGATTTACTTCCCGCTTACTTCGGACGCTTCGCGCCGTACTTCGAACGACGCTGCTTACGGTTCTTGACGCCCTGCGTATCGAGGACGCCGCGGAGGATGTGGTAGCGCACGCCCGGCAAGTCCTTGACGCGGCCGCCGCGGATCATGACCACCGAGTGCTCTTGCAGGTTGTGGCCTTCGCCCGGGATGTAGCCGATGACTTCGAAGCCATTGGTCAGACGCACCTTGGCGACCTTACGAAGCGCCGAGTTCGGCTTCTTCGGCGTCGTCGTGTAGACGCGCGTGCAGACGCCGCGCTTCTGCGGCGACTGTTGCAGAGCCGGAGCATTCTTACGCGCCTTCTGCAGAATGCGCGGATTTGCGACCAGTTGGTTGATCGTCGGCATCGTTCGCCTTCACCCTTGTTCGCGCAAAACCCTCGTCAGGTCTCGCAAGTGGTCTGGAGCGTGACGCCCCGTGATTTCGTTGATCCCAAACCCGACAAGCAAAACGAAACCGCGCCAGCCACTCCTTGACGGAGCGGAAAGCGCGTCTTGCCACAGAGGACCTCGGAGCCTGCCGAACGACTGTCGCCGTTCGCGCGAACCGAGGTCATGCTTCCGAAATCAAACCCTTGAGAATCCTCTCAAGAGAACGAAAATCGCCTTGGCATTGCCTGGCTTAGGGCAGCAGCGTTTGAGCGACATAGGTCGAGGTTGGTGCCCGCTTCCCGTCTCATGAAACGATCAAGACTGGAAGGGGTGGTCCGTTCCGACGCCGGCGCAGCTCACCGCCTGCTGGTAAGTGGGCGGGTTTTATCGGCGGTATCTTCCCAAGTCAAGGCTTATCGGCCACGCGTTTGCATCGCGACGATGTAGGCAACTCCCATTTTATAAGGCTTTTCGACAATAGCGCGAGCGAAGATGATCAATAATTCGCGGCGATGATCGGCCGGAATCGCATACTGGCACTTCGCACCGCAGCATCGTGCCGTCGGACGATTCGAAAGGGAGAATCGGAGGTGCTCCGGCATGACTGCACCTCTGATCCTGCCTGACAGAGAACGGCAACCCCACTCCTCCCCAAAAGTCACCGTCCGCCGCCTCTCCTTCGTCGTCCCCGCGCAGGCGGGGACCCAGACGCCGCAGCGCGTTTAGTGGGCGGGAGCGCACGCGGCTCTGGCTTTGCAGGCCCGTAATCCAAAGCAAAGCAAGGAGTTATGGGTCCTCGCCTGCGCGGGACGACACTATCGTGTGGGGCCGGTGATTCACCGCCCCTCCCCACGGCGTCATCACCGGGCTTGTCCCGCCTGCGGGGCCGTAGCCCCTTCGGCGCGGCGAAGGCCCGGTGATCCACGTTCTTGCTTTCGGTCCCCTTCAAGACGTGGATGGCCGGGACAAGCCCGGCCATGACGCTGTGGAGGATTGGACCGCCTTGACAATATTCCTATAGGATAATATACGCACTTATATACTTGACAAAAGTAAGTTGAGCCCGTAAAACGTGGTCATTGGAGCAAGCCAATGACCAAAGTCGCCGTTTTTCAGGACCCTATGTTTCACGACGAAGGCAAAGCCCGCGAAGCCCTTGAGGCCGTTCGCTGGCCCGATGGCGCTATTTGCCCTCATTGCGGCAACTCCGATCAAGAAAAGCTCGCCAAGATCGAAGGGCAGAAGAAATCCCATCGTCCCGGCCTCTATTACTGCAACGAGTGTAAGGGTCAGTTCACCGTGACCGTTGGCACCGTCTTTGAGCGCTCCAAGGTGCCCCTCACCAAGTGGTGGATGGCGGCGCACATGATGAATTCGGGCAAGAACGGCGTTTCCGCCCATGAAATCCATCGCGCCCTGAGCGTCACCTATAAGACCGCATGGTTCATGATGCATCGCTTGCGCGAAGCCATGATCGTTTCAAACCCCGGCCCTATGGGCGCAACGGGCGGCGCTGTGCAGGCCGACGAAACCTATCACCTCAATACGTCCAAGCGTGCGAAGGGCTACAAGAAAGGCCATTCAAACAAGGCGTCTATCGTTGCCCTTATCGACGAGGACAAGGGCCAAGTCCGCACTTTCCATGTCGAAAAGGGCGTTACGGTCGATAAGGTCGCGAAAATCCTCTACACAAACATTATGCGGAAGGCGACGCTGGTTACTGACGAGGCCGGTTTGTACAAATCACTTGGCCGTCAATTCGGTGATCACCAGACGATGAACCACACTGGCCGCGAATATGTGAACAAGAACGGCTTCACGACTAACAATGTCGAAAACTTCTTCGGCGTATTCAAGCGCGGTATGCGCGGCACTTACACGTTCTGCGGCGAACAGCATTTGCAGCGGTATCTGACAGAATTCGAATTCCGCTATAACAATCGTTCCGGCCTTGGCGTTAGCGATGGGGAACGGACGGCAAAGGCTCTCAAGGGTATCGAGGGCAAGCGCCTGACGTATCGGCCGACTAACTAAAATCACATCAAAAAAGCAGGCCGCCCGGCGCTATTCCGCATGGAAAAGGCGTCGGAAACCTCAGCCCTAGCTAGTTGTAAGGACTCCTGGATTCGCGAACTGCGTGCTAACCTTCGATTCGGCTGTCAAACAGGTCTGACCGTCTCACCAGAGCCATGCGCGTAAATGGCAAGGGCGCGCATTGCGCTTCTGGGAAGCGAACCCCTTTGTTCGCGGAGACTAAACACATGATTTATGTAAGCTGCCCGGTCCACCATCCGGTGGCCGTTACCGACTATCGTCGCTTTCGCTTCGGTAAGTGGGAATACGTGCGGAGCCACTGTCGAGGCCTCCCAAACCGCTAATGCGGCTTAGGAGACCCCCTCGTAACAGTACGTAGCAAGACCGGAGAGGTTGGGTGGCCGCCCTGCCTCTCCACCTTTCCCTTTCGGGAACTCAAGAATCACCTTGTTGTATTGAAGCTATCTATCCACCTGTTTCTCACAAGTGAACAAAACGCTACTCAGCCGCCTGTTTTTTGCTTCTTGCGCTTCGCGGCGCTCTTGGTGGCTAACTTCTTCCCCACCTTCATCTTTTCGTGCGGCTTTGGCTTCATGCGCACGAGAGATTCCATCAGGCGCTTCGTATCCTCTAGGTTTTTATCGGTTTTAGCCATGTCAGAAGAATCCACAAAAGTTGCAGAAGCATTATTATATCAACGGCAGTCACGGGCTCGCGAAACCGTTGGTCATTTCATGCAAGTATTCAACATGGTTGAGGGCAGACTTAACTCTTGCATAGAAGCCATATGCGAGCTCGATACGCTAAGCGGCGCTATAATCTGCGCCAACCTAAACTTTCAAGCTAAGGTAAGCATCCTAATATCCCTGGTTGATCTATACACATCGCTAGAACCCAAAGATTGGCGCGACAGCGCGCGGAAAACATTTAATCGATTGGTGACAATCAATACTGACTGGAGGAACGTAGTAGCCCACAATCAATTTTCATGCATCGATGATGCACACATTGATTTTAGCCGAGTTCAAGCAAAGCGGGGCCTCAAAATTGCTGAATTCGTCAAGAGCCACGACGAATTTCATGAAATCTGCTTAGAAGCCGTTGAGCTCGGAAACGAGATTGTTTTGATTGTTAACCTAGCGAAGAAGAACCGGTTAGAGATCGAAGAGCATAAAATTGCGCTACCCACGATTTCGCTATCTTCGCTAGGCTCTCTATATGGCCTGCCCCCCCAGCTTGGACAGCCTCCGAGTTCTCAAACAGCCACTCAAGAAACGCCGCCTCAAACGCGGCTAGCTCCTCGTTTGAAAGCTGATTGACAGCGTTATAATCAATCTCTTGCACTGTCCCTCTCAGTGCACTCTCAACCTGACATTTCGGGCGCGCCAATTGAATTTCTTCAATGGCTCGAATCTAGGAAAATATTCGCTTTTGTCAAGTATATAAGTGCGATAATATACCTAGTGACATCCCGTCCCGATGAGAGGGGCGTTTCGCGATCGTCACGATCCGCGGGGCGGGATGCGGTGGACGCGGCAGCGTTCGGCGCGAGGACTTGGCGGCAGGGCGGTCTCCTCCATGGCGAGGGAGCCGTGAGCCGTCATCCTCGCGCAGACGACGACGCTGCGCGGTGCGGACCGGGGTGGAGATACGCCCCATTTGCATCGCCTTGGCGCGCCGGCCCAAGTCGTGTGGTCCCGATGCCCGTCGCTGGCATCAAGGCGATGCGTC
>JBQCHY010000053.1:0-10592 GCA_051954235.1 Xanthobacteraceae bacterium
CGTCGGCGTCACGCCGGCGGCGCTCGCTGCCGCGCCGCTGGCGACGCAGGCCAAGAGTCCGGAAGTGGTGATGGCCGCGGGCACCTCGATCATCACCGAGCGCTCGCCCTATATCGTGCGCACCAGCTTCACGCTGGCGCAGTCCTCCACCATCATCGGCGACTGGGCGGTGCAGAACGGCATCAAGAAGGTCGTGACCCTGACCTCGGACTACGCGCCGGGCAACGACGCGCTGAAGTTCTTCAAGGATCACTTCACCGCCGCCGGCGGCCAGATCGTCGAGGAAGTGAAGGTTCCGCTGGCCAACCCGGACTTCGCGCCGTTCCTGCAGCGCATGAAGGACGCCAAGCCGGACGCGGTGTTCGTGTTCGTGCCGGCCGGGCAGGGCGGCATCTTCATGAAGCAGTATGCCGAGCGCGGCCTCGACAAGAGCGGCATCAAGGTGATCGGGCCGGGCGACGTGATGGACGACGACCTCCTCAACGGCATGGGCGATTCCGCGCTCGGCGCGGTGACGGCGCACATCTATTCGGCGGCGCATCCCTCGCAGGTGAACAAGGATTTCGTCGCCGCCTACAAGAAAGCCTACAACCAGCGGCCGGGCTTCATGGCGGTCGGCGGCTATGATGGCATCCACCTGATCTATGCGGCGTTGCAGAAAACTGCCGGCAAGGCCGACGGCGACTCGTTGATCGCGGCGATGAAAGGCATGGCGTGGGAAAGCCCGCGCGGCCCGATCTCGATCGATCCGGAAACTCGCGACATTGTGCAGAACGTCTATATCCGCAAGGTCGAGAAGAAGGACGGCGAGCTTTACAACGTCGAGTTCGAGACCTTCAAGGACGTGAAGGACCCCGGCAAGACGAAGAAGTAGGGCGCGCAGACTCCATGCTTACGTCGTGCGGCGGCCCCTCGCCCCAACCCTCTCCCCGCGAGCGGGGAGAGGGAGTGTCATGCGGCGCGGTATGCCTTTTTCATCACCTCGCCCCGCTCTTGCGGGGAGAGGTCGGATCGCGAAGCGATCCGGGTGAGGGGCTCTTCGCCCGAATTGCCGCCGAAACGAGCCAATCAATATGACCACGCTCCTCACCATCCTGTTCGACGGCGTCGCTTATGGCATGTTGCTGTTCGTGCTGTCGTGCGGGCTGGCGGTGACGCTCGGGCTGATGAATTTCGTCAACCTCGCGCACGGCGCGTTCGCGATGGCCGGCGGCTACATCTGCGCGGTGCTGGTCAACCAGTCCGGCGTGCCGTTCTTCGTCGCCTTGCCCATGGCCTTCATCGCCAGCGCGTTGATCGGCCTCGTGATGGAGCAGACGCTCTACAAGCATCTCTATCACCGCAACCCGCTCGATCAGGTGCTGTTCACCATCGGGCTGGTGTTCATGTCGGTGACGGCGGTGGACTACATCATGGGATCGTCGCAGATTTTCATCCATCTGCCGGCGATGCTGGAAGGCCAGTTTAACATCTTCGGGATCGGCGTCGGCCGCTATCGGCTGATGATCATCGTGATCTGCGGGCTGCTGACGCTCGGCATTCAATTGACATTGGCGAATACCCGCTTCGGCAGCCGCCTGCGCGCGGCGGTGGACGATCCGCGCGCCGCTTCCGGCCTCGGCATCAACGTGCCGCAGGTGTTCGCGCTCACCTTCGCGTTCGGCTCGGGGCTCGCGGGGCTCGGCGGTGCGCTGGGCGCGGAAATCCTTGGGCTCGATCCGTATTTTCCGCTCAAGTTCATGATCTATTTCCTGATCGTGGTCACGGTCGGCGGGTCGCAAACCATCACCGGCCCGTTCCTCGCCTCGTTGCTGCTCGGCGTCGCCGACGTCGCGGGCAAGTATTACGTGCCGAAGCTCGGCGCCTTCGTCATCTACACGGTGATGATCGTCATTCTGATCTGGCGTCCGAACGGTCTGTTCGGCCGTGTGGCGCAGCGGTGAGCCGGTCATGAGCGCGGATCAGGGCGTCGGCGAGATGTCGTTGCGGCGGGCCCGCTGGGGGCACGGCGAAACCGCGTTCTGGCTGATCGCGGTCGCTGCTATTTTCGTCTTCTCCGATCGCTACCTGATCCTCACCGAAATGGCGTGGCTCGGGCTGTTCGCGCTCTCGCTCGACCTGATCCTCGGCTATGCCGGCATCGTCTCGCTGGGCCACGCCGCCTTCTTCGGCGTTGGGGCTTATGCAGCCGGATTGTTGGCGGTGCACGGCATCGTCAAGGAGCCGGTGCTGGCGCTGCTGGTCGCCGGCGGCGCTGCGATGGTGCTGGGCTTCGCCACCAGTTTTCTGGTGATCCGCGGTTCTGAGCTGAGCCAGTTGATGGTGACGCTCGGCATCGCGCTGCTGCTGCGCGAACTCGCGAACAAATTCTCAGACATCACCGGCGGCTTCGACGGCCTGCAAGGCATCGTCATCGATCCGATCCTCGGCCTGTTTGCCTTCGATATCTTCGGTAAGGTCGGCTTCATCTACTGCCTCGTAGTGCTGTTCGTATTATTCCTGCTGGCGCGGCTGATCGTGCATTCGCCGTTCGGCCTGTCGCTGCGCGCGATCCGCAACAACCCGCTGCGCGCCGCCGCTATCGGCATTCCGGTCAACCGTCGCCTGATCGCGATCTATACGCTGTCCGCCCTCTATGCCGGCATCGCCGGCGCCTTGTTCACGCAGACGACGGCGCTGGCCTCGCTCGATGTGTTCTCGTTCGAACGCTCGGCCGACCTGCTGCTGGTGCTGGTGATCGGCGGCGCGGGCTATCTCTACGGCGGCTTGATCGGGGCGGTGGTGTTCCGCGTGCTGCAAGACCTGTTCTCGTCGTGGACGCCGCAGTTCTGGCAGTTCTGGATCGGCCTCGTGTTGGTGCTGATCGTGCTGATCGGCCGTGAGCGGATGTATCGTGGCGTGCTGTGGTTGCCGCGTCTGGTGATGCGACGTGGAAGGAGCGCGTCATGACCTTCGCGCTGGAAACCGTCGGTCTCGACAAGCAATTCGGTGGGCTTCACGTCACCCGCGATCTATCGCTGAAGATCGCGGCCGGCGCGCGGCATGCGCTGATCGGTCCCAACGGCGCCGGCAAGACCACGGTGATCAATCTCTTGACCGGCGTGATCAAGCCGAATGGCGGCAGGATCCTGCTGGAAGGCGCGGACATTACCGGCCTGACCGTGCAGGCACGCGTATTGCGCGGCCTGTCGCGCACCTTCCAGATCAACCAGCTTTACGCCGACCTGACGCCGCTCGAGACCATCGGCCTCGCGGTGTCGGAGCGGCTCGGCCACGGCGGCGACTGGTGGCGGCGGATGGGGACCCGCGCCGATGTCAACGCGGAGATCGCCGAAAATCTTGCGCGCTTCCATCTGCTCGACGTGATGAATGAGCCCACCGGCACGTTGCCCTACGGCAAGCAGCGGCTTTTGGAGATTGCGCTCGCTATCGCCGCCAAGCCGCGCGTGCTGCTGCTCGATGAGCCCGCCGCCGGCGTGCCGCAGAGCGAGCGTCACGATATCCTCGCAGCCGTCGCCAGCCTGCCGCGCGAGGTGACGGTGCTGCTGATCGAGCACGACATGGACCTCGTGTTCTCCTTCGCCGACCGCATTTCCGTGCTGGTCAGCGGTGCGTTGCTGGTCGAAGGTACGCCCGACGAGGTGGCGCGCGACCCGCGCGTCAAGGCGGTTTATCTCGGCGAGGGCGCCGATGCGTGACCTGCTGAGCATCGAGAATCTGCGCGCCGGTTACGGCGAGGCCGTGGTGCTGCCGGACATGACCTTGCGGCTCGCGGCTGGCGAGGTGCTGGCGCTGCTCGGCCGCAACGGCACCGGCAAGACCACGCTGATCAACTCCATCGTCGGCGCCACACGGCGCTTCAGCGGCACCATCCGGCTCGGCGAAACCGATCTGACGCCGTTGCGATCCGATCAGCGCGCTCGTGTCGGCATCGGCTGGGTGCCGCAGGAGCGCAACATCTTCCGTTCTCTTACCGTCGAGGAGAACATGACGGCGGTGGCGCAGCCCGGCCCCTGGGACGTGGAGCGCGTCTACACGATGTTTCCGCGCCTCAAGGAGCGCCGCAGAAATTTTGGCAATCAACTCTCCGGCGGCGAGCAGCAGATGCTGGCGATCGGCCGCGCGCTGACGCTCAATCCCAAGGTGCTGTTGCTCGACGAGCCGACCGAGGGATTGGCGCCGATCATCGTCGATGAATTGCTGGCGGCGCTCGGCGAGATCACCCGCGCCGGCGGCATCTGCTCGATCATCGTCGAACAGAATGCGCATAAAATCCTTCGCCTGGCCGACCGCGTCGTCATCCTCGATCGCGGAACCATCGTGCACGAGGCCACGAGTGTGGCCTTGCAGGCGGACGCCGCGCCGCTCGAACGTTACCTCGGTGTCGGCGGCAAGGCGTGAGAATCGCGTCTCAATACGTCATTGCGAGCGTAGCGAAGCAATCCAGCCCTTGCTTGTCGTCGCTGAATTGCTTCGCTACGCTCGCAATGACGATCTAGGTTCGAAATATCTTGAGGAATAAGATCATGCAGAGAACAAAGCCGCCGTTTCGCGCCGATGAAGTAGGCAGCTTGTTGCGGCCGCCACGCATCAAGGACGCGCGCGCCAAGCTGGAGAAGGGCGAGATCTCGGCAGACGATCTTCGCAAGATCGAGGACAGCGAGATCGAAAAGGTCGTGCACAAGCAGGCGTCGATCGGTTTGAAGCTCGCGACCGACGGCGAGTTTCGCCGCTCGTGGTGGCATTTCGACTTCCTCAAGGATCTGGTCGGCTGCGAATTGTTCCATCCCGAACTCGGCATTCAATTCGCCGGCGTGCAGACCCGGCACGATGCGGTGCGCGTCATCGGCAAGGTGGATTTCTCCGACAATCATCCGATGCTCGATCACTTCCGCTTCCTGAAGAAGCACGCCGATATCGCCGGCGTCACCGCGAAGATGACGATCCCGTCGCCCGCGGTGCTGCATTTCCGTGGCGGCCGCAACCTGATCTCCAAGGACGTTTATCCCGATCTCGAACCGTTCTTCGAGGACCTCGGGAAAACCTATCGCAAGGCAGTGAAGGCGTTCTACGACGCCGGCTGTCGTTATCTGCAGTTCGACGACACCGTGTGGGCCTATCTGTGCTCGCAGGACGAACTCCAGAAATCGCGCGAGCGCGGCGACAATCCGGACGGGTTGCAGGAGATCTACGCACGCGTCATCAACTACGCCATCGCCGAACGTCCGGCCGACATGACCATCACCACGCATGTCTGTCGCGGCAATTTCCGCTCGACCTGGATTTCATCCGGCGGCTATGAGCCGGTGGCGGAAACGCTGCTCGGCAAGATCAACTACGACGGCTATTTCCTCGAATACGACTCCGATCGTGCCGGCGGATTCGAGCCGCTGCGCTTCCTGCCGAAGGGCAACAAGGTGGTCGTGGTCGGCGTCATCACCTCGAAGTTCGGCGAGCTGGAAAACAAGGCCGAGATCGAGCGCCGCCTGCGGGAAGCCGCCAAGTTCGCGCCGCTGGAGCAGCTTGCGGTGTCGCCGCAATGCGGCTTCGCCTCGACGGAAGAAGGCAACGTGCTCTCGGAAGACGAGCAGTGGGCCAAGCTGACATTGGCGGTCAACGTCGCGAAGGACGTGTGGGGCTGATGCTCACTGTGGCGTCGAGGGCGCTGCGTCGAGCAGCGCCCTGATGCGTTCGAGCTTGTCCGGGTTGCGCGTAACGTAGATGCGCGTGATCAATCCGTTCTCGATGTCCAGCGCCGTGGTCTGCACCACGTCGCGCTCGCAACTGACGTAGCCCGGCAGGCCGTCGATCCGCAGCGGCCGGAAAGACGATGGCGGCGCGGCCCCATACTTCCGCAGGAGCCCGCGATAGAGGCGTAGCACGCGCGCCAGCCCGAAAATCGGATTGCGGAACGCGATGACCTTGCCGCCGCCATCCGATTGCAGCACGACATCCTTTGCCAGCAACCGGCTCAGCGCCTGCACATCGCCCAGACGGGTGGCATCGAAGAAGGCAGTGGCGATCCGTTCGCCTTCGTCGCTGGCCACCGGAAAGCGTGGCCGTGCCTCCTGCACATGCTTGCGCGCGCGCACCGCCAGTTGTCGCACTGCCGGCGGTTCGCGGCCAAGCGTGCTCGCGACTTCGTCGAGCGCGACGCCGAACACGTCGTGCAACAGGAACGCCGCGCGCTCCAGCGGCGACAGCCGTTCCAGCGCCATCATCAATGTGAGCGTCAGGTCGTCGTGCTCCGGTTCGTCGGGCGCTTCAGTGATCGGATCGGGCAGCCAGGTGCCGAAATAGGTTTCGCGCCGCGCGCGAGCGGATTTCATGGCGTCGAGGCAGAGCCGTGTCACCACGCGTGACAGGAAGGCGGGCGGCGACTGGATGTCGGTGCGATCCGCGCGCTGCCAGCGCAGCCACGCGTCCTGCACCACGTCCTCGGCCTCGCTGATCGAGCCGAGCATGCGATAGGCGAGGCGCAGCAGCCGTGGCCGCTGCACCTCGAAGATCGCGGTGGCGTCGTTAGGCGGCCGCGACACGCGCCGCTTCCTTCGGGTGCGCCGCGCGCATACCGATGGCGAACCGATTCCAGGCGTTGATGGTGCCGATCAGCATCGTGAGGTTGACCTGCTCGGCTTCGCTGAACTCGCGCTTCACCGCCTCGTAGTCTTCGTCCGGCGCGCCGGTTTCGGCAATCAGCGTCAGAGCTTCGGTCCAGCCCAGCGCGGCGCGCTCGCGCGGGCTGTAGAGCGAGGACTCGCGCCAGGCGCTGAGCAGATAGATGCGCATCTCGGTCTCGCCGGCCTTGCGGGCATCGGTGGCGTGCATGTGGATGCAATAGGCGCACTGGTTGATCTGCGACGCGCGCAGCTTCACCAGTTCGATCAGGCCATGCTCGAGGCCGCTGGCCTTGATCGCGGTCTCGACCGCGACGAGGGCCTTGATCGGCTCGGGGGCGATCTTGAAGGGGTCTTTAATGCGCTGGGTCATGAGGAGGCTCCTGAGTTTGCAAGAAGGGAATCGCGGTCATGACGAGGTGGCCTGCCCGGATGTGACATGGCCGGCGTCCTGTCGTGGTCTTTTTCAACGATGCGCCCGCCGTGGCGGTTTGCAAGGCCGCGGCGGCTGTGGAATTCGGGTTTTCATTGTGGGAAGATGGTGGTAGAAACATTTCATCAAACTGGTTCTGCCCACTAATTCTGCCCACTCACAACCGTCCCACCCGCGCCCCGCATGAAACACGATCAGTTGCTCGGCCAGATCACCGACTTCTGCCGTCAGGTGGAGATGGCGGAATCGACGTTCGGCCGCCGCGCGGTGAACGACGGCAAGCTGGTGGCGCGGCTGCGCGAGGGCAAGCGCATCACCATCGACACCCTGGAGCGCATCCAGCTCTACATCGCCACCAACACGCCGGGCGGCGTGGTGCCGCCGCGCGAACTGGATGCGCCGATCGAGCGGCGCGACCCGCGCGCCAATTTCCGCTTCTTCGAGAATCGGCAGAAGTATCTGCTGTTCGTCCACACCTGCAGCGAGAAGCGGGTGATCGCCGACCGCATCGCGATGGAGCTCGGCAGCATCCATCCGCGGCCGCCGGCGCTGCGGCTGTTCGATGCCGGCTGCGGCGACGGCACCGTGCTGGCGCGGGTGCTGCGGGCGATGCATGGCCGCTTTCCGCATATGCCGTTCTACGTCGCCGGCAAGGAACTGAGTCTCGAGGATGTCAAATTGACGCTCGACAAGTTGCCGGATCGGCTGTTCGAGCATCCTTCGACCGTGTTCGTGCTGACCAACATGCACTACGCCGAGGCGCCGTGGCTGGCGCCGCGCGCCGCCGCGGCTGCTGCCGGCATGGTCTGGCGCGAAGTGCCATTGCGCGGCCAGTCGGCCGGCGAGTTCGAGGCCCAGATCGCCGAGCTGAAACCGTTCCTGCAGGAGAACTGGCGCGCCAGTGTCAGCGATCGGTCCGGGATGCCGGTCTACGAACGTCCCGTGGCGCTGATCCTCTATCGCGAGGACCACCAGTTCCTGCTCGATTCGGTGATCCCGCGCGCCGGCCGCGCCGAGGCCAATTTCGACCTGATCATCGCCTCGCAACCCTACCGTGCGAAATCATCGGAAGCGTTCCGCGCCAAGCGCATCGTCGCGCCGCTGGCGCGCGCGCTACGGCCGGGGGGGCGGATGATAGGAATTCATTCGCACGGCAGCGATCCGGGGATGGAAATTGTCCAGGCGGTGTGGCCGGGGGAAAATCCGTTCCCCGTCAACCGTCATGAGTTGCTGCGTGCGGTCAAATACGAGCTCGGGTCTGCTGCGCGCGACCTCAACTTTAACGCCTATTCTGATAGCCGCTCGATCTTCCGTTATGATATGGAAGCGCTGCCGCACGAGGTTACCGGACCGATCGGGACTTCGACGGCATTCGCAGCCTGGAATGCGGCGGTTTATGTCGCCCAGATCGAAGATGACCGCCTCACCGAGATTACCCAAAGCGGCGGTTACCTCGACGCCACGCGTGATGTTTTGCGCAAGCACAACGGGTTGTGGTTTTACGATGAATCCTACGTCATCTCGCGCCGTCGCGACTGACACTTCAGGAAAACATGGAAAGAGCCGCTCATGGGGAGCGGATGACAAGAGGTTGTTTGATGCGCGCGTCTTATCTGTTCACCAGTGAATCCGTTTCCGAAGGTCACCCCGACAAGGTCTGCGACCGGATCTCCGACGAGATCGTCGATCTGTTCTTCCGCGAGGGACCGAAGCAGGGCCTTGATCCGTGGGCGATCCGCGCCGCTTGCGAAACGCTCGCCACCACCAACAAGGTGGTGATCGCGGGCGAGACGCGCGGCCCGCTGTTGCCGAAGGAGCAACTCGAACAGGTCATCCGGAACGCCATCAAGGACATCGGCTACGAGCAGGACGGGTTTCATTGGAAGACCGCCGACATCGACATCCTGCTGCACGAACAGTCCGCCGACATCGCGCAGGGCGTCGATGCGTTGCAGCCCGGCACCAACAAGGAAGAGGGCGCCGGCGACCAGGGCATCATGTTCGGTTACGCCACCAACGAGACGCCGGAACTGATGCCGGCGCCGCTGCACTACGCGCACAAGATTTTGCGGCTGATCTCGGAAGCCCGCCATGCCGGCAAGGAGAAGGTGCTCGGCCCCGACTCCAAGAGCCAGGTGACCGTGCAATACGAAAACGGCAAGCCGGTTGGCGTGCGCGAGATCGTCGTCTCGCATCAGCATCTGATCGAGGACATGAGTTCGAACCAGGTGCGCGAGCGCGTCGAGCCGTATGTCCGTGCGGCGTTGCCGGAGGGCTGGATCAACGGCAAGACGATCTGGCACATCAACCCGACCGGAAAGTTCTTCATCGGCGGTCCCGACGGCGACTCGGGTCTGACCGGCCGCAAGATCATCGTCGACACCTATGGCGGCGCGGCCCCGCATGGCGGCGGCGCGTTCTCCGGCAAGGACCCGACCAAGGTGGACCGCTCGGCCGCTTACGCCGCGCGCTATCTCGCCAAGAACATTGTCGCCGCCGGCCTTGCCGACAAGGCGACTTTGCAACTCTCCTACGCCATCGGCGTGGCGCGGCCGCTGTCGATCTACATCGACACCCACGGCACCGGAAAGGTTTCCGAGGACAGGCTGGAGCAGGCTGTCGCGGAATCGATGGATCTCACTCCGCGCGGCATCCGCAAGCATCTCGATCTCAACAAGCCGATCTACGCGCGCACCTCGTCCTACGGTCACTTCGGCCGCACGCCGGATGCCGACGGCGGCTTCTCCTGGGAAAAGACCGACCTCGCCGAAACGCTGAAGAAGGCGGTGTAAGGGCTGTGATCCTTCACCTCTCCCCGCCTGCGGGGAGAGGTCGGATCGCGAAGCGATCCGGGTGAAGGGGCACCTGAATTAATGGAATTTGCGTGAGCGCGGTTTCGGCGATGCCGTTGCCCCTCACCCCAACCCTCTCCCCGCAAGCGGGGAGAGGGAGTGAACCGCAACCCAAAAGGATAGTCCGACCATGACCACCGCTACCGCGAAAGCACCTTCCGCCGGCACCGACTACATCGTCGCCGACATCGGGCTCGCCGACTTCGGCCGCAAGGAACTATCGCTGGCCGAAACCGAAATGCCCGGCCTGATGGCGACGCGCGAGGAGTACGGCCCGAAGCAGCCGCTGAAGGGCGCGCGCATCGCGGGCTCGCTGCACATGACGATTCAGACCGGCGTGCTGATCGAGACGCTGGCGGCGCTCGGCGCCGACATCCGCTGGGTGTCGTGCAACATCTATTCGACGCAGGATCACGCCGCTGCCGCGATTGCCGCCGCCGGCATTCCGGTGTTCGCGGTGAAGGGCGAGACCCTGACGGAATACTGGGACTATACCGCGAAGCTGTTCGACTGGCATGGCGGCGGCTATCCCAACATGATCCTCGACGACGGCGGCGACGCGACGTTGCTGATCCATCTCGGCGTGCGTGCCGAGAAGGGCGACACCGCGTTCCTCGACAAGGCCGGTTCCGAGGAAGAGGAAGTGCTGTTCGCGCTGATCAAGCGCCTGCTCAAGGAAAAGCCGAAGGG
>JBQCHY010000054.1:0-106613 GCA_051954235.1 Xanthobacteraceae bacterium
GCCGGGCGAGAACATCGTGCTGGTCGTCACCGCGTCGTCGCATCGGCAGGCCGCGTTCGAGGCGGCGGAGTTTTTGATGGATTATCTGAAGACGCGCGCGCCGTTCTGGAAGCGCGAGGATCGCGCGGCCGGCGGCACCAATTGGGTCGACGCCGCCGCGCACGACGACGAAGCGGCTGCGCGCTGGACCAAATCCTGATGGCGAAGAAGACACGTTCCAAACAAGCACGCGTCAAAGACACTGGTGCTGCGGCGAAGAAAGCCGCGCCGGCCCCTGCGGCGAAGAAGGCTGTCTTGCCGCGTGTCGCGAAGGTCGCACCTATCGTCCGGCCCGCGCGCGGCGAGTTGCTGACGCTGCTCGACTTCGTGCGTTACGCGGTGAGCCGTTTCATCGAGGCCGACGTGGCGTTCGCGCACGGCACCACCGATCCGGTGGCCGATGCGGCGTTCCTGATATGCGAGGCGTTGCATCTGCATCCCGATCAGCTTGAGATGTTCGCGGCGGCGCGCGTCACCGCCACCGAGAGCGCGAAGCTGCTCGACTTGATCGAGGCGCGGGTCGGGACCCGCAAGCCGACCGCCTATCTGGTCAACAAGATCTACATGCGCGGCCTGCCGTTCTATGTCGACGAGCGGGTGATCGTGCCGCGCTCGTTCATCGGCGAATTGCTGGACTCGCATTTCTCCGGATCGGACGAGATGGACGGCGGCGCGTTGATCGACGATCTCGGCGCGGTGGAAAGTGTGCTCGACCTCTGCACCGGCTCGGGTTGTCTCGCGATTCTGGCGAGCCGGCATTTCCCCAATGCACGGATCGATGCCGTCGACCTGTCGAAGGACGCGCTGAAAGTGGCGGCGAAGAACGTTGCCGACTATGGGCTGACGGATCGCATCGCCCTCCACAACGGCGACCTGTTCGCGCCGCTGGGCGAGGCGCGTTACGACCTCATCATCAGCAATCCGCCCTATGTTGACGCGCAGGGCATGGCGGATCTGCCGCGCGAATGCCGCCATGAGCCGAAGATGGCGTTCGACGGCGGCGATGACGGCCTCGACATCGTGCATCGCATCCTGCGCGAAGCGGCGTGGCATCTGACGCCGCACGGCGGCCTGCTGTGCGAGATCGGCCGCTGTCGCGAGGCGCTGGAAGCTGCCTATCCCGAATTGCCGATGCTCTGGCTCGACACCGAGGATTCCGAGGGTGAGGTGTTCTGGATCGACGCCGCAACGCTCGCGACACTTGCGTGAGAGTTTGATCCGGCGTTCCTTTTTAAGAGAAGCGAGCCACACGAAAGGCGTCCCCGCGAAGGCGGGGACCCATAACCCCTATAGGTTTCGGTGGATTAGACCGTCTGCCAAAGATCGCGAACGCTACCTGCATCACGAACGACACGGCGTCTGGGTCCCCGCCTTCGCGGGGACGACGCCGAGATTGTTTGATCCTACGAGCCACATTTCGATCGGGATTTGATCGGGAGCGTTGTGCGCCGTCTCCGTCATTGCGAGGAGCGTAGCGACGAAGCGATCCAGTTCTTTCTCGTGGTTTTCTGGATTGCTTCGCTTTGCTCGCAACGACGGAGGCGGATTGCCCGGCCTCACTTTGCCGCAGGCATGGCGGCCCTGCGTGGCGAGCTCTGGCCAAATCGTCGCCGGGCGCGTAAATAAGGCCCATCCAGCGAACGACAGATGTGAACCTCCGGCGATGCCGCCGGAGGTTTCATTGTCTTTCGCGTAATCGTCGCACCGTCATATCAACCACGCTGCCGCTTTGATGATCGTATCGCCATGCTTTTCGTTGCCCGCCAGAACGCGTTCACGCGCGACGCCTGGCTCGGAGAATTCCGGGCAACGCTGGCGCTTGGCTGGCCGATGGTGCTCACCAATCTCGCACAGATTGCGCTGACCACGACCGACGTGATCGTCGTCGGCCGTCTCGGTCCGTCATCACTTGCTGCCGCGACCCTCGGCGTCAATCTCTATTTCGGCCTCCTGATCTTCGCTATCGGCCTCGTCACCGCGACCTCGCCGATGATGGCGGAAGCGATCGGCCGCGGACATCGCGTCGTGCGCGACGTGCGGCGTACCTTCCGCCAGGGGATGTGGTCCGCCGTCATCGTCGCGATTCCGGCCTGGGCTCTATTGTGGCATACCGACAAGGTGTTGCTGGCGCTCGGGCAGGAGCCGCAGCTCGCGGCGGACGCGCATCTCTTCATGCACGAACTGCAATGGGGCTTTCTGCCCGCACTCGGCTTCATCATCTTGCGCTCGTTCGTCACCGCGCTGGAGCGTCCGATCTGGGCGATGGTGGTGACGGTGGCGGCGATCCTGTTCAACATCGTCGCCAACTGGGCGCTGGTGTTCGGGCATCTCGGCCTGCCGGCACTCGGGCTGCGCGGCTCGGGGCTTGCGACCATGCTGTCGAACACCTTCATGTTCCTCGGCCTCGTCGTCGTGGTGCTGGCGGATCGCCAGTTCCGGCGCTTTCATCTGTTCGGGCGCTGGTGGCGGCCGGATTGGCCGCGCTTCGTCACGCTGTGGCGGCTCGGCCTGCCGATCGGCGCGACCATGGCGCTCGAGATCACGTTGTTCAATGCGGCGGTGTTCATCATGGGGCAGTTCGGCACGGCCGCGATCGCCGCACACTCCATCGCGATTCAGATCGCGGCGGCGTCCTTCATGGTGCCGCTGGGACTGGGACAAGCGGCGACGGTGCGCGTTGGGCTCGCGCACGGCGCTGGCCTTCGCGATGACATCACTCGCGCCGGCTGGACTGCCTTCGCGATGGCGATGCTGTTCATGGCGACGATGAGCTTCGTGTTGATGACGTTTCCGAAGGTGCTGATCGGCGCTTTCATCGACGTCACCGATCCGGCCAACGCGCCGGTCGCGGAGATGGCGGCGCTGTTCCTGCTGTGGGCGGCGATCTTCCAGCTTGCCGACGGTGCGCAGGTGGTCGGCGCCGGCATGCTGCGCGGCTTGCAGGATACCCGCGTGCCGATGTTCTATGCCGCATTCGGCTATTGGGGCTGCGGCATGCCGCTCAGCCTGCTGTTCGCCTTCAAGTTCGGCTACGGCGGCGTCGGCATCTGGGTCGGGCTGGCATCGGGGCTCGCCATCGTCGCCATCCTGATGATCCGGCGCTGGATGCGGCGCGACCGGTTGGGGCTGGTGCCGGCCGCGTGATTGCGGTTCATGCCGCCGCCTGCTTCGGTCGCACCTCGGCGGCGTAATCCTGCATCAGTTGCGCGGTGAGCGCACCGGGCGTGAAGCGCCAGTGCGCGATCTCCGCCACCGGCGTCACCTCGGCGGCCGAGCCGGTGAGGAAGCACTCGTCAAAGCCCGACAACTCCTCCGGCATGATGCGGCGTTCGATCACTTCGATGCCGCGCCGCCTGGCGAGGTCGATCACGGTGGCGCGCGTGATGCCGGCGAGAAAGCAATCCGCGATGGGCGTGTGCAACTGGCCGTCCTTGACGAAGAAAATATTCGCTCCGGTGCACTCGGCGACGCGCCCATCCCAATCCAGCATCATCGCATCGGCATAGCCCGCGCGCTCAGCCTTGTGCTTGGAGATGGTGCAGATCATGTAGAGCCCCGACGCCTTCGCCAGCGCCGGAATGGTGCGCGGATCGGGCCGGCGATACTCCGCCAGCGCGACGCGAATGCCTTTCAGCCGCTCCGTCGGGTCGAAGTAGCTCGGCCAAGTCCAGCACGCGATGGCGAGGTGGATGGTGTTCGACGGCGCCGACACGCCCATCATCTCCGAGCCGCGCCAGGCGATCGGGCGAAGGTAAGCGTCCGTCAGCTTGTTGCTGTCGAGCACGCGTTTCTTCGCGGCATCGATCTCGGCCACGGAATACGGAATCTCGAAATCGAGAATGCGCGCGGAGTTCTTCAGCCGCTCGGAATGCGCGGTGCTGCGGAATACTTCGCCACCATAGGCACGCTCGCCCTCGAACACGCAGCTTGCGTAGTGCAGCCCATGGGTGAGGATATGCACATTCGCATCGCGCCACGGCGCCAGCTTGCCGTCGTACCAGATCACGCCGTCGATGTTGTCGAATGAAACGCCCATGTGATGGCTCCAGTTCGCGTTGACGAGAATGCATCCAGCGAAAGGCGCGCACCGATCCGTTCGCGGGACGGGTGGTCCCGCGTGGGATGAAACGATGCGAGCGTTGTTTACGAAGGCAGCGGACGAAATTTAGTGGAGCATGATCTGGTCCGAAAACCGGTTCCCACTTTTCGGGATCATGCTCCCCGCCCGGGTTACAGGACCTTCTTGATCCAGTTATGCGTGTCGGCGGCGCGGCCGTACTGAATGTCGACCAGCTTCTTGCGCAGCCCCATCGCGACTTCGCCGGCGGCGCCGCCGTTGATGGTGAAGTCGCCCTTCGCCGAGCACACCTTGCCGATCGGCGAGATCACCGCCGCGGTGCCGCAGGCGAAGGCTTCCTTCAGCTTGCCGCTGGCGGCGTCGGCGCGCCATTGGTCGATCGAATAGGCCTCTTCGCGCACCGTGGTGCCGGCTTCCTTCGCCAGCGCGATGATCGAATCGCGGGTGATGCCGGGCAGAATGGTGCCGAGCGGCGGCGTCGAGAGCGAGCCGTCGTCGAACACGAAGAATACGTTCATGCCGCCCAGTTCCTCGATGTAGCGATGCTCGACCGCATCGAGGAACACCACCTGATCGCAGCCGCGCTCGATCGCTTCGGCCTGCGCGCGCAAGGATGCCGCATAGTTGCCGCCGCACTTGACGGCGCCGGTGCCGCCGACGGCGGCGCGGGTGTAATTCTCCGAGACCCAGATCGAGACCGGCGCCGGGCCGCCCTTGAAATAGGAGCCGACCGGCGAGGCGATCACCGCGAAGATGTATTCCGCCGACGGCTTGACCCCGAGGAACACCTCGTTGGCGATCATGAAGGGGCGGATATAGAGGCTGCCTTCGCCGCCGGGGATCCATTTGTGGTCGATGTGGACGAGTTGCTCGACCGCTTCGATGAACACCGCCTCCGGCACCGGCGCCATCGCCATGCGGTCGGCCGAGTTGCGGAAGCGTTTGGCGTTGGCGTCGGGGCGGAACAGGTTGATGCCGCCGTCGTCACGCCGATAGGCCTTCAGTCCCTCGAAGATTTCCTGTGCGTAGTGCAGCACCGCGGTCGCCGGATCGAGCGGGAAGTTGGCGCGGGATTCGACGCGCGCGCTGTGCCAGCCCTTGTCCGCGCTGTAGCGGACGATCGCCATGTGATCGGTGAACACGCGGCCGAAGCCCGGGTCCTTGAGCTTGGCGGTGCGGTCGGCGTCGGAGGTCGGATCGGCCTTCGGCTGGACGTCGAACTTCAACCAGAGCGAGCCATCGGCTTTATCGAATGAAACTCCCATGGATCATCTCCCGGATCTAGCGACGTGCGCAAAGGCGCCTGGTCGGATTGTCGTCAACTTTATGCCCATTCCATCCGCAATGCGGCTTTCAACTTTTGCGGAACAGGCGAACTCCAGTATGTTTTATGTCTGCCAGTGGGTTGGCCGACAGTCGGCGGAATGGAAATTGTGGACCTGTCGTCGGCGGGGATCGAGAGCCGCGCAAACTTAGAACCAGGAATGGGGCGAAAACGACCTAATATTTCGTCTCCATCGTCCTTTTTGTAACATTGAGACCAAGATATGTCAATATGGCTGACATAAATTTTGCGAAGGCCGAAGCGACCGCCGCAGCCGGGGACGCCGGGCGGGACGGCGATGCCGCGCCGGCGGGCGGGGGGCCGCCGCTGCGCTGGGACATCATCGAGCTATTGTTCTTCGCCTATCGCGATTTTGTCGGCGACGCCGATCACGTGCTGGAGACGTTCGGCTTCGGCCGCGCCCATCATCGTGTCGTGCACTTCGTGCATCGCTATCCCGGCCTCACTGTCGCCGATCTTCTCGGAGTACTTCGGATTACCAAGCAGTCGCTCGGCCGGGTCCTCAAGCAATTGCTGGAGGAAGGGTATATCGTGCAGCGGGCTGGCGATCAGGATCGGCGGCAGCGTCTGTTGTTTGCCACCGCCAAGGGCGAGACGCTGATCGCCAAGCTGGCCGGATTGCAGACCGATCGCATCACGCGGGCGATGCGCGGTCTGAATGGGTCGGACGCCGCCGCCGTCAGTCAATTTCTGCGCGGCATGATCGATCGGGAGGAATCGGACAAGGTGCTTGAGAGCCTGCTGGATCATCATCGTCCCGAGACGCGGGACCAATGACAACGGTTTCAACCATGGTACGACCGCCGATCCAACCCGCCGACGATGCGCCGCATCTGTTGCTTGTCGACGACGACCGCCGTATCCGCGATCTGTTGTCGCGCTTCCTTGCCGGCGAAGGCTATCGCGTCACCACGGCGATGAGCGCGGCCGACGCGCGCGCCAAATTGCAGGGCTTGCATTTCGATCTTCTGATCCTCGACGTGATGATGCCGGGCGAAACCGGCTTTGAACTGGCGCGCTTCATCCGCACCACGTCCACGGTGCCGATCGTGATGCTGACCGCGCGGCACGAGGCCGAAAGCCGCATCGAGGGCTTGCAGATCGGCGCCGACGATTATGTCGCGAAGCCGTTCGAGCCGCGCGAATTGCTGTTGCGGATCGGCAACATTCTCAAGCGCGCCACGCCCGCGCCGGTGGCGAAAGTGGAATCGGTGCGGTTCGGGCCGTTCGTCTATTATCTCGATCGCGGCGAACTGCGCGAGGGCGAGACCGTCATCCACCTGACCGACCGCGAGCGCGAGATGCTGCGCATCCTCGCCGCGATCCCGGGTGAAACGGTGGCGCGCAGCGATCTCACCGGGGCGGGCGGCACCGTCAACGAGCGCGCGGTGGATGTGCAGATCAACCGGCTACGGCGTAAGATCGAGCGCGATCCGGCCAATCCGTTGTTTCTGCAAGCGGTGCGCGGCGTCGGCTATCGTCTGGTCGCCTCGCCGTGAGCCCCGCTTGATGAGTTTTGTCCGATGAGCACGTTCGATGCCGGCCTGACGCTGATCCGCAGCGCTACGCAGCGCGCCGCGACCTTCAATGCCCGGCTCGGCAACTCGTTCAAGAGCTGGATGCCGAAGGGGCTCTACGCCCGCGCGCTCTTGATCATGATCGTGCCGATGGTGGTGCTGCAATCGGTCGTCGCGTTCGTGTTCATGGAGCGGCACTGGAACACGGTGACGCGGCGGCTGTCGGCGACCGTGGTGCAGGACATCGCCGCGCTGATCGACATCTACAAGGGCTATCCGCAGGACAAGGACCACACCCTGTTACGGCGTGTCGCGCAGCAACGGCTCGGTCTCGTGGTCGATTTCCTGCCGCCCGGCGACATGCCGCAGCCGGGACCGAAACCGTTCTTCTCGCTGCTCGATCAATCGCTGTCGGCGCAGATCGGCCGGCAGATTTCGCGACCGTTCTGGATCGACACCGTCGGGCGCTCGTCGCTGGTGGAAATTCGCATCCAGCTTGACGACTCGGTGATGCGGGTGTTCGCGCAGCGCAGCGCTGCTTACGCCTCGAACTCGGAAATCTTCTTCCTCTGGATGTTCAGCACCTCGTCGGTGCTGTTGATCGTCGCGGTGCTGTTCTTGCGCAATCAGATCCGGCCCATCGTGCGGTTGGCGGATGCGGCCGAGAGTTTCGGCAAGGGCCGCGATGCGCCGCACTTCCGGCCGCGCGGCGCGCTCGAGGTGCGGCGCGCGGCGCATGCCTTCATCGAAATGAAAACCCGCATCGAGCGCGCGATGGAGCAGCGTACCGCGATGCTCGCCGGCGTCAGCCACGATCTGCGCACCATCCTGACCCGTTTCAAGCTCGAACTCGAACTGATCGGCGACAATCCCGAACTCGAAGGCATGCGCAAGGACGTCGACGAGATGTCCGGCATGTTGGAAGGCTATCTCGCCTTCGCGCGCGGCGACGGCGACGAACGCGCGCAACCGACCGATATTTCCGCGACGCTGGAAGAGTTGCGCGGCGATGCCGAGCGCAACGGCCATTCCACGACAGTGGCGTTCCAGGGATTGCCGGTAGTGACGGTGAAGCCGGCGGCATTCAAGCGCTGTCTCGGCAATTTGGTGTCGAACGCATCGCGCTATGCGAAGGCGATCGCCATCTCAGGTCATCGCGATCACCGCTGGCTGACGATTACCGTGGACGACGACGGCCCCGGCATTCCGCTCAGCATGCGGGAAGAGGTGTTCAAGCCGTTCCTGCGACTCGACGATGCCCGCAATCAGGACCAGGGTGGCAGCGGCCTCGGCCTCGCCATCACCCGCGACATCGCGCGCTCGCACGGCGGCGACGTCACCCTCGGCGACAGCCCCATGGGCGGCCTCCGCGCCACGGTGCGGATTCCGGTGTAGGGCGCTTTCGTCATTGCGAGCGAAGCGAAGCAATCCAGAGGGCTACGAAGCAAGGATTGGATTGCTTTGTCGCTTGCGCTCCTCGCAATGACGAAGAGGATACTCTGGCTAGGTCAAAATGAGCCGACCCATCCGCCGTCATGCCCGGGCTTGTCCCGGGCATCCACGTCCTTACGGGATTCCAGCAAGAAAGACGTAGATGGCCGGGACAAGCCCGGCCATGACGGATAGAGAGTTCAATGTCTTATCAAACGTCTTCGTAACTACTTCGCCAGTTCCTTCGAACGCTTGGTCGCCGCCGCGACGGCGCGCTCCAGCAGCGGCTGGAATCCGCCGTTGCCCATCAACACACCAAGCGCAGCGGCCGTGGTGCCGCTGGGAGAGGTGACGTTCTGGCGCAAGGTCGCGGCGTCGAGATCGGAGCGATAGAGCAGTTCGCCGGAGCCGGCGACGGTTTCGCGTGCGAGTTTCGCTGCCAACTCGGCCGGCAATCCCGCCGCGATGCCGGCGCGCGCCAGTTCTTCCGCCAGCAGAAACACGTAAGCCGGTCCCGAGCCGGACACCGCCGTCACCGCGTCCATCAGCGCTTCGTCGTCGAGCCACTCGATCTTGCCGGTGGCGGCGAGCAGCGCGTCGGCGATGGCGCGCTGGCCGGCGCCGACCGACGTGTCCGGCACCGCGACGGTGATGCCGCGGCCGATCGCAGCCGGCGTGTTCGGCATCGCGCGTACCACGTTGCCGCCGCAAGCACCACTGATCGCTTTGACCGTGGTGCCGGCCATGATCGACACCACCAGCGTCGAAGGCTTTACGAGCGACTTCAGCGTCACGGCTGCATCGTGAAACATCTGCGGCTTGACCGCGAGCACCAGCGCATCGGCCGCTTCGATGTCCGAAGGCGCGGGATTGAGGCGCACGCCTTTCGCGGCCAACGCGCGGATCTCGTCCGACACATGCGGATCGATGATGACGACGCGGGCGGGATCGAGCCCCTGCGCCAGCCAGCCGGTGAGCAGCGCGCCGCCCATCTTGCCGGCGCCGGCGAGAACGACGGTGCCTTTGATCTGCGCGAGCGGGTTCGACGATACAGTCATGGAGAGGTCCGTATTCAATCGGGATGCGTGACGTTATCACAGAATAGCATCGTGAGCGGACATAGCCATCCGTAGAAGTGGAGCAAGATTGAATCGTCATTGCGAGGAGCGAAGCGACGAAGCAATCCAGACTCTTGAAGGAAGACTGGATTGCTTCGCTTTGCTCGCAATGACGGAAAATACGACGGGCGGGGGCGTCTACGCCTCGCCCTCGGTGTCGAACATCGCCGCGCTCATGGCCTCAGTGGCGGATTTGCCGGCCCAGACGACGAATTGCAGTGCCGGATAGTAGCGCTCGCACGCGCCGATGGCGCCGGACAGCATCGCCTCGCATTGCGCGCTCGATGCCGTCAGTCCGTCCGGCAGCAGCAGCGCCTGACGATACATTACGGTGCCGGTCTGCACCCAGATGTCGAAATGCCCGACCCAGAGCTGTTCGTTGATCGACGCGATCAGCTTCTGTACTTCGTTGCGACGCGCGACCGGAATCTTCATGTCGAAGGCGCAGGCGAGATGCAGCGCTTCGATCTCGTTCATCCAGGTGAAGGAGAGCTGGTAATCAGTCCACGCGCCCTGCGTGACGATGGTGATCTCGTCTTCGCCCGAACGCTCGAACGACCAGTCATGGGTGGCGGCAATCTCCTCGATCACTTCCAGCGGACTGTTTCGGGAATCGAACGTGCCTTCGAGGAGGGACATGCCGTCTCGACCTTGCTGTTGTTTGTTGTGATGTACGCGGCAGGACAATAGGCACTGAGCCTGACGCATCGCTGCATGTCGCGAACCGTGAAGGAATGAAGTGACTTCGATCAGGTACGCGAGGATCAAGTGATGTGATTTGCCGAATCCGCGCAACGGCACGCGGACTCCATCCACAGGCAAACCGTTGCTCGTCCACAGATCATCGCGATGTGATGGTTCGGCGTTGAGAACAAAACGGAATCGGATTCGCGGCGTGCGAGTCTGCGGGGCGGATTCCCGCGATGCGAGTCTTGGCGCAGGTGGTATCGGATTCCGATCAGGCTCCGGCGAAGCCATTACGCCCGGCGTGGGTGCCATGCGGTCCGCCCATGGCGGACGGCTTGCGGCGGCGGGAAGCGTCCGGCATATTTGGGGTGCCGCTCCAACCGGGGCGGTAGTTCTCAGGGCGGGGTGAAAGTCCCCACCGGCGGTAAGAGGCCACGTTCCTTAAAAGGTATACGTGCCTTAAGCCCGCGAGCGCCTTCTTCGCTTCGGCAAGGAAGGGTCAGCAGATTCGGTGCGATTCCGAAGCCGACGGTCACAGTCCGGATGAAAGAGAGCGGGTTACCGAAGGCCGCGTTTGCGCGTGGCCGGCGGTCCGTATGCCCTGATTCTGGTCCTTAAACTGAGGAAAGCCATGAATCAGATCTTGTCAGACTCCACGTCCATCACACCCACTACCGAAACCGCGTCTCCCGGCGTGCCGCCGGGCGTCACCGTCGAACCGATCCGTTTCGCCAAGCCGCAGCGTATCGCCTTCGTGCAGTCGTGCTGGCATCGCGAAATCGTCGCCGAATGCCGCGTCGCCTTCCTTCAGGAGATCGAAGTGCGCGGCATCGCGCCGTCGCAGGTCGATCTGTTCGAAGTGCCGGGCGCGTTCGAGATTCCGCTGCACGCCCAACTGCTGGCGAAGACGCGGCGTTACACCGCGATCGTCGCCGCCGGCCTCGTGGTCGACGGCGGCATCTACCGTCACGACTTCGTCGCCGGCACCGTCATCAATGCATTGATGGATGTGCAGTTGCGCACCGAGGTGCCGGTGTTCTCGGCAGTGCTGACGCCGCAGCAATTCCACGAGCACGCGACGCACTTCGAATTCTTCCGCAAGCACTTCGCCATCAAGGGGATCGAAGTCGCGGAAGCCTGCGCCAACACGCTTCACGCGCTGGAACGGCTGCGCGGCCAGGTCGCGGCGGGAATGCCATAGGCTCGGGCTACAATTTTGAGATTGGTCGTCCCCGCGCAGGCGGGGACCCATAACCCCTGCGTCAGTAAAGTTTGCATAGCGTCTATCACAAGCGATAAACGTCTTTCGCATCACGAATGACACGGCGTATGGGTCCCTGCCTTCGCAGGGACGACAAGGTCGATAGGTCGGAAGCTCAGTCGAACAGGCTGGAAACTGACTCTTCCGCAGCGGTGCGGCTGATGGCTTCGGCGATCAGCGGCGCAATCGGCAGCACGCGGATATTCTTGACCGCACGCACCGCATCGGTCGGCTGGATCGAGTCGGTGATCACCATCTCCTTGAGGCGGGAGTTGGCGACGCGCGCTGTGGCGCCGCCCGAGAGCACGCCATGGGTGAGATAGGCGTGGACTTCCTTGGCGCCGTTGGCGAGCAGGGCGTCGGCCGCATTCACCAGCGTGCCGCCGGAATCGACGATGTCGTCGATCAGGATGCAGGTGAAGCCGGCGACATCGCCGATCACGTTCATCACTTCGGATTCGCCGGCGCGCTCGCGGCGTTTGTCGATGATGGCCAGCGGCGCGCTGATGCGCTTGGCAAGGCCGCGGGCGCGCACCACGCCGCCGACATCGGGGGAAACCACCATCACGTTGGAGAGGTCGAAGCGTTCGCGGATATCGCGCACCATCACTGGCGAAGCGTAAAGGTTATCGGTCGGGATATCGAAGAAGCCCTGGATCTGGTTCGCATGCAGGTCGAGCGTCATCACGCGGTCGGCGCCGGCATGGGTGATCAGGTTGGCCACCAGCTTGGCGGAAATCGGCGCGCGCGAGCCGACCTTGCGATCCTGCCGGGCGTAGCCGAAATACGGAATCACCGCGGTAATGCGGCGCGCGGAGGCGCGGCGCAACGCGTCGATGATGATCAGCAACTCCATCAGGTGATCGTTCGCCGGATAGGAGGTCGACTGGATCACGAACACGTCGGAGCCGCGCACGTTCTCAAGGATCTCGACGAAGATTTCCATGTCGGCGAAGCGCCGGACGCTGGCCTTGGTCAGGGGGATCTCGAGGGCTGCGGAAATCTGCTGCGCCAGCTCCGGATTGGAATTGCCGGCGACCAGCTTGATGGACCCGTTCTTGGCCGACATCGTCGCTTTTCCCCCGGTTTTGGTGGACACAACGTTGAGCATATCGGCTACCTATCGAACTGACGCCCTGGACATTTGGCGCACGGGTGACGGGCGTGGTGATATCAAGGCGAGCCCGGCGATGGCAACCCGTTACTGACGCTTTTCGGGGGTTAAATCAGTGTTGGGACGCTGCTGCGCCGTCGTCCATGCTGGCGAAGCTGAGCGCGCTGCGGCTGGAGGCGGCCGGGGCGTCGTTCGCCGCGATGGCCGGGCCGTTCGACTGCTGCGGTGGCGGGCCGGCGGATGGCGCCGTCTCGGCCGGCACGGCGCTGCCGCCGGTCACGGCGCTGAGGCCGCTCAAGCCCGCCTGTGCGATCCGCCGCAGCGTCACGTCGTCGGCGGCCGCCCAGGCGTTACTGCCGGTCTTGGCCACCGGCTCGGTGCCGGCGAGGCGCAACGCGCGCCGCTGATCGCGGTCGTACACGTCCCAGACCCAGTCGATCGAGCTTTGGCCGCGAATGGTCTGTGCAGCCAGATAGGTTCGAACGCGATAGGCGGCCTGAGTCTTGCGGGAAACGACGGCGACGTTGCGCAGTTGGGATTCGCTGTCGAGGATATTGACGAGGCGGTCGAACACCTGCGGCGGCGGGCCGTCGATGGATTCGAACGCCACCGTCGCGCCGCTCAGCGGAGATTGCGAGGCAACCGGCCCCTGGCCGTCGCTGACGCAGCCCGCCAAAGCGCTCCCCAGCGCGAGAACCAGCGTGATACGCCAGGGGGTGCGGACGGATGGGCTGCGGGTAAGGGTCATCGGGATATTTACCGGTATCCTGGCTCGCGACATCGCCCGCCGCGACCCGCGCCGGGCTCAGAACCGATATCGTTAAAATCCGTTAAGGTCTAGGGCAGAGGCCATGGAAGATCGCGAAGGGTGAGTGAATTCACCCCGCGTATGGCACGATTTGCGTCAAATTGAGCGTGCGGCTGTTTTGGCCTGACGCGTTTTCTTCACGCGAACCCGTCCACTTCGCTTGAAACGCGCTCAGTCGTTGGATAGCGCGATGGCGTGGATGAGCCGGCCGTAGTCCGGTTCCTTGCGATGTACCGAGCGCCGGTAACTGAAGAAACGCTCGTCGCTATAAGTGTCGTTGCCGAGATCGTCGATCATCAGCACCCCGGCCTGTTCCAGCCGGGCGCGGATGAAGCCCGCGAGATCGAACATCGCATGGCCGTCGCGCTCGGTGGCGATGAAGAACGCCGCATAGCCGGGATCGGTGGCGGTGAAACGATCGACGAACTCCGCGCCGACCTCGTAGCTATGCTGGCGGATCAGCGGCCCGATGGCGGCGATGATGCCGTTGCGTTCGGCGCCGAGTTTCTCCATTGCCGCGATGGTGGATTCGAGCACGCCCGTCAGCGCGCCTTTCCAACCGGCATGGGCCGCGCCGATCACGCCCGCCGTGGGGTCGGCGAACAGCACCGGTCCACAATCGGCCGTGGTGATGCCGATGGCGAGATCCGGCGTGCGGGTGACGATGGCGTCGGCATGGGGGCGGGTGGTCGAATCCCATGCGGTTTCCGCGACGGCGACGTCCGGTGAGTGCACCTGATAGGCGGTGAGGAAATTGTCCGGCGCGACATTCATGGCCGCCGCCATGCGTGCGCGGTTTTCGCGGACATGGTCCGCGTTGTCGCGCGAGCCGAGGCCGCCGTTGAGGCTGGCATAGATGCCCTCCGAGACGCCGCCTTCACGAGTGAAGAAGGCGTGGCGCAAATTCGGGACGGCGGCGAGCAAAGATGAGGCGAGCATCATGGCGCGGCTCCGGCGGAAGGGTCTTCATCAGCGAATCCGACCAGCATGGGCAGCGACGGATCGGAAATCGCCAGCACCTTGAACATCGCGCCCATGCCGCCGCGCCCGCCGCCGATCAGGCGGGTTTTGGCGGTCAGAATACCTTCGGCGACTTCTTCGCTGGCGTTGGCCATCAACGAACTGGCGCGCGCCTCGATCCCGAGCCGTTGCAGGAATTCGCCCTGCGTCACCGGGCCATGGACGCAAGCGCCGACGTCCTCGGCGGCACGCGCCAGCGCCTGGAAATCGACATGGGCGGTGACGTCGGCTTCGCCGGCGTTCTGCAACGGATCGGCGAACGAGTGCCGCGCGATGGCTTGCAGCGTGTCGCCGGCATCGCTGCGGACATGGCCGTAGTCGATGATCAGCGCCGCGCCGCCGGTTTCGCGCAGCCGCGTCGCCAGCGCCATGATCTCGCTGTCGGGCCGCCATTCGAAGATGGCGCCGACTGGCGCGGCGCGCACCAGAGGCGGCAACAGCACCTCGAAGCGCGGCACCGCGTCCTGCGCGACGCCGAACACCAGTTTGCCGGCGGCATCGACTTCGACGGTGCGCTCGTGCCAGCCGTCGTCGCGCTTCACCATCTGATGGATCGGCAGCGCGTCGATATATTCGTTGGCGAGGATGATCGATGGCCCGCGCGGCACGTCATCCAGCGAATTGTGCCAATGCGCGTTGTGAACGCCAGCCAGCGTAGCGCGTTGCTGGTCGCGCAGCACCGGATTGATCTCGACCATATGAATGCTGAGCGCGTCATGCAGCGGCGGCAGCACGCGCAGCGCGCGCAACGCGTCCGCCATCATGGTGCCGCGGCCGGGGCCGAGTTCGATCAGGTGCAGCGTCGCTGGCGATCCCATCTCGCGCCACACGGAGGCCGCCCACAGCCCGACCAACTCGCCGAACATCTGGCTGACTTCCGGCGCGGTGATGAAGTCGCCCTCGCGGCCGAGCGGGTCGTGCGCGATGTAGTAACCGTAGCGCGGATGCGTCAGGCACAGTTGCATGTAGCGCCACACCGGCATCGGCCCGGCGGTGGCGATCAGCTTGGCGATCTCGTGGTGAAGCGGAGACCCGTCGATCACGGCGCACCTCGCGCGATGGTTTGCTGCTGCGGCTTGCGCCGCAACGCGGTGATGATGATGGCGATGCCGGCCAGCACCATCGGCACCGACAGCAACATGCCCATGGTCAATCCGCCCCACAGAAAGCCGAGTTGCGGATCGGGCTCGCGGAAGAATTCGCCGGTAATGCGCGCAAGTCCATAAAGCGTGATGAAGCTGCCGAGGATCAGCCCCGGCCGCTTCAACGCGCCGGCGCGGATCATCAGCGCGAGAATAACGAACAGCGCGAAGCCCTCGAGCCCGGCTTCATACAGTTGGCTCGGATGGCGCGGCAGCGGCCCGCCGTTGGGAAACACCATCGCCCATGGCAGGCTCGGATCGGCAGGGCGGCCCCACAACTCGCTGTTGATGAAGTTGGCGATGCGTCCGAGGAATAGTCCAATCGGCCCCACCGCGCAGGTGATGTCGCCGAGCGAGAGGATCGAGACATTACGCTTCCAGCCGAACGCCATGACCGCGACGACGCAGCCGAGGAAGCCGCCGTGGAACGACATGCCGCCTTCCCACAATTCGAAAATCTTCACCGGGTGCTGCATGAAGAAATCGAGATTGTAGAACAGCACATAGCCGGTGCGGCCGCCGAGGATGATGCCGAGCGTCACCCATAGGATGAAGTCGTCCAACTGGATCAGTGTGATCGGCGATTGGCCGCCCCACAGTTGCGGACGGCGGATCACCGCGCGCGCGTAAATCCAGCCGAGCACGATGCCGCCGATATAGGCCAGCGCATACCAGCGGATGGCGAACGGTCCGATTGAGATCGCGACCGGATCGAAAACGGGAAAGGCGATGGCGAGCGGAAGCATCGACGGTCAGGATTGCAGGTGGCGGCGAAACAGCGCGTGCAGCCGTTCCCAATGCCGTTCGGCGGCGGCCTTGTGATAGTCCGGCCGCGCCGGAAACGCGAAGCCGTGATGCGTGCCGGGATAGAGTTCGACCTCGGCGTTGACGCGGTCCGTCCCGAGCGCTTCGCGCAGTGGTGCAATCATTTCCACAGGCGCCCAGCGATCCACTTCGGCGCAGGCGAAATACAGTTCGGCCTTGGCCTGTTTGGCAACCACATGCGGGCTGTCGGGCTGGTCGGTCATCAGATGGGTGCCGTAGAGCGACGCGGCGGCGGCGATGCGGTCGGGGAAATTGGCGGCGGCGTTGATCGCGTAGCGTCCGCTCATGCAATAGCCCATGGCGCCGGCCGGGCCTTTGCTGGCCGCGGGCTGGGTGGCGGCGAAATCCAGCAACGCACGGGCGTCCTGCATCACCCGCGGAATGTCGATCGAGTACATCAGGTCGAACATTTTCTTGCGGAGCGGCGCATCCTCTTCGCGAGGAATCGGGCCAAGCTCCATCTCGCCGGAGCGGTAATAGAGATTCGGCAGCATCACGTAATAGCCGGCGGTGGCGAGCCGGCGCGCCATATCGCGCAACTCCTCGCGAATGCCCGGCGCATCCATGAAGAACAGCACCACTGGATACGGACCGCCGCGTTCGGGATGGGTGATGAACGTCGTCATCCGGCCATCCTTGGTCGCGATGTCGATCTGCTGGTCGATCATGAGGGATTCTTTATCTCGAGAGGAATACGGGGGTGCGGCAAGATCGCAAGGAAAGCCGATCGTGGCAAGGCACAGGCGATGTCGATCGGTGATCGCGAGACTTGAAGTGAACGCGCGTGATCGCCATTGTGAATGACAGAATGTCCCTTCGCGGATCGCGGGAGAATTTTGAGATGACCCAGACCAGCAATCGCTTCTTCGACGAGATCGGCCGCCTGATGAACGACGCCGCCGGTGCCGCGCAGGGCGTCAAGCGCGAGGTCGATGCCGTCGTCCGCAATCAGGCCGAGCGGATTCTGCGCGATCTCGACATCGTCAAGCGCGAGGATTTCGAGGCGGTCAAGGAAATGGCCCGTCTGGCGCGCGAGGAGAACGAGGCATTGAAAGCGCGCATCGCGGCGCTGGAGGCCAAAATCGGCACCTAAGGTCTGCCGCGAATCCTTAACTCCGGCGGCGAATCCTTGGTGTGAATCCTTGGCCGGCGAGAAAAGTCCGGCCATTTCCTTGTCTTTTCGGGGCTTTGGCGCTAAAAGCCCCGGCATGTCCGTGGCCCCTGCACCCCTGGAGGCTCGCCACGACAGCAAACGGGGCCGCTTCGCGGCCTTTAACTTTTAGAAAACAAGGATTTACACGATGGCGACCGTCAAGGAATTGAAGGCGACCGCTCGTCCGAAGGCCGGCAAGGGGGCCGCTCGGGCAGAACGTCGCGCAGGCCGGGTTCCGGCCGTGATCTACGGGAACAACGAGCCCCCGCTGACCATCTCGCTCGACGACCAGGAACTGCGTCTGCGCTTGCAGGCCGGCCGTTTCCTGACCACGATTCACGACATCGTGCTGGACGGCAAGAAGCACCGCGTGATTCCGCGCGACTTCAGCCTCGACCCGGTGCGCGATTTCCCGCTGCATGTCGACTTCCTGCGGCTGGGTCAGGGTTCGAAGATCCGCGTCAGCGTTCCGCTGCACGTTCTGAATGCCGAAACCGCGCCGGGCGTGAAGCGTGGCGGCACCGTCAACATCGTGACCCACACCGTCGACCTCGAAGTGCCGGCCGATAACATTCCGCAGTATCTGGAGGCGGACGTCGGCGCGCTCGACATCAACGGTTCGCTGCATCTCACCAACATCAAGCTGCCGGCCAACGTGCGGTTGATCACCCGTGAGGACGCGACGCTGGTCACGATCGTGCCGCCGTCGGGTTACAACGAAGAGCAGAAGGCTGCTGCTGGTGCTGCGCCGGCTGCTGGCGCTGCCCCGGCCGCCGGTGCTGCGGCTCCGGCCGCTGGTGCCGCGAAGGCGCCGGCTGCCGCGAAGGCTCCGGCCGGCGATAAGAAGAAGTAACGGTCGGGCGCGGGATACCGCGTCATGCGGCTGTTTGTTGGTCTCGGCAATCCTGGCACGAAATATCAGGGCAACCGGCACAACATCGGCTTCATCGCACTGGATGTGATGGCGCGGCGTCACGGTTTTGCACCGTGGCGCCGTCGCTTTCAGGGCGAGACCTCGGAAGGCGCGCTCGACGGCGAGCGTGTCGTGCTGCTCAAGCCCACGACCTACATGAACGAGTCCGGTCGTGCGGTCGGCGAGGCCATGCACTTCTTCAAGCTGACGCTCAGTGACATCAGCGTGTTTCACGACGAACTCGAACTGCCGCCCGGCAGGGTCCGCGTCAAGGTCGGCGGCGGCATCGCGGGACACAACGGTCTGCGGTCGATCTCCGCGCATGCGGGCAACGACTATCGCCGGGTACGGATCGGCATCGGCCATCCGGGCGTGAAGGATCTGGTTCACGCCTACGTGCTGAACGATTTCGCCAAGGCGGAACGGCCGCGTTTCGAGGCGCTGTGCGACATCGTCGCCGACAACGCTGGCCTTTTGGCGACAGGCAAGGATGCGACGTTCCAGAACAAGGTGCATCTGGCGATGCAGGCCAAGGGATTTGGCAACGACGCCGGTGAAACCACATGAGCGGAACGCAAAGATAAATCGATCCGTCATGGCCGGGCTTGTCCCGGCCATCCACGTCTTCATCGGTTGCGAGGAAGACGTGGATACCCGGCATAAAGCCGGGCATGACGAAGTCATAGGTTGAGGGTCACATGGGTTTCAAATGCGGCATCGTCGGATTGCCGAACGTCGGCAAGTCCACCCTGTTCAATGCGCTGACGGAAACGGCGGCGGCGCAGGCGGCGAACTATCCGTTCTGCACCATCGAGCCCAACGTCGGCGCGGTGGCGGTGCCGGATTCCCGGCTCGACAAGCTGTCGGCGATCGCCAAATCGCAGCAGATCATCCCGACGCAACTGACCTTCGTGGATATCGCCGGCCTCGTGAAGGGCGCGTCGAAAGGCGAAGGGCTCGGCAATCAGTTTCTTGCCAACATCCGTGAAGTCGATGCGGTGGCGCATGTGGTGCGGTGTTTTGAAGATTCCGACATCACTCACGTCGAAGGCAAGATCGCGCCGCTGGCCGACATCGAGACCATCGAAACCGAATTGATGCTGGCCGATCTCGAGAGCCTCGAGAAGCGCGTCGACAACCTGTCCAAGAAGGCCAAGGGCGGCGACAAGGAGTCGAAGGAGCAGCTCGATCTCGTCGAGCGCGCGCTGAAACTGCTGCGCGACGGCAAGCCGGCGCGTTTCCTCGAGCGAAAGCCGGAGGAGGAACGCGCCTTCCGGATGCTCGGCCTGTTGAGTTCGAAGCCGGTGCTCTACGTCTGCAATGTGGAGGAGAGCGCGGCCGCCAACGGCAATAGTTTTTCGCAGGCGGTGTTCGATCATGCGAAGAAGGAAGGTGCGGTGGCCGTCGTAATCTCGGCGAAGATCGAATCCGAGATCGCGACCTTGTCACGCGCCGAACGCGTCGATTTTCTCGAAACGCTGGAGCTTGAGGAAGCCGGCCTCGACCGGCTGATCCGCGCCGGTTACGAGTTGCTGCACCTCATCACTTATTTCACGGTAGGTCCGAAGGAAGCGCGCGCCTGGACCATCACCAAGGGCACCAAGGCTCCGGCGGCGGCAGGTGTCATCCACACCGATTTCGAGAAGGGATTCATTCGCGCCGAAACCATCGCCTACGACGATTACGTCGCATTGAACGGCGAAGCCGGCGCGCGTGATGCCGGCAAATTGCGGCTAGAGGGCAAGGAATACGTCGTCGCCGATGGTGACGTGATGCACTTCCGCTTTAACAACTGAGTGCTGTCAGCGCGTGTGATTGAGATTGTATGGTTATTGTCGTCATGGCCGGGCTTGTCCCGGCCATCCACGTCTTGGACATCGCAGCGCTTCCTAGGACGTGGATGCCCGGCATAAAGCCGGGCATGACGAGTCAGTTCGAATGCCGCGCTTCTAGCGATGCTGCCCTTGGTCGCGGATGGCGCCGAGGTGTTCGTTGATGCGGAAGATGATCAGCACGAATTCCGCCGCGATGCGCGAGAAGATGATACCGACGACGATGCCGGCAAGGCTGTAGAGCACGACGATGACGCCGGCAAACGGGCTGACCGCCATCGCCGCGAGGCCGGAGAAAACGCCGGAAATTCCGAACAGGATGACGAGACCGATCACCAGCCAATAGAATGTCTTGATGATGCCAGGCGTGATGAATCGGTCCCATTGGAACAGATCCCGGAATTCGAACATCGTCGTTCTCCTGTCACATCGCGTCCAGCCAATGGCCGTCGCGGTTCTATCGAATTTCGCTGGCGCCAGGATTTGAGCGGCGGGCGATATATTGCTTGATACCAAAAGAAGCTCGCCGGTGCTGAGCACTTGGCTTGCCGTCGGGGGCATTCTGCCCAGGCAAGCTCCGACGTCGGACGTGACATGCGGCGGGATTGAGGCTCGCGCCGCAGGCGGACTTGTGATTGCTGCAAATAGCGGCCACAATCGGGCATCCCACCAGCGATCAACAGCATGACCCTGACATTTGAAGACTTTCCGCCCGGCCACTTCGGGACCTTTGGCCCGCGTCATGTGACGCGGGAAGAAATTCTTGCCTTCGCCGCCGAGTTCGATCCGCAGCCGATGCATCTCGATGAGGAAGCCGCCAGCAAATCGATGCTGCGCGGGCTTTCTGGCTCGGGATGGCATCTCGGTTCGCTGATGATGCGGATGCTGTTCGATGGATTCATCGGGCGCACCGCCTCGCTCGGCTCCCCCGGGGTCGATGAACTGCGTTGGTTGTCGCCGCTGCGGCCGGGCGACGATCTCACGCTCGATGTCGAGGTCAAAGAGACGCGGGCGTCACGTAGCCGGCCCGATCTCGGCATCGTCACCTTCGGGATGCGGATGCGCAATGCCGCCGGTCAGGTGCTGCTGGAGGCGACATCGCCGATCATGGTGAAACGTCGCGATGCTGCTTCGGCGGCAGGTTGAAGGACAGCGTATGAAGTTTTTTGAAGACATCGCGGTCGGCCAACGCCGCGAGTTGGGCTCGTTCACGTTTACGCCGGACAATATCAAGGCGTTCGCGCGTCAGTTCGATCCGCAGACATTCCATCTCGATGAGGAAGCCGGTCGCAACTCGCTGTTCGGCGGCCTCGCTGCGTCCGGCTGGCACGTCGGATCGGTGTGCATGAAACTGCTGGTGGCGAAGGGCAAGGAAGAAGCGGCAGCGATGCTCGCGGCCGGGGAGACGCCGGCAGTGTGGGGACCTTCGCCGGGCTTTCGCGAATTGAAGTGGCTGAAGCCGGTCCTGGCCGGCGACACCATCACCTTTGGTAGCGTGGTGGAATCGCTGCGAACATCGGAGAAGCGCCCGGAATGGGGTATCGTCCAGGCGCGCAATGTCGGTGTCAATCAGCGCGGCGAGGCGGTGTATTCGTTTCTCGCCACGGCCTTTGTACCTCGGCGCTCGGCCGGCGCTTGAGCGCCGACCGACGCGAGCCTTACTCGTGCCGCAGGTTCTCGGCGGCCTTCTTCCACTGCGCGACGTTCTCGGAAATGATCCGCGTCGACTTCATGGCGGCCTGGCTCAGCTGGGCATAGCCGGAAATCTCGCGCTGGACGCGCTGGCCTTCGGAATGCAGCAGGTCGCGCAGGCCTTCCAACTCGGTGATCAGCCGCTCGATCTCGGCGAGCGAAGTGCCGGCGACGCGCTGGATCAACGAGTTGACGCTGTTGACGGTGGCTTCGGCGTTGCTGTCGAGCGCGGGCTCGCTGCTGGCCATGCCGGCGCCGGGACGGCGCAGATAGGCGACGTCGTTGCGGACGAAATCACGAATACCGGCTTCGACATCGGAAACAGCGGCGAGGTTCTCGTCGGTTTCGGTGGATTCGGTTTTCTCGGGCGAAGTTGCGTTCATCTGCCGTTCCCTTTCGCATGACGCGAGCGCGGATGTCCCCCGCACGATGACAGGCCATCAATACAGCCGATCTTGTCGGGATCGGGGCCAATCTAGGGCATGGATCGCTTATTTGCCGTTAAAACCCGGTTAAGTCGCGCAAACGACCCGTGCCAGCGGCCGTATTGTGGCCGCGGCAGAGGCCGTTGCTGGGAGGGCAGCAGGCTTTTGCCTGCCGCCGCCGGCGTCAGGCGATCTTCGGCAGATGGATTGGGGTACCCAGCGCCTGTTCGATCAGGTCGAAGGTGTCGATCAGCACCCGCATGTTGCGAAGGCGCCCGGCCTTGAACTGGGCGAATTGGGCGATCCGCAAACTGATCGGCCGGTTGGAGTCGAGCGCGGTGAGGGAATAGCGCATCATCGAGGCGGCCGAGTCCTCGCCCAACATGATGGATTCACGACCGAAACGGTGAACCCGGACGTTCTCGGCGATTTGCCGGCAGACGTCGAGGACGGCGGCCTTGCCCCGGCGTGCACCGAGGAATGTAAACATGTCGACCGGACCATAAACGGTCCATTCGACATCATCGTCGATGAGAGCTTCGAGATCGGCAGGTTGGCGTTCATTGATGGCGCGAAGCATCGCGCGCCCGAAGCGCCAGAGACTATGTTCTGTCATGGCGGGAGATCCAGAAATGTGAAATGCAATCGGAAAAGCCCGTCGTCGACCGCGCATGTGCATGGGCGGCCCGCGAACTGGCTTCTTCATTTGAGGGCCGAGGTAATCCGCAAAGCGGCGGATGCAAGGCTCGTTTTTGCAGCGCACACCTGCAGGATTGCGTACTCCGGCGTCGCTGCAATCGGATGTGGTCCGATGTGGGCGCGGGCTTTATTGCTCCATCGCGCCGCGGACGCTGGCGGCGAATTCCTCGGCGAGGTCGTGGCCAAGAACTTGCTGCACCAGATCGAACGAATCGAAAAATGCGCGATGCTCAATGATACGTCCGTCGCGTAGCGTGAAGAACTCCGCCTCGGTGAACTGAACCACGCGCCCGTCATTCCGCTTGGTCAGGGCGCAACGCGTCATGGCGGCGACTTGGCTGTCTTCCGCTGCGATGTAGATGATCTCGTGTTTGCGGATCGCGTAGCGCTGCTGTTGGATCGCGATGGCTTCGGCGACCCAGGCTCTGCCGTGCTTGTGGCCGAGATGCGGAAACAGATCGACCGGCGCATAGGTGATGGTGTCGATGTCGTTGTCGCAGCAGGCCATCGCGGCGGCGGCATCGCCGGCATAGAACGCCTGAAGAAAATCGAGGACGCATTGCTTGTTGCTGTCGCTCTCCATGCATGCCTCCGACGTCGCTTTATCGATGACATTGTCAACGAAAACGACGGCGGTGCAAGCAGAGATCACGCGCAGGGTCGGTGCTGCGTTGACGATTCAATTTCACGATGCGCGGCGATAACGCAGTGCGTGGCAGGCGCGTCATACGCTTGTGATGCAGGCGAGATTAGGCCCTCGCTTTGCCCGACTTTGCCTTGCTAGACTTGTCTTGGCCGGGCTTCACCTTGCGAGATTTAGCTTTGCTCGCTGTGTCTTTCGCCTTCGGCTTGACCTCAAGCTTCGCCGGCGCGACCTTCGGCGTCATCGCCGCTTCAGTGGCTTTCCGCATTGCGCGCGCATAGCTGTCGGCGGCGTTGTCGGCCGACATCTGCAAGCGTCGCGCCGCCGCCGTGCCTTCCTCCATCGCGTGCTTGGCCATCTGACGATAACGCTGCTTCGCGTCGGCGTCCTTCGCCTTGCCGGCAAGCGCGAGATAGCGGTCGCGCCCCGCTTTCACGGCGGCCGTCAGGCTCTTGTGCTGCTGCTTTGCCAGCTTGCGGATGATGCCATCCAGATCGGTGCCCGCCATGGGTGATGTCCTCGCCTGCGCCTTGGATCGGTGATGCGATCCCGTAGCAGGCGGGAAGGGGGAGTGGCAATCAGGATAAAAGGGATGTAATGTCGACGCCTAGTCCTGAGACAGAAAATCGATCGCCTGTTGTTTCATTCTGAACCGTCCAAGTTCGCGATAGTCAGGCTCATGCTCGGCAGTTTCGGGTGACCACAGGACAATGAATCCATCGCCATTATTTTCGATGAGTGTCGTCAAGTCATCGCTGGTGTGTGGCGTCATGTCTCG
Source organism: Xanthobacteraceae bacterium (assembly GCA_051954235.1). Classification (GTDB taxonomy): domain Bacteria; phylum Pseudomonadota; class Alphaproteobacteria; order Rhizobiales; family Xanthobacteraceae; genus 62-47. The sequence goes on from JBQCHY010000054.1 coordinate 24,521, forward strand.
CGCGCCACAATGTGGGCACTCGCAATCGACCATGCAGGACCATTCTTCGGCCCATCGACGGTGGCAGCGGTCGCATTCATAGTGATTGAGAAACCAAGTCACGGGAATGCTCCTAATTTCGGAGGCGATAGCGGCCACGTCCTAAGAACTCGAGGTAATCACGGTCACGCAGATATTGAAGTTGCTGACGGATTTTGGGACGAATGTTTTGATTGCCGGGATGAAGTTCTCTGAGATGACGATCGAAAGCATAGACTTCGTCGAGCGAAAACTCACGTTTTCCCAGTGTCTCGACGCATTTCATGACATCAAGCAGCCATCCGCGTATTTCCTGCGCTTCTTGTCTAAGAAAGAGCGTTCTTTGCCATTCTTCAAGGACGGCGTCCTTGGGTCGGATGACACCGTTTTGCACAATATGAATTTTGCCAGATTCAGGAATGCGACCAAGCAGGATATTCGAGCCGATCCAGCCGGCACGACGCGCGGTCGAAGCCAGTGGCTTGCGTTCCTCGATGAGCTCGCGAGCGAAGAAGTGTTTCGGTACGATGAACAAGTTGACGACCGCGAGACTGTTGAGATCGTAGTTCATCAGAAAGAAGCTAGGATTGTTGCTGGCGGCCAACCTCTCGCACTTCGTCTTGAACGAGCCATTCGCCAGCTTGGGGCCGAATTTTCCCTTTTTGCTTTTAAGTTCAAATTCCTCATTGCACGACGGGCAGAAAAAATCGGCAACAGGTTTGTTGTTCGAAAACGAACTAAGACTGGTGGCGCCGCAATTCGGACAATAGCCCCACGCTCGTACCCAAGCCTCCGTCCAAGTACGGGCATTTTGCGAGCCGCTTGAGTAGGAAGATTGCGATTCTTCGAAGCCAAGTTTCATGTAAAGAGCGTAGCTCAACTCACATGAGTTCGCAGCCCAGATTTTTGCCGTATCTCAGTCTTCGGTTACCTCTTCTTCCACCCCCGATGTCCCGGTGCTCCGCCGCTTGAGCGTGGCGATGGGCTGTCCTTGATCACGCCGCCGAATTCCTGTCCGCCTTCGCGCGCCAATTTGGTTGCTGTCGAGTGAACTAAGCGATTATTTTTCTCCACCTCGCTTCTCGGGTCCGCTGCTGCTTCGACGCGGCGGCAATTTTAATGGCATTTCGTCATGAAATTACTCGCGATGCAGTTCGCGGGACGAATTACAGCCTTAGTGCCCGCTCATGACGAGGGTTTTGACGGGGAGCACCAGCGCTTGGATGCGCAGCAGCATCGCATGAACGAGCCCTACGGCATCGACGGCGTGAAGCGCAAAGCGCTTGAAGGCGCCGGTGTCCTTCGATTCGATCAGGTCGTGATTGCTGGTGTAGGCGTTGACGACGCAACTGCTCCCGGGCGTGACGCCCTGAAGGCCGCCTTTATAGAGCGGCTCGAGCAGCACGAGGATGGAGCCCGGGCGCAGCACCTGCTGGGCTTCGACGAGTTGCTCGCCGCCCCGGAATTGACCCGCTGCGATGTAATTCTGCACGCTGACGACGACCATCGGGATGATCGTCCATGGTTTTGAGATGCATGTCGCCTCGGCGATCATCCCGACCTTCATGACCTGCGCTTCGATCTGACCGAACCCGGCCGAAAGGACGCGTTGGCCTGCGCCTTCCGGAATCAGGATACCGGCCGGCCGCATGATCGGGCTGACGATGTCGCCGGGCCGTAGCGAGAACTGCTCGACGCGCCCGGCGACGCCGGCGCGAATAGAGGTCTTGTCGAGTTCGACCTGAGCCTGGGCGAGCGCCGCTTCTGCGCTGGCTTTCTCCGCGGGGAGAAGCGAGGTCACCCGCGCCATCGCGGATTGTTTTGCCGCTGTCGCGGCATTGACCGCACCCTGCCGCCCGGTGGCCAGCACTTCCAGCTTCTCGATCTCTCGTTGCGGGACAATGCCGGGATTTCGTTTCTGCAACTCGCGTTTGACATCGAGATCGTCGGTCGCCTGCTGATAGGCACTCTTGGCTTCCTGGATCTGGCCGTCGGCTTTGACGACATCAGCCTGCGCCGCCACCAGCGCGGCATCGACCTCGGCGATCTTGCGACGAGCGGTTTCCAGCGCTGCTTCCTGCTTCGTACTGTCGAGCTTGAAGATGACGTCGCCCTTCTTCACCGGCGCGCTGAAATCGACATGAACCTCCGATACGCGACCAGTAGCTTCCGGAATGATCGGCACAGTCCTGTAAAAGAGCGTCGCGGTGGTGGTGGAGGGATGGAAATAGAAGATCAGCGTGATCAGGGAGACGGTCAGCATGAGGCAGGTGATGATGCCCCATCTCAGTTCGAACCACACGGAGAACAGCGTGATCTCGCGGCCAAGCCGTTTGCCCTGTGCATAGCGCCGATAAAGGTAGTCGGGCAATATTGTCAGCAGCGAGCAAAGCAGCACTTCAAGCATGGCTCTGCTCCCCGCCTGCGCTGTCCTTGCCGGAGTCTTGAGATCTATCCGGTCTGTCCGTATCGGCCGAGAGCTTTTGCGGTTCGGGTCTCTCTGTCTCTTCGTCGATATTTGCCGGGACGCCGGCCATTCTTGCGACAGAGTTAGCAATACTGCGCAGCGGCGTGCCGAAATCCGGCAGATCGATCATCGCCAACAGTAATCCCGCTACCCAGAACAGATGGATGTGCGTGAACAGTGCCAGCAGGCCGAGCACGGCGACAATCTCGAATTGCAGCTTCTGCGATTTGTGCGCCATCCGCTCGGGCAGCGTATGGAGCCGCAGGTAAATATTTCCGACGGCAAGAACGGCGGCGATCAAAATGATGCCGACCGCAATCATTAAAATGTCCGTATCGCCCGGAGCCGTGATGAAGGAGGGCAGGTGATGAGGCGCGGCTGGATGAACCAATTCGCTCAAGCGGCCCTCCATGCACAGCAAATGGTGCACGCGGCAAATATCTCAGGACAGCAACTAATAAAGTCGTCTCGACCTTCGTCGAGACGGTTCCATCATTACACAGGGCGAGGAATTGGCAAGTTCAATCTGCGGTCGCGTTTGTCTTGCGACGTTGTGCTGTGCCGAAAATGGATTACGCCGTCATGGACGGCTTGCGGACAGAGGCGTGAGTTATCTCCGCTTCCATCCGCCGCGCTTGCCGGGTGCACCGGCGGATGAGCGTGGCGACGGACTGTCCTTGATCACGCCGCCGAATTCCTGGCCGCCTTCGCGCATCGATTTCGGCTTGTAGATGCGGCTTTCGGTGCCGGGGCCCATTTCATCCAGCGTCGGCTTGCGCGGGCGGGCGACGCTCTTTCGGTCCGGCTTCACCTCGTGCCACGACGCGATACCCATTTCGTCGAGCGAGGGTTTGTGGACGCGCGATTTGCCCGACGGTTTGCCCTGCGCCGCCTTGTCGAGTCGTCCTGATGCCGCTGGCTGCATAGATTTGCCAGCGGTCCGCGCCGGCAGGTTTGCCGCGTCGCCGTATTTCTTCACGCCGGCATAGCTGCCGGCCTTCGCCGCGACGCCGCGCTGCTTGATGGTGGGATCGTCCACCACTGCCAACTCTGTCGCGCGCAGCCGCTTCACTTCGTCGCGCAGCCGCGCGGCTTCCTCGAAGTTCAGGTCGGCGGCGGCTTCGCGCATCCGCGTTTCGAGGTCGGCCAGCACCGCTTCGAAGTTATGGCCGATGGCGATGGCGTCGTCGGTGAAGCCGGTGCCGCCGCCGTCGCCGATTTCCACCAGCACGTGGTCGCGCTCGTAGACGCTGTTGAGAATATCGCCGATCGATTTCTTCACGCTGGCGGGCGTGATGCCGTTCTCGGTGTTGTAGGCGACCTGCTTCTCGCGGCGGCGGTCGGTCTCGGCGATGGCGCGCTCCATCGAGCCGGTCATCTGATCCGCGTAGAGGATCACCTTGCCGTCGACGTTGCGCGCGGCGCGGCCGATGGTCTGGATCAATGACGTCTCGCTGCGCAAAAAGCCTTCCTTGTCGGCATCGAGGATGGCGACCAGCGCGCATTCCGGAATGTCGAGGCCCTCGCGCAGCAAGTTGATGCCGACCAGCGCATCGAAGGCGCCGAGCCGCAGGTCGCGGATGATCTCGATGCGCTCGATGGTGTCGATGTCACTATGCATGTAGCGCACGCGAATGCCCTGCTCGTGCAGGTATTCGGTGAGGTCCTCCGCCATGCGCTTGGTCAGCACCGTGATCAGGGAGCGGTAACCGTTGCGTGCGGTCTCACGTACTTCGCCGACGAGATCGTCAACTTGCGTGCGGGCGGGACGGATATGCACCGGCGGGTCGATCAACCCGGTGGGACGGATGACCTGCTCGACGAACACGCCGCCGGCCTCGTTCATTTCCCAGCCGCCCGGCGTCGCCGACACCGCGACCGACTGCGGCCGCATCATGTCCCATTCCTCGAAGCGCAGCGGTCGGTTGTCCATGCAGGAGGGCAGGCGGAAGCCGTATTCCGCCAGCGTCGCCTTGCGGCGGAAGTCGCCACGGAACATGCCGCCGATTTGCGGCACAGTGACGTGGCTTTCGTCGGCGAACACCAGCGCGTTGTCGGGCACGTATTCGAACAGCGTCGGCGGCGGTTCGCCGGGGCGACGGCCGGTGAGATAGCGCGAATAATTTTCGATGCCGGCGCAGCTTCCGGTCGCTTCCATCATTTCGATGTCGAATGTGGTGCGCTGTTCGAGCCGTTGCGCCTCCAGCAGACGGCCTTGCGCGTGCAATTGCTCGAGCCGCTGCTTCAACTCCAGCTTGATCGACTTGATCGCCTGGATCAGCGTCGGGCGAGGCGTCACGTAGTGCGAATTGGCGTAGATCTTGATGAACTCGAGTTCGTCGCTCTTGTGGCCAGTGAGCGGATCGAACTCCTCGATCGCCTCGACCTCGTCGCCGAACATTTTGACGCGCCACGCCCGGTCCTCGTAGTGCGCCGGGAAGATGTCGATGGTGTCGCCGCGCACCCGGAAGGTGCCGCGGGTGAAATCGGCCTGCGTGCGCTTGTATTGCAGGGCAACGAGATCGGCGATCAACTGCCGCTGGTCGATGCGTTCGCCCTTCTTCAGCGCGAAGGTCATCGCGGTATAGGTCTCGACCGAACCGATACCGTAGATGCACGACACCGACGCGACGATGATGACGTCGTCGCGCTCAAGGAGCGCGCGGGTTGCGGAGTGGCGCATCCGGTCGATCTGCTCGTTGATCGAGGAGTCCTTCTCGATATAGGTGTCGGTGCGCGGCACGTAGGCTTCGGGCTGGTAGTAATCGTAATATGAAACGAAGTATTCCACCGCGTTGTCGGGGAAGAAATTCTTGAACTCACCGTAAAGCTGCGCCGCCAAGGTCTTGTTCGGCGCGAGGATCAGCGCCGGGCGCTGCGTCGCCTCGATCACCTTGGCCATGGTGTAGGTCTTGCCGGAGCCAGTGACGCCGAGCAGCACCTGCGTGCGGTCGTTGCGTTGAATGCCTTCGACCAGTTCCTTGATCGCGGTCGGCTGGTCGCCCTTCGGCTCGTATTCGGATTTGATTTCGAGACGCACGCCGCCTTCGGACTTTTCCGGACGCGGCGGGCGATGCGGCGTCCATACTTTCAACGAGCCATCGTCCTTGCGAAATTCCGGGCGGCCGTCGCGGATCAGGTTTTCCAGCGCCTCGGCTGTCGCCTGTACACCGAGCGCTTCCATCTTGTTACGCGGCGGGCGGGCCAGTTCCGCTTCGTCATCCTCCGCGGTCGGCAGGCCGAGCTGCCGCGCCAGTTCCGGATCGAGCATCGGAATAGTGGCGCTGGTGCCGTAGTTGGCCTGCGGCGCTTCCTCGAAGCCGCTTCCAATTTCTTCCTTGTTCGCGGCTCCCCCCACCCCCGACCCCTCCCCACCAGAAGGGGGAGGGGAGTCCAGGAGGGTCTTCTCCCCTCCCTCCGCGAGCGAAGCTCGTGGCGGGGAGGGGTTGGGGGTGGGGGTGGGGGGCATATTAGATCGTGGACCGGAATCGCGATCGCCAAATCCCTTTGTCGACTTCCGCGCGCGATGTGCGGCGGCTTCGCCACCGCTGCGGCGGTCCCAGGAATTGTCCGGCGGCGGCTGCAATCCAGTGCCGGAGCCCATGCCGGCGTCGCCGCGATTGATCGCGGGATTCAAAAGCTCCGCCAGCGCCGGGCCGATCGGTTTCACGTCGGGGCGGTGGGCCTTCGATTTGGGGGATTTGCCGGGCTTTTTCGGATTGTCTGGATTCTTCACCATCGCCGGAATATGGGATGAGTCCGGCGGCGATAAAAGGGCAAAAATCCCGAAGGAAACTCGCGATGAGCGATCATCACAAAGACGATGCGGAGGACGATGGCTCGCGCAGCTTTTGCGTGTTTGAACGCGATCGTGCTTTGCCGCGTCCGACGCCGTGGAGGCCGTTGATGACTGACGCGCCGGTGCGACAAAAGACGTCCGTAAAAACCCGCTGGGCCGGCTGCATGGCAACGATCGTCGATCTGGTGCAGTCGCGCCGTCGGCGAAACCCTTGAGGCACGTTGCCAGGCGCTGTGCATCACGCCCTTGTCGCGTTGGTCGGCCGCAAGCGCCGCAGCGGTTCGGGCAGAATGCCATCGAACCATGCGCTGATTGCCACTTGCCGCCGGTAATACCAAAGGCCTGCGACGATGACGCCGATACCGATCAGTGACAGCACGAACGGAAACAGCATCGAGTTCTTGAATACCTTGTCGGCGAGATCGCCGAGATAGATCGCGATTCCGATGGTGCCGAACACCGCGAACACCCGCCGGCCGAGATAGACTGCGAGGAACAGGAAACCGATGTTCATCGCGCAGTAGAGCGCCTTCTGCACGGCGGTGCCGTCGGACGCCGCGGTGATGCCGCCCCAGAACGTCAGCACGCCGAACAGGTAGAGCCAGAAGGCGAAATCGCCCGAGCGCTGCCAGATGTTGACGGCGAAGGCGACGATCAGCATCCCCAGCCCGAACACGATGGAAACCTGCCGCGCGGTTTCCCAGTTGCCGTAGCGGGTGCCGGTGATCCACGGAACCACATCCATCGACAGAAACCACAGCGCGATGCCGGCAATCAGCACGATGAACGGAAAGCGATAGAACCACAGCGCGACGACCGACGCTGCGATCGCCGCAAGCTCCATGAATACCCAGCTTCCCTTTATCCAGACGTAGAAGTCGTGCGTCGTGCCGGGTTTGCCGAACGTTCCCCACAGATTGAGCGCGTCCTGAACGCCGTAGGCGGCGAGCGGTGCCATCGTGACCGCAACGGCGATCAGCAGGCCGCCGGGTGTGCGCAGATTGCCTTGGGTCCACAGGTAATGGCCCGCCAGCAGGAACAGCACGGCGTAAACGACGGCGGTGATGGCGAGCGCCCAGCCACCCATCTGCGAGAACGCCAGGGTGGAGAACAGGCCCATCGCCGACATCACGATCAGCGCGCCCGCGTACCATAGCAGATGCGCGACGTCGAAGGCTTTGGTCGGTGCGCTCGCTGGAGCGCGACTTGCGAGGAATGTGGTGAGGCGACTGAGGTCTGCGTCGGAGAGAATGCCGGCGGCGGCCGCGGCCTTCAGGTCGTCAATCGAATAGGCCATGCATCGTCTCCGGCATCCGCGACTGGGGTGCGGTGATTGTGTCGTCGTGCGCGATATGAAGGTTCAGCAAGGAAATATTCGGGCACGATATCCTCCTTGCAGTCTGCCGTTGACTTCGACGCGATGATGGTCCCATATCCATGCAAATGCATGAATATGGCGGAGCGCCGCCGCGAATGAGGCCCACAACATGATCGACCTGCATTACTGGACCACGCCGAACGGCCACAAGATCACGATGTTTCTTGAGGAGACGGGGCTGCCCTACACCATCTTCCCGGTCAACATCGGCAAGGGCGACCAGTTCAAGCCGGACTTCCTTGCGATCGCGCCGAACAACCGGATGCCGGCCATCGTCGATCACGCGCCGAAGGACGGCGGCAAGCCGATCTCGATCTTCGAATCCGGCGCCATCCTGCTCTATCTCGCCGAAAAGACCGGCCAATTCCTGCCGTCGGACGTGCGCGGTCGCTTCGATGTGCTGCAATGGCTGTTCTGGCAGATGGGCGGGCTCGGCCCGATGGCCGGCCAGAACCATCACTTCCGCAATTACGCGCCGGAAAAGATTCCCTACGCGATCGACCGCTACGTCAACGAGACCAACCGGCTCTACGGCGTGCTGAACAAGCGTCTCGCGGATCGCAGCTTCATCGCGGGCGAATATTCCATCGCCGACATGGCCTGCTATCCGTGGGTGGTGCCTTACGCCAATCAGGGCCAGAACATCGACGACTTCCCGCATCTCAAGCGATGGCTGGAAACGATTGCCGCGCGCCCGGCAACGCAGCGCGCCTATGCCAAGGCGAAGGAGATCAATCCGAACTTCGGCCAGCCGGCGATCCGCACAGAAGAGGAGCGTAAGCTGTTATTCGGTCAGACCGCGAGCGTTGTGAAAAATTGACGGCAACCGAGTGCCAGCTTTCACGTTCTCCGTCATTGCGAGGAGCGCGACGAAGCAATCCAATTCTTGCTTCAGGAGGTTCTGGATTGCTTCGCTTCGCTCGCAATGACGATATGCGCTGACGAGGAGAAGTAAGTTTTATGGATCGCAAATTATTCGAACTCGTCGGCACCGACGCCACGCGGCCGTTCAGCCCGTTCTGCTGGCGGACGCGGATGGCGTTGGCGCACAAAGGTCTGAGCGCCGAAACCGTTCCGTGGCGCTTCACCGAGAAATCCGCCATCGCGCCGCATGGCTCGGAGAAGGTGCCGGTGCTGCTCGACGGCGAAACGGCGGTGGCCGATTCCTGGACTATCGCCAATTATCTGGAAGATACCTATCCGGATCGTCCATCGCTATTCGGCGGCGAGGGCGGCCGTGCGATGGCGCGGATGCTCAACTGGTGGGGCGATGTCGTCGTGGTCGGCGGCATGTTTCCCATGATTGCCGCCGATATCGTCACGCGGCTTGCGCCGGACGATGCGGCCTATTTCCGCAAGACGCGCGAGGCGCGGCTCGGCGGTAGGCGGCTCGAAGAGGCCGCCGCTAATCGCGACAAGGACGTGCTGGCGTTTCGCAAGACCCTCGATCCGATGCGCCTGACGTTGAAGACGCAAGCCTATCTTGGTGGCGCCGCGCCGAACTATGCGGACTATATCGTGTTCGGTTGCTTCCAGTGGGCGCGCGTGGTGAGCGAGTTCAAACTGCTCACGGACGACGATCCCGTCTATGCATGGCGCGAACGTTTGTTCGATGCGTTCGATGGGTTGGCGCGCAAGTCGCCGGGATTTGCCGTTTAGGGCAATGCTTAGGCGCGAGTGAACACGCGCTTGTCATGCAGCATGGTCAGCACAGCGTGCAGGTCCGGCAGCACCGCCGCGCACTTGGCGCGGGTGTCGTCGCTCGGCGGCACGATGTCAGGCACCATGATCGGGATCGTGCCGGCATTGTGCGCCGCCTCGATGCCGGGACGCGAGTCCTCGACCGCGACGCAGACTCTTGGTGCGAAGCCGAGGCGCTCCGCCGCCAGCAGATACAAGTCCGGGCTCGGCTTGCCGTGCGCGACGTCGTCACGGGTGAGCACCGTATCGAAGCAATCACGAATGCCGGCGAGCGCCAGATGATTCTCGGCGTTATGCCGCGTCGACGAGGTGACGACGGCTGCGGGGCAATCGAATTCGCGCAGCGCCGCGACCAGTTCCAGCGTGCCGGGCTTCAGCGGCAGTCCGTCGCGCAGCATGCCGTCGCGATGGACTTCGTAAGCCGCGCGCACGTCGTCGATGCGGAAGCCCGCGCCGTAGTGATTGCGCAGCATGATTTCGCATTCCGCGGCCGGAATGCCTATCATGGCATGCGCGATGGCGGTGCCGTCGCCATAGCCGAGATCGGCCAGGGCGTTGCACAGGCTGGTGCGATACACGCGTTCGGTGTCGAGCAGCGTGCCGTCCATGTCGAGCAGCACCGCGTTGATGGTGTGATGTTGCAAGGATGCGAGCACCGCCACTGCGCGCAGGCACTCACGACAAAGGCAATCGGCGAAGCCGGTGCCGGATGCCGGCAACGGCAGCCGCGCGGCCTCCTCGCCGCACCAGCAGTCGGTCGACAGCGTGCAGCTAAACGCCGTGCCGCAGCGCGCGCAGGTGAGCTGCCTTGGCGATGGAACTGATTGAGCTAACGGATTTGTCATCGCACGGCCCGGCGCATCTCTGGTATTTTCATCGCCTGTTCATCTCGGCGAACCGACATTGGGCGCGTCAGTGCCTCATGGAATATCAGAGTTAGTCCGATGGCTCGCGATCCGCAAGCGGCGCTCGTCGCTCTCAATCGGTTTGGGTTCGGGGCACGGGGCGGCGCATCCGGCGATTTCATCAATGCGGCGTCCGATCCACGCGGGTTCGTCGCGGCGGAACTGCAACGCCCGGCGGCGGCGCTGATCGAATCGCCCGCATTGCAATCGACCCCGGTGTTGGCGTCGGAGTTGTTAGCGTTCCAGGCCGAGCAGAAAGCGAAGCGCGAAGCGGATGCAAAGGCCGCAGCCGCCAAGACGGCGATGGCGTCGCAAGAGCCCGGCGGGATGATGGACAAGGCCGCGCCGTCGGCAACGATGCCGCGTCCGCCGAAGCCTGCGCCCAATGTGATCGAACGGACGTTTCGCGCCGAGGCGCTGGCGCGCATCCAGCGCGCGAGTATCGCCGAATGCGGCTTCCTCGAGCGGCTGGTGACGTTCTGGTCGAACCATTTCTGCATTTCGGTCAGCAAGGGGCAGCCGGCGCGCATCTGGGCGGGGGCGTTCGAGCGCGAGGCGATCCGCCCGCACGTACTGGGCCGGTTCGCCGATATGCTGAAGGCGGTCGAACAACATCCGGCGATGCTGTTCTTTCTCGACAATCAGCAGTCCATCGGTCCCAACTCCCGCGCTGGCCAGCGCGGCAAACGCGGGCTTAACGAGAATCTCGCGCGCGAAATCATGGAATTGCACACGCTCGGTGTCGGCAGCGGTTACACGCAAGCTGATGTTGTCGCACTCGCGAAGATTCTCACCGGTTGGACCTATGCCGGGCGGCAAGGGCGGTTAGGCGAGCCCGGCAGTTTCGTTTTCAATGTCAACGCGCACGAGCCGGGCGAGATCGTTTTGCTCGGCAAGGGTTATCCCGACAATAATGCGGCGCAAGGCGAAGCGGCGCTCGCCGATATCGCGCGTCGGCCCGCGACCGCAAAATTCATCGCGACGAAATTGGTTCGGCATTTCGTCGCCGACGATCCGCCACCTGCGCTGGTGGTGCGCTTGGCCGATGTTTTTACGAAGACCGATGGCGACCTGCGCGCGGTATCGCATGCGCTGGTGGATGCGGACGACGCGTGGCGCGCGCCGATGACCAAGATGCGGTCGCCCTATGAATTCCTGATCGCGACCGGCCGCCTGATGGCGCTGATCCCGGAGGATCCCGGCCGCTATCTGTACGGGCTCAACGTGCTCGGTCAGCCGCTATGGGCGCCGGCTGGGCCGAACGGCTTTGCCGACACCAATGCCGCATGGGCCGCACCGGAGGGCATGAAGCTGCGTCTCGACATCGCCGCGCAGGTGGCGTCGCGCATCGGTGACAATCGCGATCCGCGCGAAATGCTCGATCTGATCGCCGCCAACGCGGCGTCGGCGGAGACGCGGCAGACCATCGCGCGCGCCGAGTCGCGTCAGCAGGCGTTTGCGTTGCTGCTGATGTCGCCGGAATTCCAGAGGAGATGACGATGGAGTGCTGTGAAAGCCGAACGTCGTTTGCGCTCACGCGTCGCGGGTTGCTACTCGGCGGCGCGTTGTTCGCCGCCTGGGCCTATCTGCCGAAGTTCGCCCGCGCCGCAGACGGACGCGATCCTCGCCTCATCGTTATCATCCTGCGTGGTGCGCTGGACGGCCTCGCCACCGTCGCGCCTGTGGGCGATCCTGACTATGCCGACCTTCATGGCACGATTGCGTTGACGCGGGACGGGCCTCACGCCGCGATCGAACTGGATTCGTTCTTCGTGCTGCATCCGTCGATGCCGCACTTTGCGCGGATGTATCGCGACAAACAGGCGGCCGTGGTTCATGCGGTGGCAACGCCGTATCGCGAGCGCTCGCATTTCGATGGGCAGGACGTGCTGGAAAGCGGTTTCGCGGGACCCGGGCGGGTGCAATCCGGCTGGCTCAATCGCGCGCTGGCAGCATTGCCGCGTGGCGACCGTGTCACGGGCGCGCTTGCGGTCGGCGCGACCGCGCCGCTGGTGTTGCGTGGCGCAGCGCCGACGGTCGGCTGGGCGCCGGTGAATTTGCCGCAGGCCGCCGACGATACCGCGATGCGGCTGTTCGACCTCTACAAGCATCGTGATCCGGCGTTAGCGCAGGCGTTATCGCAAGGCTTGCAACTCGACAAGATCGCCGCGCGCGGCGAGGATATGCGAGCCAAGCCGCGCAACGGTATCGGCGCGATGCAGACCACCGCGCGCGGTGTCGCCAAGCTGATGGCGGAAGACGATGGGCCGCGCATTGCCGCGCTGGCCTTCGATGGCTGGGATACTCACGCCAACGAAGGCGGCCCGGTCGGCCGCCTGGCGCAACTGCTGTCGGGATTGGATGGTGCTTTCGCGGAGTTCGAGTCCAGTCTTGGCGCGCACTGGCGCGATACCGCCATCGTGGTTGCGACAGAGTTCGGCCGCACCGCGCGCATCAACGGCACGCAAGGTACCGATCATGGCACCGGCACGGTGGCGCTGATGGCCGGCGGCGCCATCAAGGGCGGCCGCGTGATTGCCGACTGGCCGGGTTTGAAAACCGCGACTCTCTATCAAAATCGCGATCTCGCGCCGACTACCGATCTGCGCGCAGTTCTCAAGGGGTTGTTGCGCGATCACCTCGGCATCAGCGAGCGTGTACTGGCGGGAAGCGTGTTTCCCGACAGCCCGGCGGTGAAGCCGATGCAGGGACTGCTGGCTTAGCGCAAGTCAAGCCTTACGCTAATGTTATCCTATCGATCTCCGCCATTTCATCCGCGGTGAGCGCCCAGTCGATCGCCTTGACGTTGGCTTCAATCTGCTCGACGCGCGTGGCACCGGCGATGACGCTGGACACCTGCGGCCGCGCCGCCAGCCACGAGAACGCCAGTTCAAGCATCGAATGCCCGCGCGCCTTGGCGAAGGCCGCAAGGTTCTCGACGATATCTTCGTTGCGCGGTGTGACGTAACGGTCGCGCAGCGCGGGCATTTTCGCGAAGCGCGTGTCGGCGGGAGCGGTTGCTCCGCGCTGGTACTTGCCGGTGAGAAGGCCGCTCGCCAGCGGGAAGAACGGCAGCAGACCGAGATTGTAGTGTTGCGCGGCGGGCAGCAGGTCCTTCTCGATGCCGCGTACCAGCAGGCTGTATTCGTCCTGGCACGAGACGAAACGCACGGTGTTCGCCGCGCGCCCGACCAGTTCGGCTTCGGCGATGCGCCACGCCGGAAAGTTGGAATTGCCGACGTAACGGACCTTGCCTTGCCGGACCAGATCGTCGAGTGCGCGCAAGGTTTCGTCGATCGGCGTCAGCGGATCGCAGTCGTGCTGCTGGTAGAGATCGATGTAATCGGTCTTCAGCCGCCGCAGGCTGTCTTCAACGGCTGCCATGATGTAACGCCGCGATGCGCCTTGCTTGGCGCCGTCGTCGCTCATCGGCTTGGCGTATTTGGTCGCGAGCACGATGTCCTTGCGGCGCGGGCCGAGCACTTCGCCGAGCACCGTCTCCGAGCCGCCGCGCCCGGCATAGATATCGGCGGTGTCGAACAGCGTCACGCCGAGATCGATCGCCTTATGAATCACCTTGCGCGACGTTTCGAGATCGGTGCGCTGGCCGAAATTGTTGCAGCCGAGCCCGACCGCGGAGACGCGCAGGCCGGAGCCGCCGAGATTGCGAATTTGCATGGAGATGCGATCCTGTTGGCGAGAACTATCGAATTGAACCGGATTGTGCGTCCGTTGCCGTGAAGCAGCAAGATGCGCATCGGCATCGTTGCCCGGCGCACTGCGACCGGCGCGATCAGACGGCTTTCGGCGCGAGCTCGCCTTGAGCGGGACTTTCGATGATCCCCGTCGGCGTTCGCAACGCGGCGGCGGTCATACGGCGTACCGCGGCTTCGGCGTCGCGCGTCACCTGCTTGCGATCCGTGTCAGCATTGAGCGCGATGGTGTCGCCCCAACTCAGCGTGACATCGGTGGCGCCGGACGCCAGCACGCGGATGAAGTGCGGAATGAGATCGGCGTCGCCGTACCAGGCCACGCGTTCGCGTAAAGCGCGTCCGACCGGCAGGCCGTCGAACCGGGTATAGGCCAGCGACAGCGGTTGCACCGCGATCGAGTCGTGTCCGTGCGAGGTGCCGAGCGCCTGATGCACCGATCCGACCAGCGCCGATTTGAAGGGCAGGATACGAATGCCGTCGCTCGATGTGCCCTCGGCGAACAGTACGACGGCCTCACCGCCAAGCAGGCGGCCGGCGATCTGCGCGGTGGCTTCTCCGGTCTGTTGCCGCCGGTCGCGGTCGACGAAGACGGTGCGTTGCAGTTTCGCCAGCGTCCCGAACAGCGGCCAGCGCGCCACCTCGCTCTTGGCGACGAATACCACGGGCGTCGTCGCGGTGATGATGCAGATATCGAGCCATGAGGCATGGTTGGCGAGGATCAGGACCGGCCGCGCCGAGGTCCGTTGCCCGACTTGCCGGATGCGCACACCGGCCAGCGCGCAGAGAATGCGATGATAGAGGCGGGGAATCCGCCGCTGCCAGTCGAGATCGAAGGCAATCGCGATCAACTGAAACGGCAGCAGAACCAGCGTCAGGATCGCAAGCGCCAGGATGACCAGGGTAAAGCGGATCATGGACGGTCGTTAACCCGGTTTCGAAAGCCGAGCAATGGACCAGTGATGGCAGAGGACATTGCAATTCGTCATGTCGTCTCGCAAAAAAGCGGCCCCGCTCAGGTGGATGGCTGACGGGACCGCTGGAGCATTGATCCGTATCGGGGGGCTCCGGACCAAGCGTGGCCGAAGCCTATTGGGGGATTGTTGCGCGCGGATGACAACGCGGCGCGCGTCTATTCGGCGGCGTGCAAAGGGGCCGACGCGAAGACATCACCGCCGCCCACGCGCAGCGACCGGTAATACTCAGCCAGGGCGGGGTCGTCGTTACGGCGGATCAGATCGGTGATCGGCGTATAGCTGAGCATACGGCCGCCGTCAGGCAGCGCCGTGCACTGGAAGCGCATCACCTGGCCGTCCGCCAGCTTGATGTTGATCGGCGTCGAATCCCCGGTGCGCATTTTCTCGATCCGCTCGGAGATGAAGTGCGCGAGTTCGTCCTTCGGCAGTTCGTAACAGCCAGCGTCGCGGCCGTGATACATCAGCGCGATGAACGGCGGCTTGCTATCGGCCTTGGCGTCCGGCAGCGCGAAGTATTTGCGGAAGGCGCGGTTGATGAATTCGGCGCGGGTGTCTGCATCCAGCAGCACCACGCCGATATCGATCTCGTCGAGCGCGGATGCGAGCCGCGTCGCGGTAGCGTGGCGGTTGCGTTCCCAGGTCATGGCGTCGCGCATTTTTTGACGGAGCAGACCGGTGATTACCGCGGTTGCGGACGCCGTGGTCGCCAGCAGGCCGAGGCGCAGCAGTTCCGGCGCGTCGAAGACCGCGCCGGGGCCCTGATGCCGCATGAACAGCGCGTTGGTGGCGACCGCGATCACCGCGCTGACCAATCCGGAACCGATGCCGGCGAGCGCGGCGGCCATTGCCACGATGCAGACTTGCAGCGGCGCAGGATTGGGAACGCGGCCATAGGCGTGGTCGGCGGCAATCGCGGCGAGCGAAATCGCCGTTATCAGGACAGGGCCGGAGATCGCGCGCCATTCAGTTCGCATGGACGGAACCCTTGTGTCCCCTCAATGTAAGGGTAACTCCGTGAAAATTGTTCACAGCTTCACGATGGCTTTTCACGACACCATCAACGCCGGGTAAACGGCGGCGCCCCGTACTTCGATAAATTCGATTTGAATGCCGCCGATGCGGCTGAACGGGCACTCAGTCGGCGTTCCGGCACGCCGGGGCGCAGGATGCGGCATCGCAATGCGGCGGCTGACAAGCCGGTGAGGCGTGAATAGGTGCGTTGATGACGGCCGATCCCTGAAATTCGGGACGGGTATTGCTTCGTGTGGTGGTGACGATCAGCAAGGTGGCCGCCAGCGCGGTGGCGGCCGTCAGCGAACCGGTCACCCAGAGAACAGGGCTTTTCATGTTGGCGGCCTTTGCGGCGAGCGCGATGAAAATGATCTTTTGGCGGCAGCGCCGCCGTTACGCTCAGGCCGGCAGCGGCAGGTGCGTGTTGATCGTCAGCAGCGTGAAGGTCATCATCAGGCACACCGACAGCGCGATTGCGAGCGATGCTGCAACCGCATGAGTCAATCCCGAAGACGCAACCGGAGTAGGTTCCTCAGCGAAACCCGGCCCGGGACCGCGCGACCGCGACATGGTCGTGATTCCTTCATTTCACGGGCGAATCACCCGTGAGGTGGAAATTGCCGATTCGGCGCGGCAAGATTTTGGCGGCGAAAGCCCCGAAAATGGCCGAAACGTGGCGGGGAATCAGCACTCCGTGATCGATAACGTCCGTTCGCCAAGACCCCTCAGCCGGCGTGAAGGCGCCGATCTGCCCGCTTAGCGCGGCGATGACTTCGTCCGCTGGGGTCCCATTGCGGGCAGCGGGCGCAAATCTCAGGCGTCGGCGGCAGTGTCCGCCGGCCGCCAGTCCATTGTAACGAAGCCGGGGCTGTCCTCGACGCGCGCCAGCCAGTCGCGAATGGCCGGGAAGGTTGCGAGGTCGAAATCGCAACGGTCGGCGACGTGGGTGTAGCCATAGAGCGCGATGTCGGCGACGGTGAACTGACCCGCGGCGAAGTAATCATGCGCCTTGAGGTGGTTTTCCATTACCCGCAGCGCTGCATAGCCCCGTTCCATCCAGTCGTCGAGCGCATGGGTCTGGAGGTCGCGGCCGCCGCGCACCAGCGCCAGCCAGAAATAGGCGGCGCCGATATTGGGCTCCAGCGCGTGCTGCTCGAAAAACATCCATTGCAACGCCTCGGCGCGGCCGATGCGGGTTTCGGGCCGGAGCGGGGTATCATTGGCCAGATACCAGAGAATGGCGTTGGATTCGGCGATGAAGCGCCCGTCTTCCACTTCGAGCAGCGGCACTTGGCCGCTCGGATTCTTGGCAAGGAAATCGGGCGTGCGGCTTTCGCCGCGCAGGATGTCGACCTCGACGGCGCGATAGGGAATGTCGAGCACGGCCAGCGCTAGCCGCACCTTGTAGCTGTTTCCCGACCGCTGCATTGAATAGAGCTTGTACATCGCGGGCCGTTCACCTGTTGCCGGAGCGCCCGGCCTGTCCGCCCGCGCCGCTAGACAATGGAGTCCGCTAGACAATGGAGTTATGTGGCTGCACTCGCAAGGTGAGGCGATTGGAAAAGTTGCAAATCGCCTGCAGCGCCAATCCCACGTGAAATTGATGCTGTTGCGCGGGATCGAAGGAATGCGCATATGCCTCGTGCCCAAACCTTCTTGCGGTGCAGCGAGAGCCGATTTAAGGTAACGCGATCCTATCCTCACATCGCTATCGTGCTGTCGCTGGATCACGACGGCTGCAAGGAGATACCAATGTCGTTCCTGTCCGCCGCGCTTGACCGTGTGAAGCCGTCCGCGACCATCGCGGTCACGGATAAAGCACGGCAGCTCAAAGCCGCGGGCCGCAACGTCATCGGTCTCGGCGCCGGCGAGCCGGACTTCGATACCCCGGCGAACATCAAGCTGGCGGCGGTCCACGCCATCGAGGCCGGTAAGACCAAGTACACCGCCGTGGACGGCATTCCCGAGCTGAAAGAGGCGATCATCGCCAAGTTTCAGCGGGAGAACGGCCTGACTTATACGCCGAACCAGATCACGGTCGGCACCGGCGGCAAGCAGGTGCTCTACAACGCGCTGATGGCCACCATCAATCCGGGCGACGAGGTGATCATTCCCGCGCCGTACTGGGTCAGCTACCCTGAAATGGTGGCACTTGCGGGTGGCGAATCCGTTCCGGTGGTCTGCACGGCGGAGTTCGGCTTCAAGCTGCAACCCGACGCGCTGGAACGCGCCATCACGCCGAAGACCAAGTGGATCATTCTGAACTCGCCGTCGAACCCGACCGGCTCGGCCTATACTCGCGCCGAACTCAAGGCCCTGACGGACGTACTGCTCAAGCATCCCCACGTCTGGGTGATGACCGACGACATGTACGAGCATCTGGTCTACGACGACTTCGAGTTCACGACGCCGGCGCAGGTCGAGCCGAAACTGTTCGACCGCACCCTGACGGTGAACGGCGTTTCGAAGGCCTATTGCATGACCGGCTGGCGCATCGGCTATGCCGGCGGTCCGGTGCAGTTGATCAAGGCGATGGCGACCATCCAGTCGCAATCGACCTCGAATCCGTCGTCGGTGTCGCAATGGGCGGCGGTAGAAGCGTTGAACGGCCCGCAGGAGTTCATTGCCGCCAACAACAAGGTGTTCAAGGAACGCCGCGATCTGGTGGTGGCGATGCTTAATCAGGCGACGGGCATCGACTGCCCGCGTCCGGAAGGCGCGTTCTACGTCTATCCGTCCTGCGCCGGAACCATCGGAAAAACCGCGCCTTCGGGCAAAAAGATCGAGAACGACCAGGACTTCGTCACCGAGTTGCTGGAAGCTGAGGGCGTCGCCGTGGTGCAGGGCTCGGCCTTCGGGCTCGGTCCGGCGTTCCGGATTTCCTACGCCACCAAGACCTCGGACCTCGAGGACGCCTGCAAACGCATCCAGCGCTTCTGCGGGAACCTGCGGTAGACAGTCGCTGGTAGTGAGTTCGGGCGATCATATCGTCGTGATCGCCCGATTTGCCGCAATTTTTTCCGGTTTTCACATGGAACTGCCATGTTTTGGACACGGCTGGACCTTCCTGTGCGCCGGCATTCAAAGCGTGGCCGTCAAGGACCACACAATCGGAGACTAAACTCAGATGCGTATGATGAAGATGTTGGGTATCGGCGCCGTGGCGCTGGTTGCCTCGATCGCCACCGCAAATGCCCAGCAGGGCCAGCTTCAGGTCGGCGTGCTTTCTTGCGAAGGTGGCCAGAACGTCGGCTACGTGGTCGGCTCGACCGCTGATCTGACCTGCACGTTCGAAAGCGCCGGTCGCCGTCCGGAGGCTTATGTCGCCACGATCAAGCGCTTTGGCGTCGATCTCGGCTTCACCCAGCAGACCGGCCTGGCCTGGGCGGTCTATGCTCCGACCAACCGGATTGGTCGCGGCGACCTCGCTGGCCACTTCGGCGGCGTCGGCGCCAATGCGTCGGTCGGCGTCGGTGTCGGCGGCAATCTGCTGGTCGGCGGTTCGAACAACGCGTTCTCGTTGCAGCCGCTCAGCCTGCAGGGCCAGACCGGCCTCAACGCAACGGCTGGCGTTATCGACGTCGAACTGCGTCCAGCCGCGGTGCAGCCGCACCGCAAGGCGCGCAAGCATCGCAAGCACCATCGCCATCATCGTCACCACCGCTAAGCGCGGCTTGACGTAACGTGACATTGAAGGCCCGCGTTTGCGGGCCTTTTTTGTTGGCTTTTGTAACGCCAAAACTCGCGTGTTTTAACCGCAGCAGCCGCCGGATTGCATCGGCGGGCAGGGTGCGGAGCCATAAGAACAGAACACGCAGCAGTCGCCAGCCTTGGGCTTCAGCCGCTGCCGGCATCCCTTGCAGTCGTAGAAGAAAACGCAGGCGTCGGTCGGCATGGTCTCGGCCGACTCATGACCGCAGGACGGACATCGTATGATCGATTGGTGCTGCATTCCTCTCCGCCGTGGAAATGTCTGGCTGCGAGCCAGCGCTCACGCCGGCGTTGTCGGGGGATAGTATCGCTCACGACCTCTCGCCAGTCACATCTGCGATATCAAATTGTTGCCGTCGCGTGTAACATCATGCGGACCCGCCGTTTGCTTTTCCTCCCGCCGGAGAAGATATGTCATGCGCCGTCGTTCGATCCTCCTTAGCGTGGCTGCCGCCGCGCTGATCTCTGGTGTGGCTCACGCCCAGCAGTCGCAGCGGGTTCAGATCGGCGTGCTGGAATGCCGTGGCGGCGCCAGCGTCGGCTTCATCGTCGGCTCGGTCACCAATCTTGGCTGCCTCTTGCATGCCGACGGCAGGCCGGATCAACCGTATGTGGCGACCATCCGCAAGGTCGGCATCGACCTCGGTATCACCGAACAATCGACGCTGACATGGGCAGTGTTTGCGCCGGTGGAGCGTGCCGGCATCGGCGACCTCTCGGGCAACTACGCCGGTGCGCAAGGTAGCGCCAATGTTGGAATCGGTCTCGGCGCTAATGTGTTGATCGGCGGTTCGGCCAATTCCATCGCGTTGCAGCCGCTGAGTGTACAGGGCTCGACCGGTATCAGCGTGGCTGTGGGACTGGCGGGACTCGAGTTGCGCCCGGGGCGCTGACTTTTTGTCCCTCTCCCCGCGAGCGAGGAGAGGGTCGGGGTGAGGGGGACTGCCTCAAAGCGTGTTGCAGATTTCTGGAATTGCCCCTCGCCCGGATTGCTTCGCAATCCGACCTCTCCCTGTTATTCACGGGGAGAGGTGAGTGACGAAAGTTCCTGCTTGCCAATAGCCGGGACCCCTGAGACCATTCCCGTTGCCGACCCAATCATGGGCCGAGCTCCAAATCAGGAGGCGGCAATGGGACATGACGTCAGAAGTCCCCGCGGTCCACGATGCATCGCGCTCGTGGGCCCTTTTCAAAGCGGAAAAACAACTCTTCTCGAAGCCATCCTCGCACGTACCGGCGCGATCCCGCGTGCCGGCAGCGTCGAGGCAGGCACTTCAGTTGGCGATGCCGGCGCGGAAGCGCGTCTGCACAAGATGGGCGTCGGTCTCAACGCGGCGACCGTCACCTTCATGGGCGACACTTACACGTTCCTCGACTGTCCGGGCTCGATCGAATTCGCGCACGACATGCGCGCGGTGTTGCCGATCGTCGACGCGGCGGTGGTGGTCTGCGAAGCCGACGAGCGCAAGCTGCCGCAATTGCAGGTGATCTTGCGCGAATTGGAAGACATGCGGATTCCACGCTTCCTGTTTCTCAACAAGATCGACAAGGCGACCAAGCGCATCCGCGAAGCGCTCGCGGCGTTGCAGCCGGCGTCGCGCGTGCCGCTGGTGCTGCGGCAGATTCCGATCTGGAACGGCGATCTGATCGCCGGCTTCGTCGATCTCGCATTGGAGCGTGCCTTCGTCTATCGCGAACATGCAGCTTCTGAAGTCGTCGCGCTCGACGGCGGCAATCTCGACCGCGAGAAAGAAGCGCGGTTCACCATGCTGGAATATCTCGCCGATCACGACGACGCGCTGATGGAGCAACTGCTCGACGACATTCCGCCGCCGCGCGATGCGGTCTTCGACGATCTCGCCCGCGAATTGCGCGAAGGACAGATTTGTCCGGTGCTGCTCGGCTCTGCCGCGCGGGAGAACGGCGTTGGCCGTCTGTTGAAGGCGTTGCGGCACGAAGCGCCCGGCATCGCTGAGACGGCGACGCGGCTTGCCGCGACGGGTGAGGGCGCGTCTCTCGCTTACGTCGTCAAGACCACGCATTTGCAGCACGGCGGCAAGCTGTCGCTGGCGCGGGTGCTGCGTGGTCATCTCGACGACGGCGCGACGGTGCAATCCTCGAGTGGCGGCACGGGACGCATCTCCGGCATTCTCGCGGCAAACGGTGCGGGTGACAGCAAACGCGCCTTGGCGGAGGCGGGCGATGTGGTTGCGCTCGGCAAGCTCGATCCGATGAAGACCGGAGATACGCTGACGACCGCGAAAACCGCGCCGGCGCCGCTCGCGCAGATGAGTACGGCGCCGCCGGTATTGGCAATCGCGTTGGCGGCGAACGACCGCAAGGACGACGTCAAGCTCGGCCAGGCGTTGCAGCGCCTTACCGAGGAGGATCCCTCGCTCACCGTGCAGCACAATCCCGCCAACCACGAGATGGTGTTGTGGGGGCAGGGCGAGATGCATCTGCGCGTGGCGATGGAGCGCTTGCAGGAGCGCTACGGCGTCAACGCCAAGTCGCATCCGCCGGGCGTTGGCTATCAGGAGACCATCCGCAAATCGGCCACGCAGCGCGGCCGCCACAAGAAGCAATCCGGTGGGCATGGCCAGTACGGCGATGTCGTGCTCGACATCAAGCCGCTGCCGCGCGGCGACGGTTTCCGTTTCGAGGAAACCGTGGTCGGCGGCGCGGTGCCGAAGAACTATATCGGCGCGGTGGAGGAAGGCGCGAGGGATGCGCTGATGCGAGGGCCGCTGGGCTTTCCGGTCATCGACCTGCAAGTGACGTTGACCGACGGCTCCTATCACAGCGTCGATTCATCCGATCAGGCGTTCCGCACCGCCGCGCGGATGGGCGTTGCCGAAGCGCTGGCGCAATGCGCGCCGGTGCTGCTGGAGCCGATCCATCTGGTCGAGATCGTCTGTCCCAGCGAGGCGACGGCGAAGGTCAACGCCATCCTCTCCGGCCGGCGCGGCCAAATCCTCGGCTTCGATACCCGCGAGGGCTGGGACGGCTGGGATTGCGTGCGCGCATCGATGCCGGAAGCCGAGATCGGCGATCTGATCGTCGAACTCCGTTCGGCGACGGCAGGCGCGGGCGGCTTCACCCGCACCTTCGATCACATGGCTGAAGTGACGGGCCGCGCGGCCGACCAGATCGTCGCAGCGCATCGCGCGGCGGCATAGGCGGCATAGGTTGTCAGAAGCGATGGCTGAAGCGGTCTGGCCATCGCTTCTAATGCTTTGGCACGCCGGCGACGGTAAGGCCGTCGCACAGTCGCTCCATGAACGACGCGCGGAACGGCCACGCCTCGCGTGCGACTGCCACCGTCAGGTCACCATCCTTGCGCAGTAAGCGTCGTGCATGGCGACGTGCCTCGTCGCGCGCGCCCGCGTGCGCGGCCGCCGCGACCAGCACGCGTTCGGCCCAGAACGATTCCGGTACTGCTTCCGTGCCGTCCCTGATCCAGTGCACCGCGCGGTCGTAACGCCCCGCATTGAAGTGCGCGCAACCGATTCCGATGAAGATGAGGTGGCGCAGCGGTTCGAACGGCATCAGCCGCAAGGTGATCTGCAATTCCCGCAACGCGCCACCGTCATCGCCGGCATAGGCCGACAGCCAGCCGCGCCGTACCCAGGCCCACGGCGACCATGGATCGAGCGCCAGCGCGCGCTCGATCAACCGGTCTGCCTCGGGCAGACGCCGCGCCAGCGTCTGCGCGCCGCTGCATAGACTAAGGGCAACGGCGTCATTGGACGCGAGCCGCGCTGCTTCGTCCGCCATCGTCAGCGCGCGGATGCGATCGCTGCCGGATGCGCCGTCGAAATTGTGCGCTGCGCGCTGGCTCCAGCACCACGCCGCGATCGCTCTCGGCAGCGCGTAATGCGGCGCGCGTTCGAGTGCCTGCTCGGCATCGGCCAGCGCCGCGCCGCACGATCGCGGACCGACGGCAAAGGCCGATGCCACCGCGCGCCACGTCAGGCGCAGCGCTTCGTCGTCGATCTCGGGCGTGTCGCGATGCGTTCGCGCGCCGCGCAGCGTCTGCGAGGGGAGTTCGCCGAACTGGTTGCGATAGCGCGCGGCGAAGCGGCCGAACTGAGTGAAGCCGTTGGCCAGCGCGATGTCGGTGATGTTCGTTTCGCCATCACCGGCGGCGTTGAGTTGCTGACGGGCGCGCGCGAGCCGCGTCCGTCGCACCCAGCCGAGCGGCGTCGTGCCGAGGTGCTCCTTGAAATGAAGTTGCAGCGTGCGCGGCCGCACGCCCGCGACGGTGGCCAGCGTTTCGAGCCGGATTGGTTCGTCGAGCCGCGCGCTCAACCAGTCGAGCGCCTGCACGATGCTGGCAGGCAATGGCTGGCGACGACCTGACGCATTGTCGCCCTCGGTCATGGGATCACTCCCGTATCGGCCCCCGAGGTGGATCGACGGGGGCGCGCTGATCCGCATCACGTCGAACTTCGATGCGCATTCTGCATCAACTTGCGCAAGCTGCATAGCGAAGGCGTATCCGGCGGATTCAGAATTCGACGTAGCCAGAGGCGAACTCGGCCGTTCATAACCTAGCGAGGAGATGCGTCATGTCCGTTCTTGAAACCATGACCCCGATCAAGCCGGATCTCGCCGCGATCAAGCAGAAACAGCATGGCGCGTGGGCGTCCGGCGACTATGCGATCATCGGCGCCACCCTTCAGATCGTTGGCGAGACTTTATGCGAGGCGCTAGACCTGCGCGCCGGGCAGCGCGTGCTCGATGTCGCCGCCGGCAACGGCAACGTCACACTGGCGGCGGCGCGGCGCTGGTGCGAGGTCACCTCGACCGATTACGTGCCGGTCTGGCTGGAGCGCGGCCGGGCTCGCGCTGCGGCCGAAGGCTGGAGCGTCGATTTTCGCGAAGCCGACGCAGAGGCGCTGCCGTTCGCGGATGCGAGTTTCGATGTGGTGACGTCGAGCTTTGGCGTGATGTTCACGCCGGATCAGGAACGCGCTGCGGCGGAGATGCTGCGGGTGTGCAAGCACGGCGGCAAGATCGGCCTCGCCAACTGGACGCCGGACGGCTTCATCGGCCAGGTCTTCAAGACGCTCGGCAAATACCTGCCGCCGCCCGCCGGCACGAAATCGCCGGCGCGATGGGGGACGCGGGATGGACTCTCCGATCTGTTCGGCGCCGGCGCGGCCTCGATCAACGCCGAGAGTAGGGACTTCATGTTCCGCTATCGATCGGCGGCGCACTTCGTCGATGTGTTCAGGGCCTACTACGGACCGATCCACAAGGCGGTCGCGGCGCTCGGCGACGATAAGGGGCGATTGTTCCTGACCGATCTTGCAGCGTTGCTCGAACGTCACAACACCGCTCGCGACGGGACGATTGTGGTACCGGGGGAGTATCTCGAGGTCGTTATCGTGAAATCATAACGGCGTGCATCACCGCGACAGCGCAAGGTGCGGCGCGCTTGGTGAACTCACGGAGGCCCGATCCCGGATCGGGCCTCTTTCATTTCAAGCTGTTCGCTGTGGTGGGAATCCCGTAGATCAATCAGAGTGCGGATCGTTTCGGGTATCTGACGTGATGTATTTTACATCATTGTCATTGTATGATACATCAATTATAACTCTCCAACATGGAATTCTGGCGTTGATCACCTCATTCCAGATGAGAGCGGCGCGGGCGCTGCTCAGCATAGATCAGAAGACGTTGGCGGAACTCGCGGGAGTATCGCTGCCGACGATCCAGCGCATGGAGGCCAGTGACGGCAATGTGCGCGGCGTCGTCGAGTCCCTGACCAAGGTGGTCGATGCGTTGAATCGCGCGGGCGTGGACCTCATCGGTGAACATGCGCGGAGCGATGACGGCGGGCGCGGGGTGCGCCTGAAGCAACCCGGACCGCCGCCGCGCGTCTGACCATCGACCGGCCGACTGCTTGCAGCGCTTTGCGTGAGGCGAGGTCGGGAGCATCGGATGGTCGGAACGGGTAACAAGGCGTCGCCGCGCGGCGCCAGCTTCGCGGAATTGTTCACGCCAAAGCTGATCACGGTGCTGCGTGAAGGCTACGGCCTGAATGATTTTCGCGCCGACGTCGTCGCCGGTCTCACCGTCGCCATCGTAGCGCTGCCGTTGTCAATGGCGATCGCCATCGCATCCGGCGTGACGCCGGATCGCGGGCTTTACACCGCGATCGTCGGCGGCTTCTTTGTCTCGCTGCTGGGCGGCAGCCGCTTTCAGGTCGGCGGGCCGGCGGGTGCGTTCATCGTGTTGGTGGCGCTGACGGTGGAGCGACACGGCGTCGACGGCGTCATCCTCGCCACCATGATGGCCGGAATCTTTCTCGTCGCCGCCGGCCTTCTGCGGATCGGGACCTACGTCAAATTCATCCCCTATCCTGTGACGGTCGGCTTCACGGCCGGCATCGCCGTCATCATCTTCGCCAGTCAGTTGCACGACCTGTTCGGTCTCAAGCTCTCTGGTCATGAACCGAGCGAATTGCTGCCGAAACTCGCCGTGCTGTGGCATGCCGCCGGCACCGTCAACCTCCGGGCCATTGCGCTGGCGGTGCTCGCCATCGTGGTGATGGTCGGCGTGCGAAAACTGCGACCGGCCTGGCCGAGCATTTTGATCGGCGTCGTGGTGGCGACACTCGTGGCATGGGCGCTGGCGCTGCCGGTGGAAACCATCGGCACGCGCTTCGGCGGCATTCCCGAGACGCTGCCGGCACCGGCGCTGCCGGCGTTTTCCTTCGCGAAGATGCAGGCCGTGCTGCCGGACGCGATTGCCTTCGCGCTACTTGCAGCCATTGAATCTTTGCTGTCGGCGGTGGTCGCCGACGGCATGACCGGACGCCGTCATCGCTCCAATTGCGAGTTGGTGGCGCAGGGCGTTGCCAATATCGCCTCGCCCTTGTTCGGCGGCATCTGCGTCACCGGTCTGATCGCGCGCACCGCGACCAACGTGCGCGCTGGCGCGCGCGGGCCGGTCGCCGGCATGATGCATTCGGCGTTCCTGCTGCTGTTCATGCTGATCGCCGCGCCGCTGGCGAGTTACATCCCGCTGTCGGCGCTGGCGGCGGTGCTGGTGATCGTGGCCTGGGGCATGGCCGAGAAGCAGGAGTTCTGGACTCTGCTGCGCTCGTCGTGGGGCGACGCCACGGTGCTCCTCGCGACGTTCCTCCTCACCGTGTTTCGCGATCTCACCGAAGGCATTCTGGTCGGCTTCGCGCTCGGCGCGGTGCTGTTCATCAATCGGATAGCGGAAGCGACCGGCATCGAGGCGGGCGTGCCGCTTGCGGCGGATGACAAGGCGGACGACGCCAATGGCGCGCGGGTGCCGTATGACTCCGCGCTCGCGACCGATCCGGACGTGGTGGTGTACCGCATCACCGGCGCGTTCTTCTTCGGCGCGGCATCGACGGTGGGCGCGGTGCTCGACAACATCGCCGGCCGCCACAAGGCGTTCGTCATCGACGTCGGCGCCGTGCCGCTGATGGATTCGACGGCTGCCAACGCCATCCATCGGCTTGCCGTGAAAGCGCAACGGCAAGGAATGCGGCTCTACATCACCGGGGCGTCGCGAAACGTTCGCCGTATGCTGTTGACCCATGGCGTCCGTCCGCCTTTGGCGAAGTATCGCGAGACCATCGCGCGGGCGCTGGAGGATGCCCGGCAACTTCGCGGGCAGTCCGTCGTTGTCCCGATGAAGCGGCTGGTGACCTGAGGCGGCGGATCGCGCATTGACAAGCGCATCGTGCCGCGTGAAGGGAACGGCGACGTTGCCGTGACGGAGAACAGCGATGCCCGCGCCTGAGAAAGCTCCTGCCGCCTGTCTGATCGGCTGGCCGGCCGCGCATTCGCGCTCGCCGATCATCCATCACCATTGGCTGCATCGGTTCGGTATCGCAGGCGGCTACAGCATCGAGGCGGTGCCGCCGGAAGGTTTTGCCGAATTCGTGCAGAACCTGTCGCGTCACGGCTTCGTCGGAGCCAACGTCACCATCCCGCACAAGGAGCGGGCGCTGCTGTTGACCGAGCCGGACGAACGCGCACGCGCCGTCGGGGCCGCCAATACGTTATGGTACGACGGTGAGACGCTGCGCTCCACCAACACCGACATCGAAGGCTTCATCAACAATCTCGACGCCAGCGCGCCGGGCTGGGATGTCGCCGACGAAGCCGTGGTGCTCGGCGCCGGCGGTTCGTCGCGCGCGGTGGTGTTCGGGTTGCTGGAGCGTGGCCTCAAGCGCGTGCATCTCGTTAACCGCACGGCTGGGCGTGCGCAGGCGCTGGCGGATCAGTTCGGCGCGAACGTCTCGCCGCACGGATGGGACGCGCTCGGCGAAGTGCTGCCGCGCGCGCAATTGCTCGTGAACACAACGTCGCTCGGCATGAAGGGCCAGCCGGCACTGGAGATCGATGTCGGATTGTTGCCGGCGCAGGCGACGGTGGCCGATCTGGTCTATGTGCCGCTCGATACGCCGCTGCTCGTTGCGGCACGGGCGCGTGGTCTGCGCACCGCCGACGGGCTTGGCATGCTGCTGCATCAGGCGGTGCGTGGATTCGAACTGTGGTTTGGGCGCAGGCCGGAGGTCACGCCCGAACTGCGCCAACTTGTCGAAGCGGATTTGCTTGCTGCACGGTAGCAGCCGTCAATTGCAGACTTCCACGCGGCGAATGCGCCAGCCGTAAGGCGTCCAGACCCGCTGCCGGCTCAGATAGCAGCCGCCGTAGTCATAGCCGCCATAGGGATAGGCCGCGTAGCCATAACCCCCATAGGGATAGTCGTAGCCATAACCGTATGGGTAAGCTGCGTAGGCACCTGCGAGGCCGAGGCCCAATCCGACGCCGAGCGCGCCGGCGCCCCATCCCCAGCCACCGCCGCGATGCCATCCGCCGCCGCCATGCCAACCACCATGGAAGCCTCCGCCATGGAAACCGCCTCCATGGAAGCCGCGCTGGGCAGAGGCCGATGTCGGCGCGGCAATCGCCAGCGCCGCGACCGCGCACAATGCTAGAACCGAATAACGTCGCATCGTCGTCTCCTGTTCTGAGTGTCGATCAGAAGACGCACAGAGTGGCACTTTGTTTCGCTTTGCGCCGCACACAAGTGCGTGCGCCGTCTAGCTAGCGATTTGCGGATGGCTGCTCAGCCCGCGAGGATGTGCTCGTCGATTTCGGCGACGGTATTGACGCCGCACAGGCCCATGGTCACCAGCATCTCGTTGCGGATGATGTCGATGGCCTTTGCAACGCCGGCTTCGCCGTAGGCGCCGAGTCCGTAGGCATAAGCGCGGCCGATCATGCAGGACTTGGCGCCGAGCGCCAGCGCCCGCACCACGTCCTGTCCCGAACGGATGCCGCCGTCGAACATGATTTCGATCTGGTCGCCGACCGCGGCGACAATCTCCGGCAGCACCTCGATGGAGGACTGCGCGCCGTCGAGCTGGCGGCCGCCGTGGTTGGAAACCACCAGCGCCTGCGCGCCGGTCTTCACCGCCTCGCGGGCGTCCTCGATGTCGAGGATGCCCTTGATGATCAGCTTGCCCGGCCAGATCGAGCGGATCCAGTCGAGGTCCTTCCAGTTCAGCGTGGTGTCAAACTGCGAGTTGGTCCATTGCCCAAGCTGGGTGACGTTCTCCATGCCCTTGATGTGGCCGGCGAGGTTGCCGAAGGTGCGGCGCTTGCCGCGCAGCACGCCGGCAACCCATTGCGGCTTGGTGGCGAAGTCGAACAGTTTCGACAGGCTCCACTCAGGCGGCACCGTCATGCCGTTCTTGATGTCCTGATGGCGCTGGCCGATGACCTGAAGATCGACGGTCAGCACCAGCGCGCTGCACTTGGCGGCGATGGCGCGCTCGATCAGCGCCTTGATGAAGCCGCGGTCTTTCATGACGTAAAGCTGGAACCAGAACGGCTTGTCGACGTTGGCTGCAACGTCCTCGATCGAGCAGATCGACATGGTGGACAGCGTGTAGGGAATGCCGGCGGCTTGCGCTGCGCGGCAGGCGTGGATTTCTCCGTCGCCATGCTGCATGCCGGTGAGGCCCACCGGCGCGAGGATCAGCGGCAGCGCCGCCGGTTCGCCGAGAATGGTGGTCGAGGTGTCGCGCCGGGAGACGTCGACCATGATGCGCTGGCGGAATTTGATGGCTTCGAGATCAGCGCGATTGGCGCGCAACGTGTCCTCGGTATAGGAGCCGCGGTCGCAATAGTCGAAGAAGGCCTTCGGCACCCGCCGCTTGTGAATTTGGCGTAGATCCTCGATGCAGGTGACGTGCTTGATCGACATTTTTGGCCCCTTGCTTTCTTCAGCCTTCACGTTGCTCTAACATGTCCCCGCGCCAGACAAAATTATCTTTGCGTCAGCGAATGAATTGAGCGGAGCAATCATGAGCGCGACCAAATCTGTGAAGGGTGCTTCCAAAATTGCCGGCGGCAAGCAGCCGAAGACGGAGAAGCAGCGTCTCGACGATGCGCTGGAGGAAGGGCTCGAGGAAACTTTTCCGGGGTCAGATCCGGTCAGCATCACGCAGCCGCCGCCGACGAAACCCCTTCACCGCGCCAAGCGCGAGAAGTAAGGTTGCCCTCGCGGCGGGAACGATGACTCCGCGGTGACGTTGATTCCGACACCGATGGAGACCGATATGGCAGATACGCAGGCGCGCGAGCGCACCGAGTCCCGAGGCGATCCTAAGAACGATCCGCAAAAGGATCCCAAGGATTCCGCCCGGAAAGAGAAGCTCGACGACGCGCTGGACCAGGGCTTGAAGGAATCATTTCCGGGTTCCGACCCGGTCAGCGTGACCCAGCCGGCGCCCTCAAAGCCCGACAAGCACATCAAGCGAAAGGGATAGCGGCCGGTAGCGTTTTGGATTATATATGCATATCAGACAGTTATATGCCGTGAGCGAAGTTCGTGCGCGGTAATGATTCATCATATTTTTTGAAGTCGCGGGCGCGGTAAACGCATTATAAACCCGCCCGGTTATGCTTGCGGACCTCACGACGACTGGACGCACGAGCATGAGCGGACGCGGCGAAGGCGCCGCTGACGCCAAATGATTTCGCTGGGGGATATGTATATGAGCCGGAAATATTTTGGGACCGATGGCATCCGCGGTCGCGCCAATGGGGTGATTACGCCCGAACTGGCGATGAAAGTGGGTCAGGCCGCGGGTCTCGCCTTTCAACGCGGCGACTATCGCCATCGCGTGGTGATCGGCAAGGATACCCGGCTCTCCGGCTACATGATCGAGAACGCGATGGTCGCGGGCTTCACCTCGGTCGGCATGGATGTGCTGCTGGTCGGCCCGTTGCCGACGCCGGCAGTCGCGATGCTGACCAAGTCGATGCGCGCCGATCTCGGCGTGATGATTTCCGCCTCACATAACCTTTACGAGGACAACGGCATCAAGCTGTTCGGTCCCGCCGGCTTCAAGCTGTCGGACGAGGTCGAGAAACAGATCGAGCAATTGCTCGACGAGAATCTCGACAAGAAACTGGCGGCGAGCCGCAGCCTCGGGCGCGCCAAGCGCATCGACGGCGTGCATGACCGCTACATCGAATTCGCCAAGCGCACGCTGCCGCGCGACATCAGCCTCGACGGCCTGCGCGTCGTGGTCGATTGCGCCAACGGCGCGGCCTATGGCGTGGTGCCGAAGGCGTTGTGGGAATTGGGCGCTGATGTGATTTCGATCGGCGTCGAGCCGGACGGCTTCAACATCAACAAGGAATGCGGCTCGACCGAGCCGGAGGCGCTGAGCCGCAAGGTGCGCGAGATGCGCGCCGATATCGGCATCGCGCTCGACGGTGACGCCGATCGGGTCATCGTGGTCGACGAGCGCGGCCATGTGGTTGACGGCGATCAGTTGCTGGCGGTGATCGCCGAGAGCTGGAAAGAGGACGGCCGCCTGGCGCAGCCGGGTCTCGTCTCCACCGTGATGTCCAACCTCGGCCTCGAGCGTTTCCTCAAGGGCATCGGTCTCGATCTGGTCCGCACCGCGGTCGGCGATCGCTACGTGCTCGAGCAGATGCTGGCGGGAGGCTACAATCTCGGCGGCGAACCCTCCGGCCATATCATTCTGTCGGATTACGCCACCACCGGCGACGGCTTCGTTGCCGCGCTTCAGGTGCTTGCGGTGATCCAGAAACATCAGAAGCCGGTCTCCGAAGTCTGCCATCGGTTCGATCCGCTGCCGCAGATTCTGAAGAATGTTCGCTATCGCGCCGGCAAGCCGCTTGAGACCGCCGGCGTCAAGACTGCGATCTCCTCGGCGGAAAAGCGTCTCAACGGTCATGGCCGATTGCTGGTGCGCTCTTCAGGCACTGAGCCGGTGATCCGGGTGATGGGCGAGGGCGACGACCGCATCCTGGTTGAGGAAGTGGTCGACGACATCGTCTCCGCGCTGGGGGCGGCGGCGGCTGCCGCGTAACGGCAGTCTGCATCGCAGCCATCGCGGATTGACGGTGGTCCGGCGAGGGGGCTTGCCCTAAATTCAAGATGTTGAATCAGATGCTTTGCATCAGCCTCGCCCCGCTTGCGGGGCGAGAGCGTTAGAGCAGCCTGCAATTGGTCTGATCGTCATTGCGAGGAGCGAAAGCGACGAAGCAATCCAGGTCTTCGTCCGCGTTTTTTGAATTGCTTCGCCTGCAATAACGGTGGTCGTGCTGATCGGATATTGCCGTGAACAAGCCTGTCGTCGTTACCGAAGAAACTCTGGCCGCGCCGGTGATCGCGGCTGACATCGACGCAGCCGCGAAGCCGGCCGTTGCGGCCGGTCCGGTCTACCTGGTGCTCGGCGGTATTAGCTTCTCGCACTTCCTTAACGACACGATGCAGTCGTTGATTCCGTCGGTCTATCCGATCCTCAAGGAAAACTATTCGCTGTCGTTTGCGCAGATCGGGTTGATCACGCTGGCGTTCCAGATCACCGCGTCGCTGCTGCAGCCGGTGGTGGGGAGTGTCACCGACCGCAAGCCGCAGCCGTTCTCGCTGGCGATCGGCATGGGCTTCACCTTCATCGGCCTGTTAATGCTGAGTGGTGCGCACAACTTCGCGATGCTGGTGCTGTCGGCCGCGATGATCGGCCTCGGCTCGGCGATCTTCCATCCGGAATCGTCGCGCATCGCGCGTATGGCCTCGGGTGGCCGTTATGGTTTTGCACAATCGGTGTTTCAGGTCGGCGGCAATCTCGGCTCGGCGATCGGGCCGGTGCTTGCTGCGTTGATCGTGGTGCCGTTCGGGCAGCCCAGCATCGCCTGGTTCTCGTCGATCGCCTTCGTTGCCATCGTCGTCCTGTGGCGCATCGGCAGTTGGTACAAGCCGCGCATCATGGCGCGCGGCAATGTGGCGCCGAAGCGGCTGGGCGGCGCGCCGTCGGGTTCGCGCGTCGCGTTGGCGATCGGCATCCTGATCATGCTAGTGTTCTCGAAGTACATCTACCTGTCGAGTCTCACCAGCTACTACACGTTCTATCTGATGCATAAGTTCGCGGTGACGACGCAGACGTCGCAACTGCTGTTGTTCGTGTTCCTCGGCGCGGTGGCGGCCGGTGTCTATTTCGGAGGCCCATTGGGCGACCGCTTCGGCCGGCGTTACGTGATCTGGTTCTCGATCCTCGGCGCGCTGCCGTTTACGTTGCTCCTGCCGTACGTAAATCTCGAATGGACCGTCATTCTGAGCGTCATTATCGGCTTGATCATTTCGTCTGCGATGCCGGCGATCATCGTCTATGCGCAGGAACTGGTGCCGCATCGCTTCGGCATGATCTCCGGCCTGTTCTTCGGCTTCGCCTTCGGCGCGGGCGGATTGGGCGCGGCGATGCTCGGCGTGGTGGCCGATGCCAAGGGCATCGACTTCGTCTACGCGGTCTGCGCATTCCTGCCGGCGATCGGGCTTCTCGCGATGTTCCTGCCGAAGATGCCCAAGCTGGCATCATAGTCCTGCGGCCGCAGGTAGGCCGCCGCATGTTGTATCAACGCATCGTTAAGACTTGTGGCGGCGGTTCCATGTAGAGGCCATCGCTGTTGCATGTGTGCACCAAATATCAACCTTAAAAATTAGGGTTAAGCGACGCTTAAGTATTTGCTGCCATCGTCCGTCCGTGAGTTTCCGATGTGAGGCCTCGTCTGCCTCACCGCATCAGAGGACGAAGCCAATGCGTAGCGTTATGATCCTGGCCGCCGCGGGGGCGGTGTCCTTATTGTCCAGCGCGGCGTTTGCCGCAGACATTCCTGTCGGGCCGCCGCCGCAGTATTACGCGCCGCCGCCGGTCGAGGATTTCGGCGGCTGGTATCTGCGCGGCGACATCGGCATGACCAATACGCGGGGCAAACTGTTCGCGCCGGCTTACAATGATGCCAGCACGGTCTCGGTCAATCAGATCGGCCACGAATTCACCGGCGGCATGACCTACGGACTGGGCGTCGGTTATCAGTTCAACAACTGGTTCCGCATGGATGTGACCGGCGAATATCGTTCCCGGGTGCAGTTCAGCGGTACCGATTACGCCAACATCAATTTCGGCGGAGGCCTCGGCGTTCTCCCGATCGGCGACACCTATCGCGGCGGCTATTCGAGCTGGGTCGGCATGATCAACGCTTATGCCGATCTCGGCACCTGGTGGTGCATCACGCCGTTCGTCGGTGTCGGCGTCGGCGGTGCCTATAACACCTTCAGCGGATTCTCTGATATGACCACCGTCAATCTCGGCGGCGGCACCACGTCCGGTCTCTATCAGGCGCAGAGCGCGAGCAAGCTCGATCTGGCCTGGGCGTTGCACGCCGGTCTTGCCTACCGCGTCAATCAGAACATGACGGTGGAACTGGCGTATCGCTATCTCAACCTCGGCACTGGCGTCACCGGCTCAGGTTCGTCGTTCGACGGCTCCGTAACCAACGGCCGGCCGTTCCAGTTCCACGATCTGACATCGCACGACATCAAGCTCGGCGTGCGCTGGACCTGCTGCGACGTAGCGCCCCCTCCGCCGCCGCCGCTCATCACTAAGGGCTGATCGGACGGCTTTCGGCTTCGTCTTCATCAACGGCGCGGGATTATCCCGCGCCGTTTTGTTTTGCGATTGCCTTCGAAAAAAGGTGAACGAAGCGCGTCGGATTTTAACTAAAACCGCGTCCCGACAACGATTGGTTAAGGTTAACAGGCGATGATCGCATGAGGCCGAGAGCCGGTTCGCGTGACGATCTTGCGGCAGTGCCTCGCGTTTTGTTCTTGGGGGAATTGCGATGCGTAAGTTGCTGGTGGCGGGAATGATGCTTGGAGCTGTGCAGGGCGCGCAAGCTGCCGATCTTCCGATTCTGCGTGGCGCATTGCCGGATACTTACGGACCGCGCGTCGTCAACTGGGAAGGTTTCTATGTCGGCGGTCAGGCCAGTTACGGCACCGCGGATATGAACTTCGTCAATTCCAATCAAAGTCTGACGAAGGGGTTGCTCAACAACGTCGACGTCGAGAACCAATACAAGGTTTCGCAATGGCCGCTGCTCGGCAAGTCGTCGCAAAGCAACAGCGGCTTTGGCGGATTCGCCGGTTACAACACCCAATGGGATGACGCCATTCTCGGCGTCGAACTGAATTACGTTCACGGCAGTTTCAATGGAAGCTCGACTGGCGCGCAGGGACGCAGCTTCTTTTATCCGACCGATTACGTGACCACTGTGACAGTGAGGCAAGCCGCCGCGATGCAGATATCGGATTATGGTTCGATCCGCGCGAGGGCGGGTTATGCGGCTGGCTCGTTCCTGCCTTACATGTTCGGTGGTGTCGCCATGGGACAGGCCAATATCCAGCGGTCCGCCGGTGCCGATCTTTACTACAAGTATGTCGGCGCGCAGGTGCCGGCGCTTCCGGACATCGGCCCGACGTCTAACAGTACGTCGAGCGATCTGAAATCGCACTTCCTGTTCGGCTATTCCGCCGGTCTGGGTATCGACGTGATGCTTGTGCAGAATTTGTTCCTGCGCGCGGAGTGGGAATATCTTCGCTTTACCTCGCCGGTTGACGTATCCGTCAATACAGTGCGCGCCGGCCTCGGTTACAAGTTCTGAACGGTTTCTGTCGTACGCGAAGCGATCTGCTTCTTTGACAGAATCTCGGCGCGTTGCTGCTCTGTCGCTGGAATTCGCATCGACATTTTTCAACGGCAGCAGCGCATGAAGATCTACGGCGATCTCAATTCCGGCAATTGCCTGAAGGTGAAGTGGGTCTGCGATAAGCTTCGCATTCCCTATGAATGGGTTGCCGTCGATACGATGCAGGGCGAAACCCGCACGCCGGCGTTTCTCCGGTTGAATGCCTCGGGGCAGGTGCCGGTCGTCGCATTCGACGACGGCCGCGCGCTGGCGCAGTCCAACGCCATCATTCGTTATCTGGCGCGCGGCAGCGATCTCATGCCGGCGGATGATTTTCTCGCGGCGAAAATGGACGAGTGGCTGTTCTGGGAGCAGTACAGTCATGAACCTTACATCGCGGTGTGCCGTTTCCTGATGGTCTATCTCAGGAAACCTGCCTCCGATCTCGACCCGGACAAGGTGAAGCGCGGTTATGCCGCGCTGGCATGTATGGAGGGGCAACTTTCCGCCAGCCGCTTCCTAGTCGGGGATGAACTCACGCTCGCCGACGTCGCGCTGCTCGCCTACACGCGCGTCGCGCATGAGGGCGGATTCGATCTGGCCGGCTACAGTGCCGTGCGACGTTGGATCAGCGATAGCGAGACTGCGCTTGGCTTGTCGTGACGAGTGGCCTCACGCCAGCCGCAGCGTCGCCGCGCCTGCGACCACGAGAATGCCGGCAACGATCCGGCGCGGGCCGGTGACTTCGCGCAGGACGAACGTTGCGATTGCCACCGCGAACAGCACGGACGTCTCGCGCAACGCCGCAACCATCGCGACCGGCGCCTGTGTCATCGCCCATAGCGCGAAACCATAGGACCCGATCGCGCAGGTGCCGCCGATCAAGGCGATCGCACCGCGCTGGCGCAGCTGGCGCTGAAATCGTTTGCCGTCGCGCAGCCACAGCCATGTCAGCAGCGGGAAGGCTTCCAGCAAGGTGAGCCAGAGTACGTAGGAGACGGCGTTGCCGGAGAGCCGCGTGCCGGTGCCGTCGATCAGCGTATAGATCGCGATCACCAATGCGTTGGCCAGCGCCATCATCGTGGCGCGCGGCGCGGCGTGGCGATGCAGCGCCAGCAGCAGGATGCCGCCGCAGATCAGCATCACGCCGATCCATGCGTGAGCGGAGAGCGTTTCGCCGAGCAGCGGCGCACTGACCAGCGCAACCAACAGCGGCGCGGTGCCGCGCATCAGCGGATAGGTGTGCCCCATGTCGCCGGCGCGATAAGCGGCCGCGACCAGCGCGTAATAAAGCTGATGGATTGCGATCGATGCGATCAGCCACGGCCAGCTCGCTGCGGCAGGCAACGGAATGAATGGCAGTGCGAGCAGGGCAACAAGCGCTCCGCCGCCGGCGATCAATCCGGTTTCGCCGAGCTTGTTGCCGCCGGATTTGACGATGGCGTTCCAGCTCGCATGCAGCAACGCGCCGAGCAGGACCAGCAGCATGACGTGGGTTGGCATGGGGTTATCCGACCGGGCGCGGGTGGCAGAGGCGGCGGCGTTGCATGGCTCTCATTACTTCGTCGGGAGGGGAGGGACTATCCCTTGACCGGCATGGCAGCTTGGCGTATCTCCCGCGGCGGGACACCTCCCCCCAACGGGAGGCTTACTATCTGGAAGGATAGACGATGACTGTAGCGAAGCCCGCTGCGCGGCCCAACGTGCCGCATTTCTCTTCCGGCCCCTGCGCCAAACGCCCCGGCTGGACCCCCCAAGCCCTCAAAGATGCCGCCCTCGGCCGTTCGCACCGCGCGAAGATCGGCAAGACCAAACTCAAGCTTGCGATCGATCTGACTCGTGAAGTTCTGGAAGTGCCGGCCGACTACAAGATCGGCATCGTGCCTGCGTCGGACACCGGCGCGGTCGAGATGGCGCTGTGGTCGCTGTTAGGTAGCCGCCCCGTCACCATGATCGCTTGGGAGTCCTTCGGCGAAGGTTGGGTCACCGATGTCGTCAAGCAGCTGAAGCTGAAGGACGTCACCAAGCTCACCGCCGGTTACGGCGAAATTCCCGATCTCACGAAGGCCGATCCGGCCTCCGATATCGTCTTCACCTGGAACGGCACCACCTCCGGCGTCCGCGTGCCGAACGCCGACTGGATCAAGGCCGACCGCGAAGGCCTGACGATTTGCGACGCCACCTCGGCCGCGTTCGCGCAGCCGCTCGATTGGGCCAAGCTCGATGTCGTCACCTTCTCCTGGCAGAAGGCGCTGGGCGGTGAGGGCGCGCACGGCATGCTGATCCTCTCCCCGCGCGCCGTGGCGCGGCTCGAGAGCTACACACCGCCGTGGCCGATGCCGAAGATCTTCCGCATGACCAAGGGCGGCAAGCTTATCGACGGCATCTTCGTCGGCGAAACCATCAACACGCCGTCGATGCTCTGCGTCGAGGACTATCTCGATGCGCTCAACTGGGCGAAGTCGGTCGGCGGTCTCAAGGGCATGATCGGCCGCGCCGACGCCAACACCAAGGCGCTGAGCGACTGGGTCGCCAAGACACCGTGGATCGATTTCCTCGCCGCCGATCCGGCGATCCGCTCCAACACCTCGGTCTGCCTCAAGGTGGTCGATCCCGCCGTGACGGCGCTCGCCGC
This sequence comes from Xanthobacteraceae bacterium, assembly GCA_051954235.1. Classification (GTDB taxonomy): domain Bacteria; phylum Pseudomonadota; class Alphaproteobacteria; order Rhizobiales; family Xanthobacteraceae; genus 62-47. Next base: position 62,897 of record JBQCHY010000054.1, read on the forward strand.
TGACGCGCAGGCCACGTTCGCCAAGACGCTGGTCGCCGCGGTGGAGAAGGAAGGTGCGGGCTACGATCTCGGCCATTATCGCGATGCGCCTCCGGGCCTGCGCATCTGGTGCGGCGCCACCGTCGAGACGGCGGACGTAGCAGTGCTGACCGGCTGGCTCGACTGGGCTTTTGCTGAAGCCAAGGCCTCGCTCGCCAAGGCGGCGTAATCTCTCCGTTTTCACCTCTCCCCACCGGGGAGAGGTCGTCCGCAAAGCGGTCGGGTGAGGGGCTCGTTGTGTAAGAAAGAACCCCCTCACCCCGACCCTCTCCCCAGCGGGGAGAGGGAGCGCGCCTCATTCGTTGAAGCCCCGTCTTCCAGATCAGGACCACCCCATGACCAAACCCAAAGTTCTCATCTCTGACGCCCTCAGCCCCGCCGCCGTGCAGATCTTCAAGGATCGCGGCATCGAGGTGGATTTCCAGCCGGCGCTCGGCAAGGACAAGGACAAGCTCGCCGAGATCATCGGCAATTACGACGGCCTCGCCATCCGCTCGGCCACCAAGGCGACCGCGAAGATCCTCGCCAATGCCAAGAAGCTGAAAGTGATCGGCCGCGCCGGCATCGGCGTCGACAACGTCGAGATTCCGGCGGCGACGGCGAAGGGCATCATCGTGATGAACACGCCGTTCGGCAATTCGATCACCACCGCCGAGCACGCCATCACGCTGATGCTGGCGCTGGCGCGCGAAATCCCCGCCGCTGATGCGTCGACGCAGGCCGGTAAGTGGGAAAAGAACCGCTTCATGGGCGTCGAAATCACCGGCAAGACGCTGGGCGTGATCGGCTGCGGGAACATCGGCTCGATCGTCGCGGACCGCGCCGTCGGCCTCAAGATGAAGGTGATCGCGTTCGATCCGTTCCTGTCGCCGGAGCGCGCCAAGGATCTCGGCGTCGAGAAGGTCGAACTTGAAGACCTGTTCAAGCGCGCCGATTTCATCACGCTGCATACGCCGCTCACCGATAAGACCCGCAACATCATCGACGCCGCTGCTATCGCGAAAATGAAGAAGGGCGTCCGCATCATCAATTGCGCGCGCGGCGGTCTCGTCGACGAGCAGGCGCTGGTTGATGCACTGAATTCCAAGCAGGTCGCTGGCGCTGCCTTCGACGTGTTCGTCGAGGAGCCGGCCACCTCGAACGTATTGTTCGGTCATCCCAACGTGATCTGCACGCCGCATCTCGGCGCCTCCACCACGGAAGCGCAGGAGAACGTCGCGTTGCAGGTCGCCGAGCAGATGTCGGACTATCTGCTCACCGGCGCGATCACCAATGCCATCAACTTCCCCTCGATCACAGCGGAAGAAGCGCCGAAGCTGAAGCCATTCGTCGAGCTTGCCGAGAAGCTCGGTTCGTTCGCCGGCCAACTCACCGAGACCGGCATTGGCAAGATCACCATCACCTATGAGGGCCAGGTCGCCGAGATGAAGATCAAGGCGCTGACCTCGGCAGCGCTCACCGGCCTGCTGCGGCCGATGCTGGGCGACATCAACGTTGTGTCGGCACCGGTCGTCGCCAAGGAGCGCGGCATGGTGGTGGACGAAGTGGTGCGCGCGGCGCAGAGCGACTACGAGAGCGTCATCACCGTCACCGTCACTACCGAGCGGCAGGAGCGTTCGGTGTCCGGCACGGTCTATGCCGACGGCAAGCCGCGTCTGATCGACGTCAAGGGCATCCGCGTCGACGCCGAGTTCGGCCCGTCGATGATCTACGTCACCAACGAGGATAAGCCGGGCTTCATCGGCAAGTTCGCCTCGATCCTCGGCGACGCCAAGGTCAACATCGCGACCTTCAACCTCGGCCGTCACAACCAGGGCGGCGACGCCATCGCGCTGGTCGAGGTCGACGGCCCGGTGCCGGCCGACGTGCTCGCCAAGGTGCAGGCGCTGCCGCAGGTCAAGCAGGCCAAGGCGCTGACGTTTTAAGGCGTGACGTTCTGATTGATTAAAGAGGCGAGCGATGCGTCGCTCGCGCTGATGACAAGCGATGCCCGGGCTCCGGCCCGGGCATTTGCATTTGAGCGCCGCCGACGAGCGCGGTCGGCCACATCCTTCTCCCGCCAATTGATCCTCGTCCTGATGTCTACCCCTCGACGCCGGCACATCGCGTCCGCGCGTATTCTTCATTTACATTCATTACAGAATGTATGTATGATCCAGCCAACCTCATTGTCGGGCGAAATATTCAGGGAGGATTTGGATGACGTTGAAGTTGGTTCGGCGTGCGGCGCTTGCCGTGATGATCGCGGGTCTCACGCAAGCCGCGATGGCGGAGGACGGCGGCATCAAGATCGGCGTGCTGGCCGATATGAGCGGCGTCTATGCCGACATCGGCGGGCAGGGCTCGGTCGAAGCCGTGAAGATGGCGATCGCGGATTTTGGCGGCACGGTTTTGGGCAAGCCGATCGAGGTGGTGTCCGCCGACGGTCAGAACAAGCCGGACATCGCCACCAATATCGCGCGGCAGTGGTACGACTCAGGCGTCGACATCATCACCGACGTGCCGTCGTCAGGCATGGCGCTGGCGGTGATGCAACTCGCCAAGGAAAAGAAGAAGATCGCGCAGATCACCAGCGCCGGCAGTTCGGACATCACCGGCAAGTCGTGCACGGCCTATTCGACGCATTGGACCTGGGACACCTATGCGATGTCGAGCGGCACCGGCAAAACCATCGTCAAGCGCGGCGGCAAGGACTGGTTCTTCCTCACCGCCGACTATGTGTTCGGCAAGACGCTGGAGCGCGATACGGCCGCCGTCGTCGAGGCGAACGGCGGCAAGGTGCTCGGCTCGGTCCGCCATCCGCTGAGCACAGTGGATTTCTCCTCGTTCCTGCTGCAGGCGCAGGCGTCGAAAGCCAAAATCATCGGGCTCGCCAATGGCGGCACCGACATGACCAACGCGGTGAAGCAGTCGATTGAGTTCGGCCTCCAGCGCGACGGCACGCAACTCGTGGCGCTGATCGCCTTCATCAGCGACATTCACAGCCTTGGCCTGAAGGATGCTCAGGGGCTGATGCTGACCGAAGCATTCTATTGGGACCTCAACGACGAGACCCGCGCCTGGTCGAAGCGCTTCTATGAAAAGATGAAGCGGATGCCGAGCATGACGCAGGCCGGCGCCTATAGCGGCACGCTGCATTATCTCAAGGCGGTGCAGGCCGCCGGCACCCGCGATGCCGACGCGGTGATGGCGAAGATGCGCGAACTGCCGATCAACGACTTCATGACCAAGAACGGTCATCTGCGGATCGACGGCCGGGTGATGCGTGACATGTATCTGTTCCAGGCGAAGAAGCCGGAAGAATCGAAGTCGGAATGGGATCTCTATAAGCTGGTGGCGACGATCCCGGCCGAGGAAGCCTATCGCCCGCTCAAGGACGGCGGTTGTCCGTTGGTCAAGTAAGTTGTGCGATCTGGGCCGTCCCGCTGTGCGCGGGGCGGCGCTGGTTGTATCTTTGGAGATCGCATGAGCACGCACCGCATCGATATTCCGCAGGACGTGATCGACCGCGCCATCATGCGTCGAGGTAAGCGGCATGTGTTCGACGCCATCGATCCGCGCCGCACGGCGCTATTGGTGATCGACCTGCAACGCGCCTATGTCGCCGACGCCACGGCGGTGCCGTCGGCGCGCAGCATCGTAGGTAACGTCAACGGGATTGCGAACGCATTGCGGGCGGCCGGCGGCCGCGTGGTCTGGATCAAGGATACCCGCGACGAAAATTCGCCGACCGCGCGCTGGCCGCGCTTCGTCGAATTCTGTCACAGTGATTGGGGCGAGGCGCTGACGCGGGCATTGTCGCCGAGCCATCCCGGCCATGAATTGTACGATGGGCTCGCCGTCGACCCCGACGACGACGTGGTAATCAAGACGCGCTTCAGCGCAATGATTCAGGGCTCGTCCGATCTGCACGAACGGCTGACGGCGCAAGGCATCGATACTGTAATTGTCACCGGCACGGTCACCAATGTTTGCTGCGAGAGTACGGCGCGCGACGCCATGATGCTGAACTACAAGGTGCACTTCGTGTCGGACGGCACGGCGGCGCGCACCGATGCCGAGCACAATGCGACGCTCGCCAACATGCTGTTGTGGTTCGCCGACGTGCGGACCACCGATGAGGTCGTGGCGCTGATCGAGCAGGCCACGCCGGCAAAGCAGGATGTCGCCGATGCCGCGCATCGCCAAACGGCCTGAGGCCGGCACCCGACTGCCTGCGACAAAACCGCGCCGCCGTCAGGCGGATCGCAGCGAAGCGACACGCGCCGCGCTGATCCGCGCCGCGATCGATACCGTCAGCGAGCGCGGCTACGCGGGCGCGACCGCGGCGGCGATCGCTGCGCGTGCCAATGTAACGCGAGGCGCCTTGCAACATCACTTCGGCACCATCCAGGATTTACTGCTGGAGGTCGTCCGCTACGTCTCGCAGGAACTGGTCGGCGAAATCGAGGCGGAAATCTCCCAGCGCGATACGCTGGATCAGCGGATCGGGGCGATCGCCGACCGCTATTGGCAGGTCTACGGTGGCGCGGATTACTTCGCTTTGATCGAGATCTGGATGGGCTCGCGCAGCAATGATGGATTCCGGGCTAAGATCGAAAGCCTAATGAAGCAGATCACCGAGAAGCGCAACGACTACTGGCGCGAACTGCTGGCCGACTATCCGCTGACCGAGCTTGAGGTCGACACCATGCGTGGCGCGTTGCTGGCGACGGTGCGTGGCGCGGCCGTGCACCGGATGTTCTCGCAGGACGATGCACGGGCCCTGCGGCAGATCCGCTTCGCCTTCGCCCGGGCCCAGGACTGGATGGAAGCCCGATCGAAATCCGACGCAGATCGGGATGCTCCTCCGGAACGGCAGCGCGGACGGCCCGCGCGGCAGGACGGCTGACCGGCCGCGTCCCGACATCGCGAGCGTCGGGCCATTCGTTTTGGGAAGGTCGACATGCGTGCAAGGTCAGTTCGGGGGCGGCGCGGTAACCAAGGATCAACGCTCGGTGTCCTATGGTGCTGCGGTCGTCCCCCTCTTGCGTGAATTGCGCAACTGCCCGGAGCACAGAACGTGAAGTTGTTGAACAACCTTCCCATTGCCATGAAGCTTGTCATTCTTGTCTCGATCACCCTGCTGGGGCTGGTCGGGGCGGGCATCTATGCCGCGACCATGATGCAGCGGGAAATGTATGACGCGCGCACCGAGCAGACCCGCGCCATCGTCGAGACCGCGCGCAACATGGCGCTGGAATTTCAGAAGCAGGTCCAGGCCGGCAAGCTGACCAAGGAGCAGGCGATTGCCGAATACGCCCATCGCATCCGGTCGATGAACTACGACAACGGCAGTGGCTATGTGTTCGCCTACACCATGGACGGCGTCACCGTGGCGACGCCGGATGCGTCGAAGATCGGCAGCAATCAACTCGACGTCGAGACCGGCGGCCGCAAGCTGGCGCGCGAGTTGCGCGACGGCGTCGCCGCCAAGGGCAGCGTCAATCTGCGCTACGAATACATGAAGCCCGGCACCGAGCAGTTGATCCGCAAGATGTCTTATGCGGTCGCGATTCCGGGCTGGGATATGTTCGTCGGCACCGGCGCCTATCTCGACGATATCAACGCCAAGCTACGGCCGGTTATTTTCGGTCTGGCGATTGCCACCATCGTCATCGCGCTGGGCGCGGGCCTTGCGGCCTGGCTGATCGGCCGCAGCATCACCCGTCCGCTGGGCCAACTCGGCGCGCGAATGCAGTCGCTCGCCAAGGGTGAGCTGGATGCCGAGATCCCCGGGGTCGGCCGCAAGGACGAGATCGGGGCGATGGCGGCGACGGTGGGTGTGTTCAAGGAGAATGCGCTGCGTGTCCGCAATCTGGAGCAGGCGGAAGCGGCGGCGCAACAGCGCGCGGCGGAAGAACGCCGTGCGGCCATGCAGGGCCTCGCCGACGATTTCGAGCGCAGCGTCAACGGCGTCGTGCAGTCGGTGACGTCGTCGGCCGCCGGCATGCAGGCGACGGCGGAAAGCATGACGGGCCTTGCCCGCGATGCGAGTTCGCGGGCGATGACGGTGAGCGAAGCCTCGCAGAAGGCCTCGGGCAATGCCGGCACCGTCGCTGCTGCTGCGGAAGAGCTTGCCAGCTCGGTTGCTGAGATTTCGCGTCAGGTGACGCAGTCCACCGAGATTGCCAACAAGGCGGTCGAGGATGCCGAACGCACCAACGCGACGGTGCAGGTGTTGTCGAGCGGCGCCGACAAGATCGGCGAGGTGGTGCAGTTGATTCACACCATCGCGGCACAGACAAACCTGCTGGCGCTCAACGCTACCATCGAGGCGGCGCGTGCTGGCGAAGCGGGCCGCGGTTTCGCCGTGGTTGCGTCGGAGGTGAAGGCTTTGGCCAATCAGACCGCGAAGGCGACCGAGGAAATTTCGGCGCAGGTGTCGACGATGCAGTCCACCACCCACGAAGCGGTAGACGCGATCAGCAACATCACCCGGACCATCGCGCAGATGAACGAAATCGCGCTCAGCATTTCGAGCGCGGTCGAGGAACAGGGCGCAGCGACGCGTGAGATCGCCCGCAACATCCAGTCGGCGGCTGCCGGTTCGGACGAGATCAGCCATCACATCGGCGGCGTCAGTTCGGCGGCGGAAGCCACCGGCTCGGCGGCGTCGGACGTGCTGGTCAACGCGCAGGAGCTTGACGGTCAGGCCGGCATGCTGCGTTCGGCGGTGAATGAGTTCCTTACCAAGGTGCGTGCTGCTTGATGTAGCACCGACGACAATCGTGCGGGTGAAAGCTGCCGCGCTCGAATGAAAATCCGGCTTTGACTTGGTCAGGGCCGGATTTTTCAAGTACCCTCCGTCATGGCCGGGCTTGTCCCGGCCATCCACGTCTTTCTTATTGACGGATCATCAGAGCGTGGATGGCCGGAATAAATCCGGCCATGACGAATGAGACTACCGCCCATACATCCCGGTCAGCGTTGCCTTCGCCAGCGTGTGGAAGTTGATGTCGAAGCCGACCAGCGCGGCGGAGGCGGCGTCGCCTTTGGCGTTTGGTAATTGGTCGACGTCGAGCGCGAACACCGTGATCCGGTAGTGATGCGGTTTGTCGCCCGGCGGCGGGCAGGGGCCGCCATAACCGGCGCTGCCGAAATCGGTGCGGCTCTGCACCGCGCCTTTGGGCATCAGGCCTTTGCTGATATCGCCGGCATCTTTCGGCAGCGACGTCGTGCTGGCCGGTATGGTGTAGACCACCCAGTGCCACCAGCCGCTGCCGGTCGGCGCGTCGGGATCGTAGATGCTCACCGCAAAGCTCTTGGTATCGGCCGGCGCGCCGCTCCACGACAGTGCCGGCGAGACGTTGCCGCCGGTGCAGCCAAAGCCTTTGAAGACCTGTTCGTTGGCGATGGTGCCGCCGTCCTTGATGTCGGGGCTAGTCAGCGTCATGGTCTGCGCCTGCGCGGCGGTGAATGAGAGCGCGGCGAGACCGAAGGCCGTGACGAACCCGACGAGCTTGTCATGCAACTGCTTCATGATCGTCGCTCCTGATGTTTCGCTGATGATAGCACGTCGGCAAGGCCTCGGAAGCGAGCCTCGCCGCCGCTATTGCAAAAGCACCGGCAGATTGAGCGGTCCACGGAAGCCGAAGCCGTGCCAGCGCACGCTGTCCGGATCGGGGAGGCTCATGTTGGGGAAGCGCTCGAACAGCATCGGCAGCAGAATGTCGCCGACCGTGCGTCGCGACAGATGCGCGCCGGCGCAATGATGCGGGCCGTTGCCGAACGCCTGATGCGGATTGTCCGTCCGCAGCGCGTTGAAATTCTCGCCGTCCTCGAACACATCCTCGTCGCGGTTCGCCGAGGCCTGGATCGTCATGACGGTATCGCCTTTCGGAATGTGGCATCCGCCGATGTCGGTATCCTCCATCACGAGGCGTGAACTGGCTTGAATCGGCGCGACCCAGCGCACGCCTTCCTCGAAGGCCGCGCGCCACAAATTATTCGCGCGCACCTCCGCGAGTTGATCGGGGTTCGTCAGCAGGCCGAAGACGATCGTGAGCAGCGCGTCGCGCGGTTCGTTGATGCCGCCGCCGATCGCGATCTTCACGTTGGAGATCATCTGGCTTTCGGGAATCTGATTTCTGGCGCGGCACATGAAAGACAGCGCGGAGGAGTCGGGCTCCGCTTGCACGCGGGCGATGTTGGCGCGGATGCAGGCGTCCATTTCGACATTGGCGCGGTCGCTTGCCTCGAACGGACCGGGATGCCAGCCGAAATTGCCGGCGCCGTCGATCAACGTCTGCGACCAGCGCTGCATGTCTTCGTCGCTGGCGTCCGGCACGCCCATCGCGTGGGCCAGCATGCGCGCGGCAAGCGGACCGGCGAGCGCGGGGAACAGATCGACGATCTCGCCGCGCGGCAGGCGATCGAGATAGCTGCGCGCGAGTTTTTCGTAGAGCGGCGCCCAGTCGGTATCGATCGTCTTCGGCATCAGGGCCGGCATCATCGCCATGCGTTCGGCGCGATGTTCGTCGTGGTCCTTGCGCATCAAGGTGTGCGCGAGGAAGGCGCGCTTCATCGGCGTGTTCGGATCGTCGGAGCTGAACAGCGCGGCGTTGTCCTTGACGAGTTTGGTGTGCGCCGCCTTGGTCAACAGCGTGCGGCCGACCGATTTGACCCGCAGCACCGGCGCTTCGCGACGAAGCCGCCGGTAGATCGGATAAGGATCGCGCGTCAGGTCTGCGATCGTGATCGCCTCGTCGAGTGGCGCCAGTGGCATATATCCTCCCGGCCGCAGATAGCGGCGGTCTTGATTTGGCGGATTTCTTCGGACCGCCATGATAGAGGCTAGCGCATCGTCCTGCCGCGATCCAGACGGCGTGCCTTACATGATCAGCGGCGCGGCGATGGCGTCGAGCGCCTTGCAGGCATCGTTCGGATTGAGCTGCACCTGCAAGCCGCGCTGGCCGCCATTGATGAAGACGGTCTGTTCTCGCAGCGCCGCTTGCTCGATCGCGGTCGGCACGCGCTTTTTCTGTCCGAATGGGCTGATGCCGCCGACGTGATAGCCGGTCAGCCGTTCGGCGTCGGCCGGCTTCATCATCTTCGCGGATTTGCCGCCGAACGCCTGCGCCAGTTTCTTCATGCTGACTTCGTGATCGGACGGCACCACGACGCAGACCGGCTTGCCGTCAAGCTCGGCCATCAATGTTTTGAGCACCCGGCGCGGCTCCGCGCCGATCGCTGCTGCCGCCTGCAAGCCGATGCTGTCGGCATCGGGATCGTAGTCGTATTCATGCAGCGTGAATCCGACGCCGAGTTGCTTCAACGCCTGCGTGGCGCGCGTGGTTTTCGACATGATGCGTATCCGGCGCTCAGCGCCTTGCCGCCAGCGCTTCGCCGAACGCCTGGAACAGCGCGCGATTGATCGGGTTGCGCTGCGGATCGTATTCGGCGTGCCACTGGACGCCGAGCGCGAAATTCGCTGCGTCCTTGATGCGGATCGCTTCGATAGTGCCGTCGTCGGCAATGCCTTCGATCACCACGCGCGCGCCCGGCTCGAGGATGCCCTGGCCGTGCAGCGAATTCACCCGGATGGTGTCGCGGCCATACAGTTTTGCGAACACACCGTCGGGTGTCAGCCGCACGTCGTGACGGTCGGCGAACACCACTTCCGGGTCGGGGTGGATCTCGCCGTTTTCGAGGCGTGGCATCCGGTGGTTGATCCGTCCCGGCAGTTCGCGGATTTCCGGATGCAGCGAGCCGCCGAACGCGACGTTCATTTCCTGCAAGCCGCGGCAGATGCCGAACAGCGGCACCCCGCGCTGCACGCACAAGTCGATCAGGGTCAGCGCGACATCGTCGCGATTGGGGTCGTAAGGCTCGTGGCGGGGATCGGGTTCGGTGCGAAAGCGCGTCGGATGGACGTTGGCGCGCGCGCCGGTCAGGAGGACGCCGTCAACGACGTCGAGCAGGGCGTCGAGGTCGGTGATGTCGGGAACGCTGGCGAACATCAGCGGCAGGGCGCTGGTCACCTCGGCGATGGCGCGCATGTTGCGCTCGCCGACCGCCTGTACGGCGAACCGGTTCTCGATCATGTACATATTGCCGATCACGCCGACCACCGGCTTGGTCATGATGTCTTGTCCGTCTGAATGGGGTGCGAGCCGGGTCGCGCGGGAAGAAATTTCGGTTTGATCAGCATGGCTTGGCAAATTATGCCCCGTCGCGGCGGGCGCATCAATTGCGATGCGTCCGGTTGGCCGTGTTCCTCACATCGTTCTGATCGGATCGGCGCGCAGACCGCCCATGTGCCGGCGGCTTCGCATGTCGCTGCGTTCCAGACGGATTTTTCGGGGATATCAATGGTTTGGGCCGATCACGAAACTGCGTCGAGGCGCCGTTTTGCTTGCGTCGGATAGCGGCATCCTTTATCCGAAGGGACGACCCGAATCCGGGCAGCCGGGCCGCCTGAGCGCCCGGTGGCGAGTACCACGGGGATTTATCTCGATATGACCAACGTTGTCGTCGTCGGCGCCCAATGGGGCGACGAGGGAAAAGGCAAGATTGTCGACTGGCTGTCGGAGCAGGCGGATATCGTCGTGCGTTTCCAGGGCGGGCACAATGCCGGCCATACGTTGGTCATCAACGGCAATACCTACAAGCTGGCGCTGCTGCCGTCCGGCGTGGTGCGGTCCTCGAAGCTGTCGGTGATCGGCAACGGTGTGGTGTTCGATCCGCAGGCGTTCCTCGCCGAGGTCGAGAAGCTCACCAGTCAGGGCATCGCCGTGACGCCGGAGAATCTCCGCGTCGCCGAGAACGTCACGTTGATCCTGCCGCTGCATCGGGAACTCGACGCGCTGCGCGAGAACGCCAGCAAGGCCACCGCCATCGGCACCACCCAGCGCGGCATCGGCCCGGCCTATGAGGACAAGGTCGGCCGCCGCGCCATCCGGCTGATGGACCTCGCCGATCTGCAAACCCTGCCGCACAAGATCGAGCGTTTGCTCGCGCATCACAACGCCTTGCGGCGTGGCCTCGGCATCGCTGAAGTTGATAGCGCTGCGTTGCTGAGCGATCTCGCCGCAATTGCGCCGCGAGTGCTGCCTTATGCTGACAGCGTGTGGAATCTGCTCGATCACAAGCGCCGCGAAGGCAAGCGTATCCTGTTCGAAGGCGCGCAAGGCGCGCTGCTTGACGTTGACCACGGCACCTATCCCTACGTCACCTCGTCGAATACCGTGGCCGCACAGGCGGCGACCGGCACCGGGATGGGCCCGAGTTCGCTCGGCTATGTGCTCGGTATCTGCAAGGCCTACACCACGCGGGTCGGCATGGGCCCGTTCCCGACCGAACTCACCAACGAGATCGGCGAGGAGATCGGCCGTCGCGGCAAGGAGTTCGGCGTCAACACCGGGCGCAAGCGGCGCTGCGGCTGGTTCGACGCCGTGCTGGTGCGCCAGACGGCGCGGACCTGCGGCATTCACGGCCTGGCGCTGACCAAACTCGACATCCTCGACGGCTTCGACACCATCGAAGTCTGCGTGGGCTACAAGCTGGACGGTGAGGTGATCGATCACCTGCCGGCGGGCGAGGGTGCGCAAGCCCGGATCGAGCCGATCTACGAGACCATCGAAGGCTGGAAGGAACCCACCGCCAACGCCCGCTCCTGGGCCGATCTGCCGGCGCAGGCTATCAAATATGTTCGCCGGGTCGAGGAACTGGTGGGCTGCCCCATCGCGTTGCTCTCGACGAGCCCGGAGCGCGAAGACACCATTCTGGTGCAAAATCCGTTCGAGGCTTAATGGACTATTACCGGAATATCGGCAAAGTCCTTGCAAAGCATCCTCGCTAGCGAGCAGGACCTGCAACATTGACGAGACATGGCTGATTACTATCCGCTGATCGCCCGCGCCATTTCCGGCCTCGATGCCAGCGCGCCCGGGGAAAGCCGGCGCGCCCTGTATGAGCGCGCGCGCTCGGCGCTGATCGCGCAATTGCGCAGCGTCCAGCCGCCGCTGACCGAATCCGAGATCACCCGCGAGCGGTTGTCGCTGGAAGAAGCGATCCGCAAGGTGGAATCCGAGGCGGCGCAACGGGCGCGCGAAGTGGCGCGCACCGATTCCAAGGGGCGCCCTCGTCCCGGCGATGCGTTCCGCGCTGGCAGCCGTGCAGCAGCCGCGCGCCAAGCCGAGCGCGATGCCGCCAAGCCGGGTGGTGCGCCATCGCAGCCGCCCCGTCCGTCGTTTCTGGAAAATCGCCCGGCTCCCGCGCCGGAAGCGCCGCACGCCGACGAGCCGCTGTTGCGCACCCCGCGCTCCGAGCCGCACGAGCCGCCGCCGTCTTTCGATGCGCCGCCCGTGCCGCGCGAGCGGAGCGGGATTCCGCGTCGTAGTCTCGATGCCGACCGTGCCTCCCAAGGATCTGCTGATCCAGCCGGCCAACATGGCGGCGGGCAGGGCGTCCGGGGATTCCGCGATGTCGTGGCCGATGCCGACGATCTCGGCCGCGCCACCGCGAAGGCCAACCGCGCCGCGCGCCGCACCTACGCCAACGTACCGTCGCCCTCGCCGGAATTCGACCGGCTCGAGCCGAGCATGGAAGATCGTGGCGTCGGCGCGCCCGTATCCTACGACTATGATGAGGGCATTGAGGAGGCTTACGAGCCGCCGCCGTCCCGCCCGCAACGCCGTGGCGGCAAGGAGCGCCGGGTCAAGACCGGTAGCGGTTTCCCGTTCAAGGCTGCGATTATTCTCGGCCTGGTGCTGATCCTCGCCGGCGCCGGCATTCTGTGGGGGCAGAAGGGACTAACCTATGTTCGCGGTTTGCTGAACAAACAGGCCGCGGTCACGACGCCCGCGCCGAAGACCACATCCACCGCGCCGCCGCCGAAGATCGCCGATCGGGTCGGGCAGCCGGGATCGTCGGACGCTGTGGCGCCGGTGGCGCAGCGCGTCGTGCTCTATGATGAGGATCCGAACGATCCGAAGGGCAAGCAGTATGTCGGCAGCGTGGTCTGGCGCACCGAACCGGTGAAGAGCAACGACGGCAAGCCGGACGACATCGCGGTGCGCGCCGACATCGACATTCCGGAGCGCAAGTTCAAGATGACGATGTCGTTCCGCCGCAACACCGACAGTTCGCTGCCGGCGAGCCACACCGCCGAACTGACCTTCGTTCTGCCGCCTGATTTCGACAACGGCACCGTCGCCAACGTGCCGGGCATCCTGATGAAGTCCAACGAGCAGGCGCGCGGCACGCCGCTGGCAGGGCTCGCGGTGAAGGTCACCGACGGCTTCTTCCTGATCGGCCTGTCCAACGTCGAAGCCGATCGCGCGCGCAACCTGCAACTGCTCAAGGAGCGCTCGTGGTTCGACGTGCCGCTGGTCTATTCCAACCAGCGCCGCGCCATCATCGCCATCGAGAAGGGCGCGCCCGGCGAACGCGCTTTCAATGCGGCCTTCATGGCCTGGGGCGAGTAGCTGCGGAGGAGCGGGACGCTCGGAAGTTGTTACTTGAGCGGACGGCTTAACGAGCACAAGTTCCGTCATTGCGAGCGAAGCGAAGCAATCCAGAAGGCACCAAAGCAAGGACTGGATTGCTTCGTCGCTTTCGCTCCTCGCAATGACGACGATTTAGCCGTAGTCGCATATCGATGGCCGCGCTCGCGACGAGCTGTTGCGCGTTGCGCCATAGGCATCCGCGAGAAAGTCAGATGACTTTTTCGCGTCGCCTTCGCCTCTTACGCCGCCTTGGCCTTGCGCTCCGGCGCGCGCAGTGTGCGTTGCTGTTGTCGGCGCAGCCTCGCCACTTCGGTTTCCAGCAGTTCGTTGGCGATCAGCAGCGCGCGCAGGGCGCCGTGAATGTCGTTGTCGCTGGCGGCGATGGCTTCGTCGATCGCGCTTTCGTAACGATCTTCGCGCGGATCGAGGGAATGTTGGATGGTGTCACGCACGGACGCCTCCATGTCTCGCGGTTCGGGTTTGTATTTCGACACCATCAAGCGCTTGGTGGACGACGGAGTTTCGACAGAAAATTGGTTATGCCCGATATTCCCGCTGTCCACAGGGATGCTCCCTGTGTATCGGCCGAAGGAGCGGTCTGCGGCCTCGGTCGTCCGCGCGCCGCAACCCCCGTCCAATAAAAAAAGCCGGCGTTGCCGCCGGCTTTTGTCGTCATTGATGTCCGTGCGATCAGTGAGCGGCTGCGAGCGCGGCCTGCTCCTGACGGGCAACAGTGGTCTTCACCGCGGCCTGTACCTTCTCGAACGCGCGCACCTCAATCTGGCGCACGCGCTCGCGCGACACGCCGAACTCGCTCGCGAGGTCTTCCAGCGTCATCGGCTCGTCGGCCAGACGCCGTGCCTCGAAGATGCGCTTCTCGCGCGGGTTGAGCACGCCCATCGCCCCATTCAGGGCTTGGCGGCGGTGATCGTATTCCTCGCTCTCCGCCATGATGGCTTCCTGGTTGGGCGAGGTATCGACCAGCCAGTCCTGCCATTCGCCGGGTTCGCCATCGTCGCGGATCGGCGCGTTGAGCGACGCGTCGCCACCGAGGCGGCGGTTCATGTCGACAACGTCCTGATCGGTGACGCCGAGCCGCTTGGCGATCAGCTTGACCTGATCGGGATGCAGATCGCCGTCCTCGAGCGCGTTGATCTTGCTCTTCGCCTTGCGGAGATTGAAGAACAGCTTCTTCTGGTTCGCGGTGGTGCCCATCTTCACGAGCGACCACGAACGCAGAATGTACTCTTGAATCGAAGCCTTGATCCACCACATGGCGTATGTGGCGAGGCGGAAACCCTTGTCGGGCTCGAACCGCTTCACCGCCTGCATCAAGCCGACGTTGCCTTCGGAAACAACCTCGGAGATGGGCAGGCCGTAGCCGCGATAACCCATGGCGATTTTCGCCACGAGACGCAGATGGCTGGTGACCAAGTGGTGCGCCGCATCGCGATCGTCATGTTCGCGCCAACGCTTGGCGAACATGTATTCCTGCTGGGGTTCCAGCATGGGAAACTTGCGGATCTCGGCGAGATAATGTGACAGGCCGGATTCTCCGTTGAGAACCGGCAAGGTGGCTGTACGGGCCATGTGTAGCGCCCTCCAGAGTTCAGGCCCCCGATAGCGGCGAGCCAGGCAGGGGTCGCTGTGTTAAAGCCGACCGGGCTGCGATGTTCCTGCGCTGGGACATCCAGCGCAGGTGCAATATACACGAAAGCCGCCGGAAAAAGAAAGAACAAAACGGGGTCACGATCCCGTGTAGAAGATTAAATAATTGAAAGAAAAGGTATTAATAGATGCATTTGCGTCATTCTGCCGCGTGAAGGCTTTCTCGCAGAGCAGCAAGATCGGGCGGAAGATCGCTAGTCCATTCAAGGATTTCGCCGGTTCCGGGGTGTTCCAGCGTCAGCAGATAGGCATGGAGCGCCTGCCGGCCAAGGTCCTCCAGAGTGGCTTTGGCGCCGGGCGACAGCGCATTGGCCTTGGTCTTGAAACCGTGGCCGTAAACGGCGTCGCCCATGAGCGGATGGCCGGTATGGCTGAGGTGCACGCGGATTTGATGGGTCCGGCCGGTCTCGAGCTGGCAGGCGAGCAGGCTGGCGACCGGCTTACCGTCGCGGCCGTTGAAGGTGTCCAGCACCTCCCAATGGGTGATTGCCTCGCGGCCGCCCTGGCGCACCGCCATCTTCTCGCGCGCGTGAGGGTGGCGATCGATCGGCGCGTCGATGGTGCCGTGGGGCCGGTTTGGCACCCCCCAGACGAATGCCATATAGCCGCGCCGCAATGCTCCGGTGCGACCGTGATCGGCGAACTGAGCGGACAGCGAAGCGTGGGCGCGGTCGTTCTTCGCCGCCACCATCAGGCCGGTGGTGTCCTTGTCGAGCCGGTGAACGATGCCGGGCCGCTTCACCCCGCCGATGCCGGAGAGGCTGTTGCCGCAATGGGCGATCAGCGCATTGACCAGTGTCCCGGTCTCGTGGCCGGCGGCCGGGTGCACCACCAGCCCGCGCGGCTTGTCGATGACGATGATGTCGTCGTCCTCATAGATGATGTCGAGCGGGATGTTTTCCGGTTCCGGCTCGGGCGAAACCGGCGGCGGCACGCGAATAGTGATCGTATCGCCGGGGGCGACATGATAAGCGGGGTCGAGGATCGGGGCGTCCCGCAGCGAGATCTGGCCCGCGAGGATCAGCGCTTTCAGCCGCGACCGCGACAGCTCCGGCAGCCGCGCCGCGAGCACGCGGTCGAGCCGCGCCGAGCCCTCGTCGCCGGCGACGGTGATCGTCTGCAATTGTCCGGATTCTGAAGCCGTTTGTTCCACCAGTGAGCCTTGTTCCAAAGAGCCTTGCAAAGAGCCTTGTATGACTGAAGCCGTTGCGCCCGAACCGACCCCCGAGCAAGCCGCGCTGTTTTCGCGGGTGCGGCGAATGATGCTGATCGCGGGCCTGACCACGGCGCTCGCGGTGGCGGCCGTGCTCGTCGCCATCGGCTATCGTCTTTTTCGCACCGAGGGAAGGGTGGCGGCTGCCGCCGAGACCACCACGATGCTGCCGAAAGGTGCGCGGATCGTCTCCACCGCCACTGCCGGCGACCATCTCGTGGTGACGCTGGATGTCGGCGGCGCCACCGAAATCCTCACCTTCGACGCCCGCACCCTGAAGCCCGCCGGCCGGTTGAAGTTCGCGAACGAGCCATGAGGTCGGGTTCGCATTCCCAAAAAGAACGACATCCAAAAAAGGACGGCAGCCTGGAACGACGGCACATCCTTTCGGGGAGGCCGGACGCCATTGGCCCTGTCAGTTTCCCGATATTTAGCTGGCATATCGGGAATATCGCGTTGCCGCCTTGCGGAGCCGCCGTTTCGCGGCTATTCCCTCCGCCAGTGCTCCCTTCGTCTAGCGGTTAGGACGCGGCCCTCTCAAGGCTGAAACAGGGGTTCGATTCCCCTAGGGAGCGCCATTTTGGGCCGAGAATTTGGCTCCGTTCACGTCCCCAACTTCATGACACCTTGGCTGTCTTGTTCTGGAAGGCGGCGATGCGGTCTGCCATGTCCGGGCCGCGCCCTTGGCTACGCGCGATCTCGTAGCTGAGGCCAGCGGCGAGCGGCAGGCCGTCGGTTTCCATCAGCAGCGCCTTGTTGGCGCGATGGCTGAACCAGGAATTGGCGAGGATGGTCTTCGCGAGCGTTTCCAGTTCGGCATCGAAATCCGCATCCGGCACGCAGACGTTGGCGAGGCCCATCGCTTCGGCCTCGCGTCCCGCATAGGTGCGGCAGGTGAACATCATCTCGCGCGCCTTCGGCAGGCCGACGCGGCGTGGCAGGCGTTGGCTCATGCCCCACACCGGCGTCAGGGCCCAGCGCGCGTGAGTGTCGGCGAACTTGGCGCTCTCCGAACAGACCAGTAGATCGCCCGCCAGCGCCAGTTCGAGCGCGCCGGTGTAGCAGTGGCCGTGCACGGCGGTGATCACCGGCTGCGGCAGGTTGGCCAGCTTCTCGATGATGCCGGCCTGAAAGTGCGGACGCGGCGGCTTTTCGCCGGCGGAAATGTCGTTGAGGTCATGCCCGGCCGAGAAGCATTTTCCGGCGCCGCGCAGCATCACCAGCCCGATGCGATCGGTCTCGCCGGCGATAGCGTCGACATGCGCGTCGAGTTCGGCGAACAGCGCGACGTTGAGCGAGTTCAGTTTGTCGGGACGATTGAGCGTCAGCACGGCACAGCCGTCCTTGTCGTTCCTGAGCACCAGCGCGGTCATGGCATCTTCCTTTAAATGGAGAGGCCGGCCGCGTGTCGGCGGCCGGCGATTGTTGCTCGCTTACTTGACGATGAAATTCGCCAAACGCTGCTGGATGATATTCTCGGCGTCGGCGACGATGCGGGTGATTAGTTCGGCGCAGGTCGGGATGTCGTGGATCAGGCCCTGAATCAAGCCCGCCGACCAGATGCCGTAGTTCTGGTCGCCGCTTTCATAGACCACCTTGCCGCGCGCGCCGATCACGAGGTGCCGCACGTCCTCGAACTTCGCGCCTTCCTTCTCCAGCCGCACCACTTCCTGGCTGACGTCGTTGCGGGAGACGCGCGACGTGTTGCGCATGGTGCGGAAGATCAGGTCGGTCGCCCGCTCGTCGTTGGCGACGATCTGCTCCTTGATGTTCTGATGGATCGGCGCCTCCTTCGTGGCGAGGAAGCGGGTGCCCATATTGATGCCCTCGGCGCCCAGCGCCAGTGCGGCGGCGAGGCCGCGACCGTCGCCGAATCCGCCGGACGCGATCATCGGAATGGTGATCTTCTCGGCGGCGGCGGGAATCAGGATCAGGCCCGGAATGTCATCCTCGCCGGGATGGCCGGCGCACTCAAAACCGTCGATCGAGATGGCGTCGGCGCCCATGCGCTGCGCCGACACCGCGTGACGGACGGCGGTGCATTTGTGAATGACCTTGATGCCGTGCTTCTGGAATTCGGCGATGTGCTCTTCCGGCTTGTAGCCGGCGGTCTCGACGGCCTTGATGCCGGACTCGATGATGGCCGCGCGATACTCCGCATATGGCGGCGGCTTCACGGCCGGCAGGATGGTGAGGTTGACGCCGAACGGCTGATCGGTGAGGTCGCGCGTGCGCTTGATTTCCTTGGTCAGATCTTCCGGCGTCGGCTGCGTCAGCGCGGTGATGAAGCCGAGACCGCCGGCATTCGCCACGGCGGACACCAGTTCGGCCTTGCCGACCCACTGCATGCCGCCTTGCGCAATCGGATGCTTGACGCCGAACATCTCGGTGAAACGAGTCTTGATCATCTGGAACTCTCTGGATGGTTGCGATTCGTGTATGGAGTTGCGGAAGGCTGAACGGGTGACGTTGTGCTTGGCGCCGGATGGATTTAGGTACGATTACTCATTTTGTTCGTCATTGCGAGGAGCGCTAGCGACGAAGCAATCCAGTTCTTACAGTGTGGCTTTCTGGATTGCTTCGCTTCGCTCGCAATGACGATTCAATCTCAATTCCTCCGGCCTTGGCTGGCGGCGGCATCGTGCGTTGCACTGCCGATCTTGCGGAAGTGATAATCGGGCGCGCCGAACATCGCTTCGAAGGCCAGCACGCGTTTCAGATAGTGGCCGACGGAGAGTTCGTCGGTCATGCCGACGCCGCCGTGGGTCTGCACCGCCGCTTCGGCGATGCTCCGCCCCATCTTTCCGACCTGCGCTTTCAGCACCGAGACGTCGCGCGCGGTGAGGCGGCCCGCTTCGGCCAAAGCCGTTGAATACATCAGCGAAGCGTAAGCCTTGGCGTGGGCGATTTTCATGTCCGCGAGGCGATGCGCCACGGTCTGGAACGTGCCGATGGCGACGCCGAATTGTTTGCGGGTGGTGGCGTAAGCGCCGGTGATGCGCAGCAGCGCGGTCATCGCACCCACGGCTTCCGCAGCGAGAACGAGAATCGCATCGGAGATCAGTTTTGCGATGAGATCGTGCGCGTCCTTTGCCAGCACGTCCGCGCCGGTAACGTTCACTTTGTCAAATCGCACATGCGCGGCGCTGCGACCGTCCTGAGTCCGGAACGGCGTCATCGTGATGCCCGATGCGTGCGGATCGAGCAGCAGCAGCACGAGACCCTGTGTATCGCCGGCCTGACCGGCGGCGCGCGCGGCGACGACCATGAAGCCGGCCTCCGCCGCGCCGAACACCAGTCGCTTCTCGCCGTTCAGCACGAAGCCATCACCGGAAGGTGTCGCCGTCATCGCGATCTGCGCCGGCGCGGCAAGGCCGCGATGTTCGTCATAGGCAAAAGCGCCGATGCTCGCGCCGCTGACGAGATCGGCAAGATGTCGGCGCGCCGCCGCATGGTTGCCTGCCGCCGCCAGCGCGCCGCCGGCGAGCGTTAGCGCGAAGGCCCACGGCTCGACGGTCAGATGTTCGCCGAACACTTCGGCGACCGGGACGAGGTCGGTGACGGAGCCGCCGAGGCCGCCCACGTCTTCGGGGAACGGCAGCGCCAGCACGCCCAGCTCCGCGAACTGGCTCCACGCCGCCTTCGAATAAGGCGCTTCTGAACGCAACAATGCCTGACGCGCATCGAAGTCGTATGTCTTGTAGAGATAGCGCGCCACGCTGTCGCGGAGCATGGTCTGCTCCTCGGTGAACAAGAAATCCATGATCCGGTCCTTACCGATTGGCGGTCAGCACCGTGCGCGCGATCAGGTCGCGCTGCACTTCATTGGTGCCGGCATAGATGGAGGTCGCGCGGGTGTTGAGGTAATACGGCATCGCGATCAGATCGAAATCCGATCCCAGCGGCGCGACGTTCGAGCCGACGGTCAGCGCTTCGAGTTGCAGCGGAACGGTCTCGATGCCGGACACGCGCGTCATCATGATCGAGACGCGCTGCGACAGCTCCGAATTCATCGTCTTGTTCATCGACGGATACGCGGCGTCCTTCACCATCGGATGGCCGCTGATGGCGAGTTGCTCGAAATGACGGTAGGACAGGATGTCGGCTTCCAATTCGCCGAGATCGCGCTGGAACACCGCGTCGTCCGCCAGCGCGCCGCCGAACGGCGACTGCGTCGCCTTCGCCGCGTCGCGAATCCGCGCGATGCTGTGCAGCAGCGCCGGGCTCGCGGCCGAGCCGCCGCGCTCATGCTTCAGGAGATGCTTGGCCACCGACCAGCCGTCGTTTTCCGCGCCGACGCGGCCGGACTTCGGCACCCGCACGTTGTCGAAGAACACCTCGCACTGTTCGGGAAAACCATCGAGGCCGATGATCGGGCGGATGTCCATGCCCGGATAATCGGTGCGCTCCAGCAGCAGGAAGGTGATGCCTTCCTGTTTCTTGCCGGTCTTGTCGGTGCGCACCAGCATGAACATGCGGTTGGAATGATGCGCCAGCGTGGTCCAGATCTTGGAGCCGTTGATGATGTAGTCGTCGCCGTCGGACACCGCCGCGCATTGCAGCGAGGCGAGATCGGAGCCGGCGTTCGGCTCGGAGTAGCCTTGCGTCCAGTAGGTGTCGCCTGCGAGGATCGGCGGCAGGTGCTTGCGCTTCTGCTCCTCGGTGCCGAGATCGATCAGCATCGGGCCGACCATCTGGAGGCAGTTCGGCAGCAGCGGCGGCAGTTGCCGCCTGCGGCATTCTTCCGCGAAGATGTAGCGCTGCTCCACCGACCAGCCGGTGCCGCCGTATTGCTTCGGCCATGCCGGCGCGGCCCATCCCTTGGCATTCAGAATCTTCTGCCAGGCGATGGCTTCTTCGAAGGGCGCGAACACGCTGGTGGTTTTCCGGCCGGCTTCGCGAATCGCGGGCGTCGGCGCGGTATCGAGAAACGCCGCGACCTCCTGACGAAAACTCTCAAGCTCCGGTCCAAACTCGATATTCATCGGGCGTCTTTCGGCTGATTGGCGTTTCGCTCCTTTTGGATTTTTAGCCCGCCGATTGTCTTGCGTCTATTTGCCACTTTTCGATCATCGCGCCTGAGCGGTGCTCAGGCGTTCGTTGTCCGCGACGTGAAATATCTTGTCACCGGCTCCAGAGCTGTTTTGCCAGCACGCCGGTCTTGCTTTCGATGGCCGCGGCGGCATCGAGGCAGAGGTCTTCGCGATAACGCGAGCCGACGATCTGCACGCCCACCGGCAAGCCGTCGAGCAGGCCGACCGGAACGACGGCAGCCGGCAGGCCGAGCACGTTGATCGCCGAGATGAAGCGGAGATCGTTCTGGAAGATCTCCTTGATGCGTTGTTCGCCCTTGAGGTCGGCGTTGACCTCCGGCGTGCGCCGCACCGTGGTCGGTGCCAGCACGAGCGGATACTCCTCCATGAACATCATCCAGTTGCGGATGTGGCGCGAGCGGTCGCTGATCGCCTTCATGTAACCGGCCTGGTCGAGTTGCGCCGCCAGCCCGACGATGCCGTCGAAGGCCTTGTGAAAATCCGGACTGGAAACCGCGAGCATCTGCTCCTTTTGCAGAACGCCGATCTCGGTGAGGATCAGGTCGCACCAGAGCTGCCACACGCCGTTGACGTCGGGCACCTCGACCTCGCTCACCGCGTAGCCTTGATCGGTGAGGTGATCGGCGGCTTTCCGGATCAGCGCGATGACGCCGGGATCGGTCGCCATGTCGTCGGGAATTTTCGTGAGCGCGACCTTGACCGGCTTGGCCGGCGGCGGGCCTTGCAGCGGGGCGGGCACCCACCACGGATCGCGCGGGTCGCGCTGCGCCATCACCTCGAGGCCGAGCCGCACGTCGCGGACTTCGCGGGCGAGAGGGCCTTGCGACGACATGAATTGTGCCATCAGCGGCCGCTCCGCCGTCGCGCTCGGATTGAACGCCGGAATGCGGCCCTGCGTCGGCTTGATGGTGGCGATGCCGTTGCAATGCGCCGGCCAGCGCAGCGAGCCGCCGATATCGTTGCCATGCGCGATGGTGCCGATGCCGGCCGCGATCGAGGCGCCGGCGCCGCCCGAGGAGCCACCGCAGGTCACTTCGGGATTCCACGGATTCCGGGTGAGGCCGTGAAGCGGATTGTCGGTGAAGGCGCGCAGCGAGAATTCCGGCGTGTTGGTGAGGCCGATGATGATCGCGCCGGCCTTCTTCAGGTTGGCGGTCACCGGTGAATCGCCGGGGGCGATATTGTCCTTGAAGGCCGCGACGCCGTTCGAATTGGCCTGTCCCTCGACGTCGATATTGATCTTGATGGTCACCGGCACGCCGTGCAGCGGTCCGAGTTCGCTTCCGGTTTTCCGCGCGGCATCGGCCGCTTTGGCCGCTTTCAGCGCGCTGTCGCCGAGATCGACCACCACCGCGTTGAGCGCCGGATTGGCCTCTTTCATCCGGGCGAGATGCGCCGTGGTGACGTCCTCCGAACTGACATCCCCGGCTTTGATGGCCGCTGCCGTCTCGACCGCGGACCACTGCCATATCGGTGCTTTCGTCATGCTTCGCTCCCCGTTTTGTCATTCATGGCGGCGCAGAAAGTCCGGCCGCTCCCGACGAATCGTTTTCAGATCAACTCTGGTTTGAAATGTAGCGCGGCGTCTCCAACACCCTCAACGTCGTCCCCGCGCAGGCGGGGACCCAGAATCCCTCGCGCTGGGCGGTATAAAGTGACCTCTCTGTGAGTGATTGAACCGAATCGCTGCGGAGTCTGGGTCCCCGCCTGGGCGGGGACGACGATTCTCATGTTGCGAATCCGCGCATCCGACGTGGCGCTGCAACTACGCGGATGCACGGCCAGTCCGCGAACCTCTCCCCAAAGTTCCATTTAACGATTCCGCAACATTTCCGCGCCCGGAAACGCCCATCGTTAACCCCTCATTAACCGACACTGCTCAATTTAAAATTAACCAATGACAAACTTTTCGAAAGCAGAGAGCGCTCACTCATGGATGCAAAGGTGGAGCCGCAACGTCAGGTGATGCGCCTCCGGGGCCGGTCTTACGTTGCGTTTGTCTTCTCGCCGTTCATGCCGATCATGAACTGGCTCGAGGAAATCGACGCGACGCTGGCGCAATCGCCGGGGTTTTTCGCGGGCCGTCCGATCGTGCTCGATCTCGCGGCGGTCGAACTGAGTTCGCACGGGGTTGCGCACTTGGTCTCGAGCCTCGAGACGCGCGGCATTCGCGTGCTCGGCCTCGAAGGCATCGAGCCGGATGGGCTCGATCCGAAATTGCCGCCGGTCTTGAGCGGCGGACGCGGTTGCGTGGTCGAGCAGGTCGAGCCGAAGAAGGTCGAGGTGCAACCGCCGCCGCCTCCGGCGCCGTCGCTGCTGCTGCGCAGTCCGGTGCGGTCGGGACAGCGCATCGTCTACACCGAGGGCGATGTTACGGTGCTCGGTTCGGTCGGGTCCGGCGCGGAGATCGTCGCGGGCGGCTCGATCCATGTTTACGGCACGCTGCGCGGGCGGGCGATGGCCGGCATCAACGGCAATTCGGACGCGCGCATTTATTGCCAGAAGATCGAGGCCGAGCTGCTGGCCATCGATGGCTACTACCAGACCGCCGAAGACATCGGCGAAACGCTGCGCCGGCAGCCCGCACAGGCGTGGCTGGATGGCGATATCCTCCGCATCACGCCGCTGAACTAGCAACAAGGGAGACACCGATGGCCAAAGTCTTGGTCGTGACATCAGGCAAGGGCGGCGTGGGAAAAACCACGTCGACGGCCGCGCTCGGCGCGGCGCTAGCGCAGCGCGGCGAGAAGGTCGTCGTGGTCGACTTCGACGTCGGCCTGCGCAATCTCGATCTCATCATGGGCGCGGAACGGCGCGTCGTGTTCGATCTCATCAACGTGGCGCAGGGCGTCGCGAAGCTGTCGCAAGCGCTGATCCGCGACAAGCGGCTGGAGAGCCTGTGGTTATTGCCGGCGTCGCAGACGCGCGACAAGGACGCGCTGACCGATGAAGGCGTGCGCGACATCATCGCCGACCTGCGCACCAAGTTCGACTGGGTGATCTGCGACAGCCCGGCCGGCATCGAGCGAGGTGCGACGCTGGCGATGCGCTATGCCGACGAAGCCGTCGTCGTCACCAATCCGGAAGTGTCGTCGGTGCGCGACGCCGACCGTATCATCGGCATGCTGGATTCCAAGACGGTGAAGGCCGAGCAGGGCGAGCAGATCAAGAAGCATGTGCTGATCACCCGTTATGACACCAGTCGTGCGGCGCGCGGCGAGATGCTCAACATCGACGATATCCTCGAAATTCTTGCGGTCCCGCTGCTCGGCATCATTCCCGAGAGCCAGGACGTGCTGAAGGCGTCGAACGTCGGTTCGCCGGTGACGCTGAACAATGCCGCAAGCCAGCCCGCCCGGGCTTACATTGACGCAGCGCGCCGTCTCAGTGGCGAGACGGTGGACATGGTGGTGCCGACCGAACAGCGCAGGGGCTTCATGGATCGCCTGCTCGGACGGAGGGCGGCATGAGCATGAACCTTCTCAACCTGCTTCGCCGCCGCACCGCCTCGGCGCCGGTCGCCCGCGAGAGGCTGCAAATCCTGCTCGCGCATGAGCGCGGCCTGCGCAGCCAGCCCGATCTGCTCGGCATCCTCCGTGAGGAAATCCTCGCCGTGGTCTCGCGCCATGTGGTGCTGGATCCGGAGAAGGTCATCGTCCGGATGGACCGGGGCGACGCGGTGTCGACGCTCGAAGTCGACATCGAGATTCCCAACGGCTTCGAGAAGCGGTTGAAGGTCGCCAGTTGACGACGCCATCCGACGTCAGGTTCGCAGATTAGCTCGCGACGACAGGAGCAAATGATTTAACGCCACGATCATTACCGCAGCCGGCTGCATGCTTGCCGCAATGTTGGTGTATCGCTCGCTTCGTCGGGCATGCGCCATCGATGATCGATCCCTCAAGTCCCTCATTCGTGGAGATACGACATGGAACTTCTGATCCCGCCCCGTCACAGGGGAATGTTTCCATCGCTGAAGAGCCAGCTCACGAGTGAACACACCAAATGCGGGCCGATCACCTGGCACGGCTATCTTCGTGTCGTCACCGAAGATCAGGACGTGATCGATCAGCTCAAGCAGAAGCTCGACGCACAGCCGACTTGAGCGCACAGCAGCCCGTCATTGCGAGGAGCAAAGCGACGAAGCAATCCAGATCCCTAAAGAAAGACTGGATTGCTTCGCTTCGCTCGCAATAACGAGCCGATTTCTCTACAGTTCGTTCCAGCTTCCGCATTGAACGATGCTTATCCGTTGTCATGCCCGGCCTTGTGCCGGGCATCCACGTCCTAAATGTCACAGCATGAAAGACGTGGATGGCCGGGACAAGCCCGGCCATGACGAACTGTTCGGTTCAGTTTGAACCGACGTCTCACGCAACCCGCACCGAGTTCAAAAACTTGTTCACCTCGGTGGTGAGCCGGGCGCTGTCGCGCGAGAGCGTCTGCGCGGCCGAGAGCACCTGAGACGAGGCGGTGCCGGTTTCCGCGGCGCCGCGCTGGAGATTGCCGACATTCGACGACACTTCCTGCGCGCCTTGCGCGGCGTGCTGGACGTTGCGTGACACTTCCTGGGTGGTCGCGCCCTGTTCCTCGATCGCCGAGGCGATTGTGGAGGAAATGCCCGACAGCTTCTCGATGGCGTTGCGGATTCCGGTGATCGCTGCCACGGATTCCTGCGTGGCAGATTGGATGCCGCTGATCTGCTGACCGATCTCGCCGGTCGCCTTGGCGGTCTGCTCCGCTAACGCCTTCACTTCCGAGGCGACGACGGAGAATCCGCGCCCGGCTTCCCCCGCACGCGCGGCTTCGATGGTGGCGTTCAGGGCGAGCAGGTTGGTCTGACCCGCGATGTTGTTGATGATCTCAACGATGTCGCCGATCCGCGCCGCCGCGGTGGAGAGGGCGCTGACGCGTTCGGTCGCCGAATGTACCTGATCGACCGCGTCGTTGGCCATGCGCGCCGATTCCTGCACCTGCTGACTGATCTCGCGCACCGACGCCGTCATCTCCTCGGTCGCCGACGCTACCGAATTGACGTTGGACGATGCCTCGCTGGAGCCGTTGGCGACACGCTCGGCGAAATCCTTGGCGTGATCGGCGTTGGAGGCGAGCGTGGTGGCGGAGGCTTCCAGTTCAGTTGCCGCAGACGCCACGGCCTGGACGATCTCGCCGATCGCAGCCTCGAACGAGTCCGCGATCTTGGTGGTGTCGGCCTTGCGCTGCACGTCGGCCCGGCGCTGCGTGGTGTGAACTTCCTCCCGGCTGAAGCGGATCAGGGTCTGCACGGTCTGGAGGTTGCGCAAGGCGATGCCGATCTCGTCATCACGCTTGATCTCGATGCGGTTGTCGAACTTGTCGTGGACCAGATTCACCATCGTCTCGTTGAGATGACCCATCGGTCCCTCGAACGCGCGCAGCGTCTGGCGTCCGGTGATGGCGCCGACGATAACGCCGGCGACGGCGAGAAGGCCCAGCGCGATGCCCTCGGTTCCGCCAAGCATCGCCGCGCCCAGCCCGCCGCAGGTCAGCATGATCACGGCTTGCAGCGTCATCATCGTCGTCAATCGCGCCCGCATGGTGCGGGTGAACAGGCTGAAATGGTCGAAGAACGAGCGTTTCCGGATGATGCCGGCGTCGATCCGGTAGCCGTGCGGCTTCTTCTCGCGAATTGCCGCGTAAACTTCGTCCGCCAGCGCGCGCTGGTC
Source organism: Xanthobacteraceae bacterium (assembly GCA_051954235.1). Classification (GTDB taxonomy): domain Bacteria; phylum Pseudomonadota; class Alphaproteobacteria; order Rhizobiales; family Xanthobacteraceae; genus 62-47. The sequence goes on from JBQCHY010000054.1 coordinate 90,066, forward strand.
GGCGTCGAGCCTGGTGCGGATCGAGGTATAGCCGGTGACCTGTCCGTTCTCGCGGATCGGCGAGGCGGTGGCCAGCACCCAGTAGAAGCCGCCGTTCTTGCGGCGGTTCTTGATCGCGCCGACCCAGGGTTTTTCGGCCTTCAACGTTTCCCAGAGATTTTCGAAGGCTTCCGGCGGCATATCGGGATGACGGACGATGTTGTGCGCCTTGCCGATCAGTTCGTCCGTGGTGAATTCGGCGGCGTCGATGAAGTCCTCGTTCACGTAGGTGAGGCGACCCTTGAGGTCGGTCCGTGAGACGATGAGGGTTTCGTCGGTGACGGGATATTCGGCATCGGTCACAGGGAAGTTCTTGCGCATGGTGGAATCCGTCGATGTCTTGAAATGGGTTTATCGGGAAAAGCCGGTTGAAGCAGGGCACGGCGTTGCGTTGCCGACGTTCAGGGATCGCCGAACGGCCAGCCTCGCAACGCGCGGGGTATCGAACGCTATGGGATAGAGGCAGGTAGGCTTCGGCATCGCATAACGTTCTGTCGCGATCACTTGATGCATCCGGCACATGCTCGGATGATTCGAAGCTGAAGTATGGGCGATGTTCGTTAAAAAAGCAGAAGCGGCGCAACCCGCGTGAGATGTCGCGTGCGCTTTTCGCGCAAAAAAATCGAACCGAACTGGATCGATCTGATCGGGTTATTACTTGGAGAGGTGATAATAGGACAGCTCGCAACGCGTCACGATCCGTAAATCGACGCGGCTTGCGCGCCCATCGCGTTCTCGAACTTTGCGACGGATCAAATCGAGTAGCCAGGACATCGCCGGGCTTGTCGCTGCGGATACAAACAATTTCTCTTGATGACCGGCTTCATCGTCTTCCCCCTGCATCAAACCAATTGATAGGTTTATCGGCAGGATTCTTATGCGCCATGGTCGAGAGGATGTTCGGATAGCGTGTGTTGTCGGCGTTTTAGATGGCGGTGGGCCAGTCGGTCCATGCCCGGAAACGGCGGCGGCGCGTCAGTGAAGGTTGAGGAGATCGCGTTGGCAAAGTCGAACGTGAGGAATTGGGTCAAGCCGGGCGTGGACGGCGCCAATCTGGAGGTCGATGATTTCCTGAGCAAGCGTATCGCCAACCTCAGCGCGTTGCTGCTGCGCGCCAGCACGCGGCGCTATCTGCTCGAGCACGAGCTCAGCCTTCCCGAATGGCGCATGCTGACGATTCTGGTTCGTTTCGGCTCCGGCACCACGCGCGCGCTGCGCGAGGCGTCGAAGATGGACAAGGGGCAGATGAGCCGCGCGCTGCTCGCGCTGGAAAAGCGCAAGCTGGTGCAGCGCACCCAGGATGACACCCACGAGTTGCGGCAGTTGCTGGAACTCACCGACAAGGGGCTTCATCTCTATCAGCGGATCATGCCGAACGCGCGCCGCGCTCAGGTGGCGTTGCTCAGGCAGTTGACGGTCGACGAGCGCAAGGTGCTCGATAGCGCCATCAACAAACTCAGCGCCGCGGCGGAAGCGGAAGGCTAGGATAGAAATAGGCTAAGACGCGAATGCCTCATATCGTTTGTCACTACGCGCGCGACCAGAAGATGCCGCCGATCCGCGACGTGCTGTCGATGCTGCATCGCGTGGCGGCTGCCACCGGCGTTGTCAAGGCGGAGGACCTCAAGAGCCGGGCGCAGGCGTTCGACGATTATCTGATTGCGGGCGAGCGGAAGTCGTTCTTCCACGTCGCGTTCTATCTGCTCGCCGGGCGCACGGCCGCGCAGAAGGAGCGATTGAGCATCGACCTGCGGCAAGCGATGGCGGAGACGATGCCGAACGTTCACAGCATCAGCATCGATATTCGCGACATGGACCCCGACGCCTACAAGAAGCGGCTGTTGCCGGAGTGAGGCGCCTGACAACGGCATCCCGAACGCGTCCGACCGAAATCATTCTCGACAGATGGGCCACACGAAAACCGTCGTCCCCGCGCAGGCGAGGACCCAGAACCCCTGACGGTCGTGATCTTGTGAGGATGTTGTTCAAAGCCGATGAGCGCCGCCTACCTCACAAGCGACACGGCGTATGGGTCCCCGCCTTCGCGGGGACGACGGTGAGGATGGTTCGCAACGACGGGGCGCCTACATCAGCAACGGCTTCGCCGCCTCCGACATCTCTTTCAACAACGGCAGGAAGCGCGCGATCATCTCGTCGGTGGTGATGCGGTCGACATGAGCGCCGATGTTGGCGGCGGCGACGATGCCGCCGTCGTAGCGCCGGATCGGCACCGAGATCGAGCGGAAGCCGGGCTCGGCTTCGCGATCCACCAGCGAATAGCCCTTGGCGCGATCGGCGATCACTGTGGCGATCACTGCCGCCTTGTCGGTCACGGTGTGCGGCGTCAGCGCCGTGAGTTTCATCGCCTTGACGGTTTTCGCCAACGCCTCGTCCGATAACCGCCCGAGCAGCACGCGGCCGACCGAGGTGCAGAACGCCGGCAGCCGGTAGCCGATGTCGATGCCGGCGGAAAACACCCGCGCCGGGCTGGCGCGGGCGACGAACACCGCCTCTGCGCGGTCGAGGATCGCCAGCGAGCAGACTTCCTTCGCTTTGGCAGAGACGTCGTCCATCAGCGGCTGCATCACGCTGCTGATCTGGTTCGAGGCGAGATAGGCCGAGGCCAGCGACAGGATGCGCGGCGTCAGCGAAAACAGCCGCTCGTCGCCCGCGACGAAACCGGCCTTGATCAACGTATGCAGGATGCGCCGCACCGTCGCGCGCGGCAGGTCGCAAGCCTTGGCGATGTCGCTCAGCGTCATCGGCCGGTGGTCGGCGCCGAACGACTGGATCACGCGCAAGCCGCGATCGAGGCTTTCGATGATTTCCGGCCCGTCGCGTCTGGCCTGCTGTTCGTCCGCGGTGCGCTTGAGTTTGGGCATACGGCCAGTCGTCGTCCGTTGGCGTGTCGGTGGCGGGGAGGGGATCACGAATCGCGCGATTATGCACCAGCGCGGCCCGGCCGTCGCATCGCAGTCCGCGCGACCGCAGCGACATGATCCTTGGTCGTTGCAACGAAGGCCGAATTGGAAATCGGGCTTGCGTCTGCTCCAATCTGAAGGCACTCTAAATCAAATCGGACGTTTGTTCGGCTATCGAACAAGGCGAAATGAGGAAACCTGAGGCCGGCGGGCAGCCCGCGGCACCGAAGGAGAACGCCACCATGATGAGCCAGCAGCAGAACGATCTCATCACCCTGACTGGGCCCGGCACTGCCTGCGGCAAGCTGATGCGGATGTATTGGCAGCCCGCCGCGCTCGTCGATGAGTTGGAAGGCGAGCGGCCGATCAAGCCGGTGCGACTGCTCGGCGAAAACCTCGTGCTGTTCCGTGACGAAAGCGGCCGTTACGGCCTGATGGACCGACATTGCCCGCATCGCGGCGCTGATTTGGCTTTCGGCCGGCTGGAAGACGGCGGCGTGCGCTGCTCGTTCCATGGCTGGCTGTTCGATGTCGATGGGCAGTGCCTCGAAACGCCGGCGGAGCCGGCCGGCTCGGTGCTGTGCAAGAACATCAAGCAGCGTGCTTATCCCGTCGTCGCCAAGGGCGGCATTCTCTGGGCCTATATGGGCGAGGGCGAGCCGCCGGCCTTTCCGGAGATCGACTGCTTCGCCGCGCCGGACGCCTACACCTTCGCTTTCAAGGGCCTGATCGATTGCAACTGGTTGCAGGCGCTGGAAGTCGGGATCGATCCGGCGCATGCTTCATTCCTGCATCGCTTCTTCGAGGACGAAGATCCGTCCGCCGCCTACGGCAAGCAGTTCCGCGGCGCCTCCGCCGACAGCGAAATGCCGATGACCAAGGTGCTGCGCGAATACGATCGCCCGATCATCAATGTCGAGCAGACCGAATACGGCCTGCGGCTGATCGCGCTGCGCGAGATCGACAGCGAGCGCACCCACGTCCGCGTCACCAACCAGCTATTCCCGCACGCCTTCGTCATCCCGATGAGCACCGAGATGACGATCACGCAATGGCATGTGCCGGTGGATGATACGCATTGCTACTGGTACGCGATCTTCACCAGCTATGGCGCGCCGGTGGACAAGCAGAAGATGCGCGACCAGCGCCTCGAACTCTACGAACTGCCGGACTACGTCTCGCGCAAGAACAAGTCGAACGACTACGGCTTCGATCCGCACGAGCAGGCGACCGAGACCTATACCGGCATGGGCACCGACATTAACGTCCACGATCAATGGGCGGTGGAGTCGATGGGCGCGATCCAGGATCGCACCAAGGAACACCTCGGCCAGTCCGACAAGGCCATCATCCAGTATCGCCGCCTGTTGCGGCAGGAGATCGAAAAAGTCTCGTCCGGCGGCAAGCCGTTCATGTTCCTCGATGCAGCCAACGCGCGCAGCATTCAGGGGCCGGCGACGATGGACGGCATCGGGCCGACCCGCGGTTGGGAGATGTACTGGATGGAGGTCGACGTGAAGCGTCGGCGCGGCGCACCGTGGGCGGCGGCGGTGCCGTCGGATATCGCGAAAAAAGCGCCGCATCTCGCGGCCGCCGAATAACTCTCGCGCCGCGCGATTCAGCAAAGGATATGACGTTGAATTTCGTCAGGAAGCACGGCCTCTGGTCCGATGAGCAGCACGAGGCCGCGACCCGCTTGGCGCGGATGGTCGAGGAGCAGCAGCTCGAAACCGTCCGGCTGTCGTTTCCGGATCAGCACGGCATCCTGCGCGGCAAGACATTGATTGCCGGCGAGGCGGTGCGCTCGCTGGAAAGCGGCTGTTCGATCACCACCACGATGCTGGCGAAGGATACCTCGCACAAGACGGTGTTTCCGGTGTTCACCGCCGGCGGCGGCTTCGGCATGGCCGAGATGCAGGGCGCCGCCGACGTGCTGATGGTGCCCGATCCCACCACCTTCCGCGTGCTGCCGTGGGCGCCCGCGACCGGGTGGGTGATGTGCGATCTCTATTTCAACGACGGCCGCCCGGTGCCGTTCGCGACGCGCGGCTTCTATCGTTCGGTGCTGGAGAAGCTCGCCGCGCGCGGCTACGATTTTATGGCCGGGCTTGAGGTCGAATTCCATATCTTCCGGCTCGCCGATCCGAAGATGCAGCCGCACCACGCCGGGCAGCCCGGCGAGCCGCCGGACGTGACGCTGCTCTCCCACGGCTATCAGTATCTCACCGAACAACGCTACGACATGATGGAGCCGGTGCTGGAAGTGCTGCGGCGCGACGTCATGGCGCTCGGCCTGCCGTTGCGTTCGATGGAAGTCGAATACGGTCCGAGCCAATGCGAATTCGTGTTTCAGCCCACCGTCGGCCTCGCGCCGGCGGACACCATGGTGCTGTTCCGCAGCGCGGTGAAGCAGATCGCGCGCCGCCACGGCTGCCATGCCACCTTCATGTGCCGGCCGCGCATTCCGAATGTGATGTCGTCGGGCTGGCATCTGCATCAATCGCTGGTCTCGACCACAACCGGCGAGAACGCCTTCATGTCGAAGGTTGAGGGCGAACCGCTGTCGCCGCTCGGCAAGCATTATCTCGCCGGCCTGCTCGATCATGCGCGTGCCGCCACCGTGTTCACCACGCCGACCATCAACGGCTACAAGCGCTATCGCTCCTATTCGCTGGCGCCGGATCGCGCGATCTGGGGCCGCGACAATCGCGGCGTGATGCTGCGCGTGCTGGGCGGGCCGAACGATCTGGCGACGCGGCTGGAAAACCGCGTCGGCGAGCCGGCCGCGAATCCGTATCTCTACATGGCGTCGCAAATTCTCTCCGGCCTCGACGGTGTCGACCGCAAGCTCGATCCCGGTCCCGATGCCGACACGCCCTATGAGACCAAGGCCAGCCTGCTGCCGAAGTCGCTGCGCGAGGCGGTGTTCGCGTTGAAGGACGATCCGTTCTTCCGCAATGCGATGGGCGCCGAGCTTGTCGACTATTACGTTTTTATCAAGAATGCCGAGATCGACCGTTTCCAGGCCGAAGTGACGGAATGGGAGCAGCGCGAATACTTCGAGATGTTTTGATGCACGCGGAACCACACAAACGACCCGCGGCATGCCATAACGACAACGACACAAAAACAATGAGAGGGAGTGCAATGAAAAAATCAGCAACGTTGCTTTCAGCCTTGGCCGCGATCGGCCTGATGACCGGCGGCGCGTCGGCCGACGTCATCAAGGTCGGCGTGATCGGCACGATGTCCGGGCCCTACGCGCTGTTCGGAAAGAACTTCAAGATGGGCATCGACGCTTGGGTCGCCGAGCACGGCAACAAGGTCGGCAACCACACCGTCGAGTTCATCTATCGCGACGAGGAATCGCCGAACCCGGCGAAGTCCAAGGCGTTGGCGCAGGAATTGCTGGTCAAGGACAAGGTGCAATATCTCGCCGGCGTCTACTTCACGCCGGACGCGATGGCGATCGCGCCGCTACTGGACGAATCCAAGACGCCATTGGTGGTGATGAACGCCGCGACTTCCGCCATCGTGCAGAAGAGCCCGTACATTGTGCGCACCTCGTTCACGATGTGGCAGAACACGGTGCCGGCGGCGAAGGTCGCCAAGACCAACGGCTCCAAGAAGGTCGCCATCGCGGTGAGCGATTATGGCCCGGGCATCGACGCCGAAGCCGCGTTCAAGAAGACGTTCGAGGCCGAGGGCGGTCAGGTGGTCGAAGCCATCCGCATGCCGCTCAACACCACGGATTTCGGCCCGATCATGCAGCGGATCAAGGATTCCGGCGCCGACACCATCTTCACGTTCCTGCCCGCCGGCCCGCCGACGCTGGGCTTCGTCAAGGCCTACATCGACAACGGCCTCAAGGCCGGCGGCGTCAAGCTGATGTCCACCGGCGACGTCGTCACTGAGCCGGACCTGCCGACCATCGGCGACGCCGGCATCGGCATTCTGTCGACCTATCACTACGCGGTGTCGCACGACTCGCCGGAGAACAAGGCGTTCCTCGCGCAGATCGTGAAGGACGGCGGCAAGCTCGACGAAGTCACCATGACCTCGGTGGCGGCCTATGACGGCGCGCGCGTCATCTACAAGATGATCGAGGCGACCGACGGCAAGCGCGATCCGGCGAAAGCGGTCGATGCGGTGAAGGGCATGAAGTGGGTGAGCCCGCGCGGCCCGGTGTCGATCGATCCGGACACCCGCCACATCCGCCAGAACGTCTATCTGCGCACGGTCGAGAAGGTCGATGGCAAGCTGATCAACAAGGAAACCAAAACCTTCGAGGCGCAGCCCGACTGGGCGCTGAGCAGCAAGTAACGCCGGCTTGTGTCGTCCCCGCGCAGGCCGGGATCTCAATGGTGAGAAGTCTCTCCTCCGTCATGCCCGCGCTTGTCGCGGGCATCCACGTCCTTATCGCGTTTCGATGAATTGAGACGTGGATGGCCGGGACAAGCCCGGCCATGACGACGGAGGGGAGAAACCTGTGGTTATGGGTTCTCGCGCCCGGAGTTTTCATTGTTGCGGCTCGCCGCCGTTCGCCGTATTCGGTCGTTGGCGGCTTCGCTCACGGAATGAGACCATGCAGACGATCTTGAGCATCGGCCTCGACGGCATTTCCTACGGCATGGTGCTGTTCATCATCTCCATCGGCCTGTCGATCATGATGGGCCTGATGCGGGTGGTGAACCTGGCGCACGGCGCCTTCGCCATGATCGGCGGCTATCTCGCCTCCTATGCGATGCGCGACCTCGGCGTCGGCTACGCATTCGCCATCGTGGTCGCGGTGATCGGCACCGTCGTCATTTCCATTCCGCTCGAAATCCTGCTCTATCGTCGCATCTACCGGAAGTCCGACGCGCTGACGCAACTGCTGCTGACCATCGGCATCACCTTTGTCATCATCGGTCTCGCCAATTTCATCTTCGGACCGACGCTCAAGGCGATCCCGTTGCCGAACGCGTTGAGCGGCCCGCTCGATATCGGCTTCCGGATGATTCCGACCCATCGCGTCTTCGTCATCGCCTGCGGCGTCGTCACCGCGCTGGCGCTGTGGCTTCTGATCGACAAGACCGAATTCGGTATTCGGCTGCGCGCCTCCGTCGATAACAGCGACATGGCGGATTCGCTCGGCATCCGCACCGAATGGATTTATGCCGCGACGTTTGCCTTGGCTGTGGGCCTCGGCGCGTTCGGCGGAGTGGTTGGCGCGGAATTGCTGCCGATCGAGCCGTTCTACGCGCTGCGCTACATGGTGACGTTCCTCGTCGTCGTCTCGGTCGGCGGCGCGGGATCGATCGCAGGTGCCTTGGCGGCCTCGCTGCTGCTCGGCCTTGCCGACACCACGGGAAAATATCTCGCGCCGGAATACGGCGAGTTCTTCTTCTACCTCGCGGTGATCGTGATCGCGTTCCTGTTCCCTCGTGGACTGTTCGGGCGGGCGCATTGACATGACTGGCCTGTCCACACTCGCGAAAACTTCCGACCGCGCTTTTCCGTTGGCCGCCGAACTGATGGGCGTTCTCTCCATCGCCGCACTCGGCGTGCTCGGCTTCCTGCTGTTTCCCGACGACCTCGCGTTCCTGACGCGGCTGATCGGCATCACGCTTCTGGTGCTGTCGCTCGATCTGGTGACCGGCTATTGCGGCATCGCTACGCTCGGCCACGCCGCGCTGTTCGGCGTCAGCGCCTACGCGGTCGGCAATGCCTGCATCGGCGGCATCCGCGAACCGATCCTGCTGCTCGGTGTCGGCATCGTCGCCGGTGCCATCACCGGCGCGATTTCCGGCGCGCTGATCACGCGGTTTCGCGGATTGCCGCAACTGGTGCTCTCCATCGCGATCGGGCAACTGGTGGCGGCGCTCGCCAACAAGCTGTCGTCTGTCACCGGCGGCAGCGACGGCCTCTCCGGCGTCACGCCCGATCCGGTGCTGGGGCTGTTTCGCTTCGACATGTACAGCCGCACGGCGTTTACGTTCTCGCTGGTCGTGCTTGCCGTGGTCTTCGTTCTCTTGCTGCGCTTCGTGCGCTCGCCGTTCGGCCTGTTGTGCCGGGGCATTCGCGATGACGACCTGCGCGCGCAGATGATCGGCGCGGCGATCTATCCGCGCCTCGTCATCATGTATGCGGTGTCGGGCGCGGTGGCCGGCGTCGGCGGCGCGCTCAACGCGATGACGGCCGGCGTGGTCGGCCTCGACAGCGTGTCGTTCGAGCGCTCGGCGGAAGTGCTGGTGATGCTGGTGCTGGGCGGCGCGGGCAATCTGTGGGGCGCGCTGTTCGGCTCGGTCGTGTTCCAGATTTTCGAGCACATCGTTTCCGCCACCAATCCGTTCCACTGGATGACGCTGGTGGGCTTGCTGTTGATCGCCATCGTGCTGTTCGCGCCGCGCGGCCTGTCGCATGGCGTCGCGGTGCTGTGGCCGAAAGTCTTCAGGCGGGGAGAGCGGGCATGACCGATCTTCTTGCGCTCGATAAAGTCTCGCGATCGTTCGGCGGCCTGCGCGTCAACGAAAATATTTCGTTTCGCCTCGCGCCGGGCGATCGCGTCGCGCTGATCGGCCCCAACGGCGCAGGCAAGACCACACTGGTCAACGTCATCTCCGGCGATTTGTCTCCGACCTCCGGCACCTTGCATCTGGAAGGCGACGACATCACGCATCTCGATATTCCCGCGCGGGTGCGGCGCGGGCTGGTGCGCACCTTCCAGGTGACACGGCTGTTCGCCACGCTCACCGCCGCCGACAATGTCGCGCTCGCGATCATGCAGCGCAGGGGCCTCACCCGCCGCTTCTTCTCGGCGGCGACCGATGCGCCGGACGTGCGCGCCGAATGGGAGCAGTTGCTCGGCACGCTCGGCATCGCGCATCTGGCGCGCATCACGGTGTCGCAACTGGCCTATGGGCAACAACGCCTGCTCGAACTCGCGATCGGGCTCGCGCTCAATCCGAAGGTGCTGCTGCTCGACGAGCCCGCCGCCGGCGTGCCGCACGACGAAGCGCCGAAAATTCTCGAAGCCATCGAGCGGTTGCCGGCCGATATCGCGGTGCTGATGATCGAGCACGACATGGATCTCGTCTTTCGTTTCGCCAAACGCGTGCTGGTGCTCGCCAACGGCCGTCTGATTTTCGAAGGCACGCCGCAAGCGGTTACCGCCGATCCGGACGTGCGCCGCGCTTATCTCGGGAGTTATGCCGATGCCCGCCGCCCGGCTTGAGGTCGCCGGCCTCAGCGCCGGATATGGACCGACCCAGATCGTGCAGAACATCACCCTCGATGTTCCGGCCGGCGGGCGGCTCGCCATTCTCGGCCGTAACGGCGTCGGCAAGACCACGCTGCTCGCGACGCTCATGGGGCTCTCCACGCGCCATGCCGGCAGCGTGCGCATTGGCGACGTCGACCTGACGCGCCGCCGCACCTCGGCGCGGGCGCTGGCCGGCGTCGGCTATGTGCCGCAGAGTCGCGATGTGTTCGCGTCCCTCACGGTCGAGGAAAATCTCGCCACCGGATTGAAGGGACGCGGTCGCGCCGCGCTGGCGGAGGCTTACGAGATGTTTCCGCGTCTCGGCGAACGGCGGCGGCACCTCGGCGGGCAATTGTCGGGCGGCGAGCAGCAGATGCTGTCGATGGCGCGCACCATGCTGGGTCAACCGTCGCTGTTGCTGCTCGACGAGCCGCTGGAAGGTCTCGCGCCGGTGATCTGCGACGAGTTGATGAGCATGATCACGCGGCTTGCGTCCTCCGGCGACGTTACCGTGGTGCTGGTCGAACAGCAGATCGAACGCGCATTGGATTTCGCCGACCGCGTGCTGATCCTCGAACGCGGCCGCGAAGTCTGGTCCGGCGCACCGGCCGCGCTACGCGCCGACCGCGCCCTGATCGAGCGGCTGCTGGGCGTGGGGATTCATTGAAACAGAAAAGCGTCTCGGATCCGTCATTGCGAGCGTAGCGAAGCAATCCAGAAAGCCGCGAAGCAAGGACTGGATTGCTTCGTCGCTAACGCTCCTCGCAATGACGAATCTCACCGCATCGCCTGCGCGATCAACTCATACGAATGCAGCCGCGCGGTGTGGTCGAAGATGTCGGAGACGATCATCAATTCATCCGCCGCGGTCTGTTCGACGAGGCTGGCGGCGTTTGCGCGCACCGCGTCGAGATCGCCGACGATGGTGCATGCGAGCATCTGCGCCACCTGCGCCTTTTCCATCGGCGTCCAGTAGGTCTCGATGTCGTCGATCGGCGGCTTGCTGAGGCCGCGCGTGCCGCGGAAGATGTTGGTGAACGACATCTGCATCGTGGTGGCGAGGCGCTTCGCTTCCGCGTCGGTATCCGCCGCGATGATGTTGACGCCGACCACCGCGTAAGGCTTCGCCAGTTGCGCCGAGGGCTTGAAGCGCGCGCGATAGATCTCCAGCGCGGGCATCAGTTGCGCCGGCGCGAAGTGCGAGGCGAATGCATAAGGCAACCCGAACTCTGCGGCGACCTGTGCGCCATAGGTCGAGGAGCCGAGAATCCACAGCGGCACATGCGTGCCCGCCGCCGGCACCGCCTGGATGCGCTGACCCGGCGCGACGTCGGCGAAGTAGGCCTGCAACTCCAGCACGTCGTGCGGAAAGTTATCGCTGTTGGTCAGGCTGCGGCGCAGCGCCTGCATGGTCAGTTGATCGGTGCCGGGCGCGCGGCCGAGCCCGAGATCGATGCGGCCGGGAAACAGCCGCTCCAGGGTGCCGTAGTGCTCGGCGATGACGATCGGCGCGTGGTTCGGCAGCATCACGCCGCCGGCGCCGACGCGGATGTGTCTGGTCCCGGCTGCGATGTGGGCGATGGCCACCGACGTCGCGGCGGAGGCGATGCCCGCCATGTTGTGGTGCTCGGCCACCCAGAAGCGGGTGTAGCCCCATTGCTCGGCATGGGCGGCGAGATCGCGGGCATTATCGAGGGCGCCGCGTGCGTCGGTCGCTTCGGTGACGCGAACGAGATCGAGAATCGAATAGGGGACCATCGCAATGTCCGTCAGCTATCGCGCGAGAAGGCGCAGGAGGGAAACGCTTTCGTCCATCTAGGCATGCCCCGCGAAAATTGCACGCGCCGCGATTGCAATATTGTTATGCGGGAATTTGCAACGCCAATACTGTCGTGCTCGCGAACGTGGGGCATCAGGAGTGACAACCAAACTTTCCGCTGTCATGGCCGGGCTTGTCCCGGCCATCTACGTTCTTCACGTTGAGTCACCGCAAGGACGTGGATGGCCGGAATAAATCCGGCCATGACCGCCAAGAAGACCCGCCTTCGCGGGGACGACGCGACTGAGAGACGCGTGCCGCTACCCGTTCTTGCCTTCCCGGCGCAGCGTCGGCAGGCCGATGCCGGCGGCGTCGAAGCCGCCGTCGACGGCGAGCAACTGCCCGGTGATGTAGCTCGCGCGTTCGCTGCACAGGAAGAAGATCGCATCCGCCAGTTCTTCCTCGAGGCCATAGCGATTGAGCGGAATGGCGTCGTGATAGTCGGCGCGGATCGCCGGCGAATGCACCGCCTTGGCCATGGCGGTATCGACCGGCCCCGGCGCCACCGCGTTGACGCGAATGCCGAGCGAGGCGAGTTCGACCGCCGCCTGCTTGGTGAGGTGTGCAAGCCCGGCCTTGCTGGTGCCGTAGGCGACGCGCAACGTCGAGGCGCGCAGTCCCGAGATCGAGGTGATGTTGACGATGGCGCCGCCGCCATGTTCGCGCATCAGGGGCGCCGCCGCCTTGATGCAGAGGAACGGCCCGGTGAGGTTCACCGCCAGCACGCGGTCCCATTCGTCGTCGGCGGTCTCGAGGATCGGTTTGAACACCGCGACGCCGGCATTGTTGACCAGCGCATCGAGCCGGTCGAAGCGCTCATTGATGCGCGCCATTGCGCCGTGCACTGCGGCGGGATCAGAGACGTCGCAATGCAGCGCCAGCACGTTGACCGGGTCGGCGAGGGAGGCCGCCGCTTCGCGCAGTTGCGCGTCCTCGACGTCGATGAGCGCCACGGCCCAGCCCTCGGCGAGAAAGCGTTTCGCTGTGGCGAGCCCGATGCCGCGTGCGGCGCCGGTGATCAGCGCGACTTTGGTGATGCTGGTGGTCATGATCAGCCCGATGCGAGAGACGATGCGCGGGTCTTAGCGCGTGTTCTCGTGGCGGGGAACAGGATTCTTGCGAGTGCGGCGGACGATGATGCGGTCCGCAGTATTTCGTCGTCATGGCCGGATTTATTCCGGCCATCCACGTCCTTCGCCTTGGATAATCCGCAAGACGTGGATGGCCGGGACAAGCCCGGCCATGACGAGTGGAGATGATCGGAATCAAGCGTCGGTCGTGAATCGATCAGCGCTCAATCTTTCGCAAAGCTGGATTTCTTCGCTTCGCTCGCGATGACGATCGATGATGTGACGGCCAAAACCTATCTCACGTAAAACACGCACACCGCGATCACCAGCAGCGCGGTGACGGCCATCACGTGAGAGAGCATGTGCGCCAGCGTCCCGGTGCCTGCGCGTTTCGTGGCATCATTCATGATGTCCTCCCCAAGTGGTTTGAGCTCGCGTGGCGCGAGCCAAAGTGGTTCGGGCATGACTCATCGCAGCACGAATGCGCGAGCCAAACTTGAATTGATTTTTACGCAGAACGCCCCTTCGACTTGCTTCCGCCGCGCTTGTGTCCCCACGGCCGAAACAATGACGAAAGCGTGATCAATCAATGCGGCGAGAATTTGTTGCGATGGAACCCGCAACGTGCGGCGTGAAATCGACACACGCTATCTGCATTGCGGCAAGTGCAGGAAGACGCTGCCAATTCTGTTTCGGAATCGAAATGGCAGAAAATTCACGCGCGTTTCGTCGCGCGCGAATTTTTTGCCTTGTTGTTTGTCTTGCGCGCCATCGCGTCTTCATAGGCGGCCTGTAAGCGTTCGCTTACCGAAGGGCCGCGCGTCTTGCGCGGCTTGATGCCGAGATGGCGTGCGCGCAATTCGTCCATGAAATCCGCGCGCATCTTGGGGCCGCCGTCGCGCAGCACCTGCGCGCGCACGCCGAGTTCTTCGCTGACCGGGAGGTACTTGTATCCCCACGCACCCATCTCCGCGAGGATCGGCAACAGCGCGATGCCTTTCTCCGTCAGGCTGTAGATGCCTTTCTGCTTGTGCGTCGGATCATCCTCGCGGGTGAGGATGCCTTCGCTCATCAAGGTCTTCAGCCGGTCGGCGAGAATGTTCGACGAGATGCCTTCGTTGGATCTCGTCAGCAGTTCGCGGAAGTGACGACGATTGCCGAAGATGATGTCGCGAATGATCAGCAAGGTCCACTTGTCGCCGATCACTTCCAGCGTGAGATTGATCGGGCAGTCGGAACGTTGCAGCGCATCCATAGTCGCTTTGCCTTCTTTGTTCGTCATTGCGAGGAGCGGAGCGACGAAGCAATCCAGCCCTTGCTTTGTGACATTCTGGATTGCTTCGCTTCGCGCGCAATGACGATCAGAAATGGGCCAGTTTTAGTCATGGCTTTTAAACCGCTTGCATTTTCGCACCGGTCTGGCTAGGCTGCAACCGGTTGCAAAATGCAAGTGGTATGGGAGCGTAGCATGGCGCGTCTGATCGTGTGGAACCTGATGACGCTGGACGGCTACATGGAAGGGCCGGGCCACGATCTCTCGTTTCATTCCGACGTCTGGGGTCCTGAACTCGAACAACTGTCCATCGCGCAGCTACGGACCGCCGGCGCGCTGATGTTCGGCCGCCGCACCCATGACCTGATGGCGTCCTATTGGTCGAACGCAAGCGGCGAGGCAGCGGAGGTGGCGGATTTCATGAACACGCTGCCGAAGTTCGTGTTCTCGCGCTCCGTCACGCAGTCGGGCTGGCGCAATGTGCAGGTGTTCGGGAGCGATGCCGCTGCGACGACGGAGCGGCTGAAACGCGAAACCGGCAAGGACATTTTCATCTTCGGCAGCGCCGACCTCGTCTCGCAGTTTGGCGCGGCGGGGCTTGTCGATGAATACCGCATCGGCATCTGCCCGGTGCTGCTCGGCAGCGGCACGCCGCTATTCAAGCCGAGCGCGATGCAAAAGCTGCGCCTGCTCGATGCCAGGGCCTATGGCACCGGCATCGTCGTCAACCGTTATGTGCCAGAGGCCTGATTGCGATGTGCGGCGTGCCGCGTCGCGCCGCACTACAAATTATTCCATGGAGAACACGATGTCGCTGACGCTCTATATGCATCCGCTGTCGTCCTATTGTCACAAGGCGATGATTGCTCTGTATGAAAACGCGACGCCGTTCACAGCGGTCCCGGTCAATCTCGGCGATCCGGACGAGCGCGCGATGCTGCTGAAGCTGTGGGGCGTCGGCAAGTTTCCGGTGTTGCAGGATGATGCGCGCAACGAAGTGGTGCCGGAGTCCAGCATCATCATCGATTATCTCGATCGGCACTATCCGGGCGCGACGCGGCTTATTCCCGAGGACGGCGATGCCGCGCGCGCGGTGCGCCTTGCCGATCGATTCTACGATCTGCACATCCACAATCATATGCAAAAGGTCGTCGGCAACCGGCTGCGCCCGGCCGGAGCCAAGGACCCGCATGGCGTCGAGGATGCCAAGACGCGGATGCGCGCCGCCTACGATATCGCCGAGCGCGACATGGCGTCGCGGCCATGGGCGGCCGGTGACGATTTCTCGATGGCGGATTGCGCGGCGGCGCCGGCGCTGTTCTACGCCGCGAAGGTGCTGCCTTACGCGGACAGCCACCCGCATCTCGCCGCCTATCTGGAGCGGCTGAAGGCGCGGCCATCCTACGCACGGGTGCTGAGGGAGGCGGAACCTTATTTCCATATGTTCCCGCAGGAAGGCTGATCGTGTCCCCGCGTTAGAAAATCGTCACCGGCAATGTCGGGAGTGCCGTCGCACGTTCGTCTTCATCACAGAGCCGGCACGAGCCGGGCCGATCAACGGAGAACAGCGATGCGTTTCATGGTGATGGTGAAGGCGAACCGGGATACCGAAGCCGGCGTGATGCCCAGCGAGGCGATGCTGGCCGAAATGGGCCGCTTCAACGAGGAAATGGTGAAGGCGGGCGTGATGCTCTCCGGCGAGGGGTTGCATCCGACCGTGAAGGGTGCACGCATTCGCTTTTCCGATGATGGTGTCACCGCGGTCGATGGTCCGTTCCCTGCCAACGGCGATCTCGTCTGCGGTTTCTGGATGATCGAGACCGCCTCGCGCGACGAAGCCATCGCCTGGATGAAGCGCGCGCCGTTCGCGCCCGGCGACGAACTCGAACTGCGTCAGGTGTTCGAAGCCGAGGATTTCGGCGAGGCCTTCACCCCGGAACTGCGCGAGCAGGAAGAACGTTTGCGGGCTGAAGTGGCGGCAAGGCGGTAGGCGTATTCGGTGTGCTTTCCGAAATTCTCCTCATCGCACGCGCAGAGGCTCAACTCGTTCCCTCAGTTCGTCATGGCCCGGGGTTTGGCGGCCCCCCCCCCCCATAAAAAAAAAAATTGAAGGCGACACACCCCCCCAAAAAAAGGAAAGTAAATATATAAAAAAAATATAAAAACCCCAAAAGAATTAAAAA
>JBQCHY010000055.1:0-101393 GCA_051954235.1 Xanthobacteraceae bacterium
TCGACCCGATCCAGCGCCGCGACGAAGTGCATTTCCGAAGTGCCCGGATTGGTGAAGCAGACGTTGACGCCACCCGCCACCAAGGTTCGCACCAGGCTTTCCGCACCATTCATCGTCGCACTCCCTTCATGCATTTTGTTACCTTCAAGATGAACCATTGTTGGCGGGTTGCGTCAAAGGATTAAGGGCGGCTGCAATGCAGCCATCCAGGAAGGCATTGCCGGCAAGCGTTCCAATGCTGGCGATACGCGTCTTTTCGGTCACGCCGGACTCGGAAATCCCGATTTCACAGCGCCGTGGGTTGCGAAGCACCGCGAATTATGTCCTTTTTCCTGATAATCAATTGAATTTTGAAGGGGCGAAGATGAAGCGAGGGTTTGCTGTCCTGCTGACTGCGGCAACGATGGGACTAATGATGGCCGGAAGCGCGTCGGCGCAGTTTGTTGACAGCCGGACGATCATGAATCCCAATTTCGCACTTCCGTTCGGCGGATCGAGCCCGATCCCGCGCACCACGGTCAATTTCAACGAAAGCTACGCCCCCGGCACCATCGTCATCAACACACGGGAACGCCGCCTCTATCTGGTGCAGCCGAACGGCACAGCGCTGCGCTATGGCATCGGCGTCGGCCGCGACGGCTTCCGCTGGTCCGGTACGCACCGCATCACTGCCAAGAAGGAATGGCCGGATTGGACCCCGCCCGCGCAGATGCTGCGGCGTCGGCCCGACCTGCCGCGCCACATGAAGGGCGGCATCGAAAATCCGCTCGGCGCGCGCGCGATGTATCTCGGCTCGACGCTGTATCGCATCCATGGCTCCAACGAACCGGAGACGATCGGCCAGGCGGTCTCGTCGGGTTGCTTCCGCATGACCAACGACGACGTCACCGATCTCTACAGCCGCGTCCCGGTCGGCACCACGGTGGTGGTGAAGAACTGAGATCACGCCGTAGCAGGTTCCAGTTACCCGTCATTGCGAGGAGCGCAAGCGACGAAGCAATCCAGACCTGAACAAAAAGACTGGATTGCTTCGCTTCGCTCGCAATGACGGCAACTACTGCCCTTGCTAAGGTGCCATATGGAATATGCAGCACCTCAAGAGCGGACGATGCAAAGCCTCGTCATCCGATTTTGGCTGGCCATGCTGGCATTGCTGATCGCGTTGCCTGCGATGCCGCGTACTGCATTCGCCGCCGATAGCGCCACCATCGCCGCGCGCCAGCGTCAGCAGCGCACGAACTTCTCCGACAAGGACATCATCGACGGTTTTCTCAAGACGACGTTCGGCGCGGAGTTTCATCTTGCCGGTCGCGTCGATCGCATCCGCAAATATGAAATGCCGGTGCGGGTCGCCGTCAGCGGAGTGCACGGCAAGCGTCAGAAGCAGATCGCCGGCATCGTCGCCGACATCGCAAAGCATATCCGTCATCTCGACATCGCGATGACCACGGATGTTGAAGCCGCCAGCGTCAACGTCCACCTGATCCGCGACCGCGATTTCGACAGCACGCTGACAACGTTCTACGGCGAAGAGCGCGCGCAAGAGATCCGCAAATCGCTCGACCCGCAATGCCTGTCCGGCTTTCGCAAGAACGAGGCATACGCCATTCAGCATTCCGATGTGTTCCTCACCGTCGACAACGGCGACTTCACCTTCCGCGATTGCGCCTACGAGGAACTGCTGCAATCGCTCGGGCCGATCAACGACACCGGCTCGGTGCCGTGGACCATGTTCAACGATGACGTGCGCATGGGCTTCTTCGACATCTACGATCAGTACATCCTCAACATCCTCTACGACCCGCGCATCAAGGCCGGCATGACGATGGCCGAGGTGGAGGCTGTGCTGCCACAGGTGCTGACCGACGTGCGCGCATGGGTCGCGAAGATGAACGACTTGCCGACGGAGTGATACGGGGTAGGGCCAAGTACAACTTCAATTGTGTCGTCCCCGCGAAGGCGGGGACCCAGACGCCGTGTCGTTCATGATGCGGACAGCACTTGTGACCTTCGACTGAATATCCCGTTGATTATGCAGCCAGGGGATCTGGGTCCCCGCCTGCGCGGGACGACTCATACTGGGTGGCGAGCGAAGCGAAGCAATCCAAAAGGCCACAAAGCAAAAACTGGATTGCTTCGTCGCTTACGCTCCTCGCAATGACGGCTTTTCTCGCGGCCATCGACCCCTCATCCGTCATGGCCGGATTTATTCCGGCCATCCACGTCTTTCGCGTTGGCACCCAAAACCGTGGATGGCCGGCACAAGACCGGGCATGACGGAGCAAGTATCCTGCGGCGCCGTCGCTTACGTCGTCTTCTCGAACAATTCGCGGCCGATCAGCATGCGGCGGATTTCGCTGGTGCCGGCGCCGATCTCGTAGAGTTTTGCGTCACGCAACAGACGTCCCGTGGGATAGTCGTTGATGTAACCGTTGCCGCCAAGCAACTGGATCGCGTCGAGCGCGCATTGCGTCGCCTTCTCGGCGGCGTAGAGGATCGCGCCGGCGGCATCCTCGCGCGTGGTCTCGCCGCGGTCGCAGGCCTTCGCCACCGAATAGACGTAGGCGCGGCAGGCATTCATCGTGACGTACATGTCGGCGACCTTGCCTTGGACGAGCTGGAAGGTGCCGATCGGCTGCCCGAACTGCTTGCGCTCGTGCACGTAAGGCACCGCGACGTCGAGGCACGCTTGCATGATCCCAAGCGGCCCCGCCGCCAGCACCGTGCGCTCGTAGTCGAGGCCGGACATCAGCACGTTGACGCCGCGCCCGACCTGGCCCAGCACGTTCTCCTCCGGCACCTCGCAATCCTCGAACACCAGTTCGCCGGTGTCGGAGCCGCGCATGCCGAGCTTGTCGAGCTTCTGCGCCGTCGAGAATCCCTTCATGCCCTTCTCGATCAGGAACGCGGTGATGCCGCGCGGCCCGGCGTTCGGATCGGTCTTGGCGTAGACCACCAAGGTCTCGGCGATCGGGCCGTTGGTGATCCACATCTTGTTGCCATTAAGAACGTAACGATCGCCCTTCTTGTCGGCGCGGGTCTTCATCGACACCACGTCCGACCCCGCGCCCGGCTCCGACATCGCCAGCGCGCCGACATGCTCGCCGGAGATCAACTTCGGCAGATACTTGCGCTTCTGCGCCTCGTTGCCGTTGCGCCGGATCTGGTTGACGCACAAGTTGGAGTGCGCGCCATAAGACAGGCCGACCGATGCCGACGCGCGCGAAATTTCTTCCATCGCGAGACAGTGTTCGAGATAGCCGAGCCCAGCGCCGCCGTATTCCTCCTCGACCGTGATGCCGAGCAGCCCGAGCCCGCCGATCTTCGGCCACAGGTCCCGCGGAAACTGATTGGTCTTGTCGATCTCGTCGGCGCGCGGCGCGATCTCGTTGGCCGAGAAATCGTGAACCGTTTCGCGGATCGCGTCTGCGGTTTCGCCAAGATCGAAATTGAACGTCGGTAGCGCATTCGGAATCATCGTCGACCATCTCCTCCGCCAGGCCACGGCCGCAACCGCGCGACCGCGGGCCCACTGTCCGGGCAACCATGCCACGGGTCGCGGGGCCGGAGAAGTGGCTTGAGGTCGTATGCGCCCGCCAGAGCGTTTTCGAGTGAAGTGGACGCCGGTTCGCGTCAAGAAAACGCGTTAAAATATAAATCTGGCGCCCCGTTCCGATTCAATCGGAACGGGAATGGCTCTATGCCAGCGAGCGCGAGGCCTCCTTGACCTTGCGGGTCGACTCGTCGACCGACCGCGCGGATTCCGCGATGTCGCTGAGGCTGTCGTTGACTTCGTTGACGCCTTTCGCCGCCACCTGCATGTTGGACGAGATGCTTTGCGTCACCGACGCCTGTTCCTCGACCGATGCGGCGATCGCTGAGGAAATCTCGTTGATGCGGGAAATCGTTTGCGAGATCGCCTCGATGACGCTGACGGCGTTGCCCGTCGCACCCTGAACCTCGGCGATCTGGGAACTGATGTCATCGGTCGCCTTCGCGGTTTGCGCGGCGAGGCTCTTCACCTCGGAGGCCACGACCGCGAAACCGCGTCCCGCCTCGCCGGCTCGCGCCGCCTCGATGGTCGCGTTCAGCGCCAGGAGATTGGTCTGGTCTGCGATGTTGTTGATCAGCTTGACGACGTCGCCGATGCGTTCGGCCGCGTCGGCAAGACCGGAGACGATGGTGCTGGTCTCGTCGGCCTGCGTCACCGCCTGCCGCGAGATGCCGAGCGCGTCGGCCGCCTGCCGGCTGATCTCGCCGACCGACGCTGCCAGTTCTTCGGCGCCTGCCGCCACCGCCTGCACGTTGGACGACGTCTGTGTCGATGCGCCAGCGGCCGACGATACCTGGCCGGTCGCTTTCGCCATCGCCTCGGTGATGAGCCCGAGATCGGCATCGATCGCCTGCTGCACCTTGGCGCGCCGCAAACGATCTTCGACCTGCGCGGTGATATCGGTGGCGAACTTCACCACCTTGACGATACGCCCGTTACCGTCGCTGATCGGATTGTAGGAGGCCTGGATCCACACCGCCTTGCCACCCTTGCCGAGCCGCTTGTATTCGGCTGCCTGATATTCGCCGCGCCGCAACGCCTCCCAGAAGGCGCGATAATTCGGATGGTCCCGCTCGGCCGGTTCGACGAATAGGCTGTGATGCTTGCCGCGGATATCCCCAAGGTCGTAGCCGAGCGCCTTGAGGAAATTCTCGTTGGCATCGAGAATGGTGCCATCCGGCGTGAAGCGAATGACGGCCTGCGATTTCTCGATGGCCCTGATCTGCTCTTCATATTCGACGTTGTTGAGCTTTTGCGCGGTGATGTCGGTCGCGAACTTCACCACCTTGGACGGCTTGCCCTTGCCGTTGAGCAACGGATTGTAGGACGCCTGAATCCAGACCTCACGTCCACCCTTGGCGATACGTTTGAATTCGCGCGCCTGAAACTCGCCACGCTTCAACGCCGCCCAGAACTCGCGATACGCGCCACTGTCGCGTTCGGCGGGATCGACGAACAGGCTGTGATGCTTTCCCCGGATTTCATCGAGGCGATAGCCGAGCACGCTAAGGAAGTTGTCGTTCGCGCCGAGGATTGTCCCCTCCAGGTCGAACTCGATGATGGCCTGCGATTTGTCGAGAGCGGCGAACTTGCTGGCCAGATCATTCGACCGTTGAAGGAAATTCATTCTGGATCCCCTAATCCCCATGGATTGACCGAGAAAGATTGTTTGAAGTCGGTTAATCAACCTTTACGAGCATGGTAAAATAATGCAGATTCCCCAACCGCCATACCCAAATACCGCGCCAGGCCCGGCACGAACCGGCCGCAATCCTGCCGGCGTATGGACGCAAGAATCCCTCTAGGAATTTGCTCAGACTGTGAAAGATTTGTCTCGACCGATGCCGCTTCGTCGTGACGGCGCCGTCGTCATGACCGCACAGGGAGCCGTCAGGCCATGAACATCCATCGCACCATCGAGCCGGGCAAGGCGGCGCTGCAACAGGCCGCGCGCGAAGAAGCCTACGCGATGCCGATCGAGGACTTCCATCCCGGCGCGCCGCGCCTGTTCCGCAACGATACGCTGTGGCCTTACTTCGAGCGGCTGCGCAACGAAGCGCCGGTGCACTACTGCACCAAGGCGCCGATCGAACCCTATTGGTCGGTGACGAAATACAACGACATCATGCATGTCGACACCAGCCACGGCATCTTCTCCTCTGATATGAGGAACGGCGGCATCATGATCCGCGACGTTCCGGTGGGCTACGACTGGCCGAGTTTCATCTCGATGGACGAGCCGCAGCACATGCCGCAGCGAAAAACCGTGATGCCGATGTTCACGCCGACGCATCTCGACGAGATGGCGAAACTGATCCGCAAGCGCACCCAAAAGGTGCTCGACGAATTGCCGCGCAACGAGCCGTTCGACTTCGTCGAGCGCGTCTCCATCAACCTCACCACGCAAATGCTGGCGACGCTGTTCGATTTTCCGTGGGAAGATCGCCAGAAGCTGACGCGCTGGTCGGACGTCTCCACCGCGCTGCCCAAGAGCATGGTGGTGGAATCCGAAGAACAGCGCCGCGACGAGTTGAACGAATGCGCGACATATTTCGGCAAGCTCTGGAACGAGCGGGTCAATTCCGAGCCGCGCAACGACCTGCTGTCGATGATGGCGCACAGCGATGCGACGCGCCACATGGACCCCGACAACCTGATGGGCAATCTCATCCTGCTGATCGTCGGCGGCAACGACACCACCCGCAACTCAATGAGCGGCTCGGTGCTGGCGCTCAACGAATTCCCGGACGAATACGCCAAGCTGCGCGCCAATCCGGGCTTGATCGAAACCATGGTGCCGGAAGTGATCCGCTGGCAGACGCCGCTGGCGCATATGCGCCGCACCGCGCTCCAGGACACCGAGATCGGCGGCAAGGCGATCCGCAAGGGCGACCGCGTGGTGATGTGGTACGTCTCCGGCAACCGCGACGACGAGGTGATCGAACGGCCGAACGAATTCATCATCGACCGCGCGCGGCCGAAAACGCATATGTCGTTCGGCTTCGGCATCCATCGGTGCGTCGGCATGCGGCTTGCGGAGTTGCAACTGCGCATCCTCTGGGAAGAGATGCTGCAACGCTTCGACAACATCGAAGTGGTCGGCGCGCCGAAGCGGATCTATTCCAGCTTCGTGAAGGGCTACGAATCCCTGCCCGTCCGGCTGTCCTGATCTCCGATCTTGGCACGACAACATGACCGGCGACGCCACGCGTCGCCGGTCATCGTTTTTCGATCTATCACCCCAGCGAAATTGTATTGGCGAACCTCGGCCAAAGCCGTTAGCTGCATACAACGCGCGACAAGCGCGAAAGCCGGATTCTTGACGTCTGGATTTATCGCACGCGATGCCGCACAGTGCGGCCACCAACCAATCGAGGAAACCGTGAGCACCGAAGATTACGCAGATATCCGTGAAGCCGTTGCCAAGCTTTGCGCCCAATTCCCCGGCGAATACTGGCGCAAGCTCGATCGCGAGATGGCTTATCCCAAAGCCTTCGTCGATGCGCTGACGGAAGCCGGATATCTCTCGGTCCTGGTGCCCGAGGAATACGGCGGCTCCGGTCTGAAATTGTCGGCTGCGGCGGCGGTGCTCGAGGAAATCCAGCGCGCCGGCTGCAACGGCGGCGGCTGCCACGCCCAGATGTACACCATGGGCACCGTGCTGCGTCACGGCTCCGACGAACAGAAAGCAAAATGGCTGCCGAAGATCGCCAGCGGCGAGTTGCGCCTGCAGGCTTTCGGCGTCACCGAGCCGACCAGCGGCACCGACACGACCTCGCTGAAGACCACCGCGCGCCGCGACGGCGACCACTACGTCGTCAACGGCCAGAAGATCTGGACCAGCCGCGCCGAACATTCCGACCTCATGATCCTGCTCGCGCGCACCACGCCGAAGGATCAGGTGCAGAAGCGCACCGAGGGCCTGTCGGTCTTCATCGTCGACATGCGCGAAGCCAAGGGCAACGGCCTCACCATCCGCCCGATCCGCACCATGATGAACCACGCCACCACCGAAGTGTTCTTCGACAACATGAAGGTGCCGGCGGAGAATCTCATCGGCGAGGAAGGCAAGGGTTTCCGCTACATTCTGTCCGGCATGAACGCCGAGCGCATCCTGATCGCCGCCGAATGCATCGGCGACGCCAAGTGGTTCATCAACAAGGCCACCAACTACGCCAAGGACCGCGTGGTGTTCGGCCGCCCGATCGGCCAGAACCAGGGCATCCAATTCCCGATCGCCAAGGCTTACGCGTCGATGCGCGCCGCGGAACTGATGGTGCGGGAAGCTACCCGCCGCTACGAGGCGGGAATGGACTGCGGCGCCGAAGCCAACATGGCGAAGATGCTCGCCGCCGACGCCTCGTTCGAAGCGGCCAATGCTGCGATCCAGACGCACGGCGGCTTCGGCTTTGCCGAGGAATACGATATCGAGCGTAAATTCCGCGAGACGCGGCTTTATTCGGTTGCGCCGATCTCCACCAACCTGATCCTGTCGCATCTCGCCGAGCATGTCCTCGGCATGCCGCGCTCGTATTGAGTCGCGCCATGACGCTTCCGCTTGAAGGCCTCACCGTCGTCGCCGTCGAACAGGCGGTGGCGGCGCCGTTCTGCAGCTCGCGTCTTGCCGACGCCGGCGCGCACGTCATCAAGATCGAACGCCCCGAAGGCGATTTCGCGCGCGGCTACGACGCCTTCGCGAAAGGCCAGAGCAGCTACTTCGTCTGGCTCAATCGCGGCAAGGAGTCCGTCGTCGTCGATCTCGCGACCGAAGCCGGGCGCAAGGAGTTGGAGACGCTGATCGCCAGCGCCGACGTGCTGTTGCAGAACCTCAAGCCCGGCGCGATGGACAAGCTGGGCTTCGCACGCGAGCGGCTGCGCAAGGATTATCCGCGCCTCATCGTCTGCACCATCTCCGGTTATGGCGACGACGGCCCCTATGCCAACCGCAAGGCCTACGACCTGCTGATCCAGGCCGAGAGCGGCCTCGCCTCGATCACCGGCGGCCCGGAAAGCGCCTCGCGCGTCGGCCTTTCCATCGTCGATATCGCTACCGGCGCGACGGCACATGCCGCCATTCTCGAAGCGTTGATCGGGCGCTCCGTCTCAGGCAAGGGCGCCGACATTCGCATCTCGATGTTCGACGTGATGGCGGATTGGCTCACCGTGCCATTGCTCGCGGCCGAAGCCGGCAAATCCCCGAAACGTATCGGTCTCGCGCATCCGTCGATCGCGCCCTACGGCGTCTTCACCTCGAAGGACGGCAAGGATATCCTGATCTCGATCCAGAATGAGCGCGAGTGGAAAAAACTCTGCGCCGACGTGATGGAGCAACCGGCGCTGCCCGACGATCCGCGCCTCGCCAACATGGTCGAGCGCGTGCGCCATCGCGAGCTGACTGATCGCCTGGTCGGCGAAGCGTTCGCATCGATGACGCGCGACATGCTGCTGCAACGGCTCGACAAGGCCGACATCGCGTTCGCCGAAGTCAACACCATGGATGACCTCTCGAAGCATCCGCATCTGCGACGAATCGAGGTGGATTCACCAAACGGTAAGCTGACCTACCCGGCGCCCGCCGCTATCGTGATGGACGAGCAGCGCCACTACGGCGCGGTGCCCGCCATCGGCCAGCACAGCAATGCCCGCGCGGAGAAAAAGGCATGACCGATACGCTCGATCTCGATCATCTGCGGCAATGGATCGGCCGCACCGAGGAAGCCAGCGACATCGTCACCGCGCAACTGGTAAAGGGCCTGCGCGCGACGCTGTTCCTCGACATCGGTGAACCGAAGCGAGGCGACGCCGCGCCATTCACCACGCACTGGTGCCTCGCGCAACCTGTCTATCCGATGTCGATGCTGGGACCGGACGGCCACCCCACACGCGGCGGCTTCCTGCCGCCGGTGCCGTTGCCGCGCCGCATGTGGGCGGGCGGCGAACTGCAATTCATCGAACCGCTGCGCGTCGGCGACGAGGCCACGCGGGCGTCGCGCATCGCCGACGTTACTGTCAAGAGCGGCAGCACCGGCACGCTGTGCTTCGTCTCGGTCGAGCACACCATCAGCACCGCGCGCGGCGTCGCGATCCGCGAGCGGCAGGACATCGTCTATCGCGACATGCCGACCGGCGGCAAGAATGCCGCGCCCGCGAAGCCTGCTGCCGCGCCGCCGGCAGCGAAGCATCGTCAGACTCATATCTCCGATCCAGTGCTGCTGTTCCGCTATTCGGCGCTGACCTTCAACGGCCACCGCATCCACTACGACCGCGACTACGTCACCAAGGTCGAAGGTTATCCCGGCCTGATCTTCCACGGCCCGATGCAGGCCGCGCTGCTGGTGGAGTTCGCCGCGCATCTGCATGGCGGCACCGCGCCGAAGAAATTCAACTATCGCGGTTTGCAGCCGCTGTTCGAAGGCGGTGAGTTCAGCGTCAACGCCAACGAGATCGCCGAAGGTCTCGACATCTGGGTCGCCAACGCCGATGGCGCGCCCACCATGCGCGGCACGGCGAGCTGGTGAATTAGCGCGGGGAAATAGCACTTTCCGCGTCGTTTCACTGGAGGCGTGATCGTCGAATTGGAATGCGCATGAATTTGATGCGCATTCCTGATACGAAGCGGTATTCACGGCGCGTCAAAACGCGATAGATTGACGGCCATCGAACTGATGCCGTCAAGGATCGTCACGTGCCCCGCAAGAAACCTGAAAACAACCGCGCCGCCACGACCGTCAAGCAAGCCACTTTCGAATTGCTTCGTGCCTTCGGTATCAAGCGCGTGTTCGGCAATCCCGGCTCGACCGAACTGCCGTTCCTGAGCGACTGGCCCGACGATATCGACTACGTGCTCGGCCTTCAGGAAGCATCCGTGGTCGGCATGGCGGATGGCTACGCGCAGACGACACGCAATGCCGCCTTCGTCAACCTGCATTCGGCCGCCGGTGTCGGCAACGCACTCGGTAACATCTACACCGCGCATCGCAACCAGACGCCGATGGTCATCACCGCCGGCCAGCAGGCGCGCAGCATCCTGCCGCTGCACGCCTTCCTCTATGCCGAGCGCGCTTCGGAATTTCCGCGTCCTTATGTGAAGTACAGCGTCGAGCCGGCGCGTGCCGAGGATGTGCCGGCTGCGATCGCCCGCGCCTATTACGTCGCGATGCAGCCGCCATGCGGGCCGACCTTCGTATCTGTTCCGATCGACGACTGGACGCAGCCGACCCAACCGGCGGCCGCGCGCCGCGTCACCCGCGAGATCGGCCCGGACAAGGCCGATATTCAAACGTTGGTCGATGCGCTTACCAAGAGCAAACGGCCCGCGCTGGTAGTGGGGCCTGCGGTCGATCGCGCCGGCACTGTCGATCTGATGGTCGAGGTCGCGGAGAAAAGCCGCGCCGCGGTGTGGGTCAGTCCCTTCTCGGCACGATGCAGTTTCCCGGAACGGCATCCGCAATTCGCCGGTTTCCTCCATGCGTCGCCGGCACAGCTCTCCGACGCGTTGCGCGATCACGATCTCGTCGTGGTGATCGGCGCGCCGGTGTTCACCTTCCATGTCGAAGGCCATGCCGCCATCTTCGACGGCGACACCACCATCTTTCAAATCACCGACGATCCGACCGCTGCTTCGGTCGCGCCGCTCGGCACCAGCATCATCGCCACCATGCGGCCGGCGCTGACGGCGCTGCGCGACGCATTGCCGACGAGCAGGCGGACGCTTCCCGCAGGTCGCGTGCTGCCGCCGGCGCCGAAGGCCGCCGATCCGATTCCGGTCGAATATCTGATGCACGCACTGTCGGTGACGATGCCGAAGGGCACGGCGCTCGCCGAGGAAGTGCCGTCGCATCGCCCAACGATGCAGAAATTCCTGCCGATGCCGGGACAGGACAGCTTTTACACCATGTCCAGCGGCGGATTGGGTCACGCGCTGCCCGCTTCCGTCGGCATGGCGTTCGGCCGCCCGGATCGTCGCACAGTCTGCCTGATCGGCGACGGCTCGGCGATGTATTCGCTGCAAGCGCTATGGACGGCCGTGCAGCGCAAGCTGCCGCTCACCGTCGTCGTCATCAACAATTCCGGCTACGGCGCCATGCGCTCGTTCAGCCAGGTGATGCAGGTGCGCAAGGTGCCGGGACTCGATCTGCCCGGCCTCGATTTCGTCCGGCTCGCCGAAGGCATGGGCTGCGCGGCGGTGCGTGTGGAAAAATCCGCGGAACTGATGCCGGCGCTCAAGCACGCCTTCACGGAATCTGGAACAAATCTGATCGAAGTGATCGTGGATTCCGCGGTCCCGATCCTGTATGGACAAAAGCATTGATGCTCAGTCCGGAACGGCGACCTTGCCGTTCCGCGCCTTACGCTTCGCGCAGATCGCTGGTGATCGACGAGGCCAGACGTGGGCCCGATCCGACGCGATTGGATCAATGCCCGGATGATGCAACTGGATCGTCTTAATTCCGGGAGCATATGATGACGGCAAACACCTTGAAGTCCGCGACGCCGCGGTCGCACAGCTCGCATTACGGCGTGTTCTCGACCAAATGGGTCGACGACAAGCTGGTCATCACGCCGCACCCGCAAGACCCGCATCCCAACCGCATCATCCAGAATTTCTCCGATGCGCTGCGCCACAAGGCGCGCGTGGCGCGGCCGATGGTTCGGCGGGGCTGGCTGGAGAATGGCCCAGGCAAGGACAAGCGGCGCGGCCGCGATGAATTCGTCGCGCTGCCGTGGGACGAGGTGCTCGACCGCCTCGCCGCCGAACTGGTGCGAGTCCGCGATACCCATGGCCCCAAGGCGATCTACGGCGGCTCCTACGGCTGGGCCAGCGCCGGGCGCTTTCACCACGCCCAGAGCCAGATGCATCGCTTCCTCAATATCGCGATGGGCGGCTACATTCGTTCGGTCAACACCTACAGTTCCGGCGCGGCGTCTGTGATCCTGCCGCACGTGCTCGGCCGATACGACGACATGTCCCGCCGCAATGTGAGCTGGGAGGACATCGCCGCCCACACCGACGTGCTGCTCGCTTTCGGCGGCATGGCGCTGAAGAATTCCAGCATCGCCTCCGGTGGTGTCAGCCGCCACACCGAGCGCGACCACATGCGGGCGGCGCACGCGCGCGGCGCACGCTTCGTTCTCGTCAGCCCGATCAACGACGATCTTCCCGAGGAGATCAAGGCGGAGTGGCTGGCATTGCGGCCCGGCACCGACACCGCGCTGATGCTCGGCATCGCGCACACGCTGGTGACCAACGGCTGGCATGACCGCGCCTTTCTCGCCAGCCACTGCACCGGCTGGTCGAAATTCGAAGACTATTTGATGGGCCGCAGCGATGGCGTCCCCAAGGATGCGGCATGGGCCTCGGCGATCAGCGGCATTCCGGCAAGCGAGATCGAACGGCAAGCAAAGCTATTGCCCGGCAAGCGCGTGCTGGTGGTGGTGTCGCATTCGCTGCAACGCGCCGAGCACGGCGAGCAGCCGGTGTGGATGGCGGCGGTGCTGGGTGCCATGCTCGGCCAACTCGGTCTGCCCGGCGGCGGCTATAACTACGCGCTCGGCGCCATCGCCAATTACGGGCGCACCTTCAATGCGGTGCCGGTCGCGGCCTTCCCGCAAGGCACCAACCCGGTGAAGGAGTTCATCCCGGTCGCGCGCATTTCCGACATGCTGCTCAATCCCGGCGCGCCGTTCGACTATGACGGCCAGCGCCTGACCTATCCGGATATCAAGCTGGTCTATTGGGCCGGCGGCAACCCGTTCCATCACCATCAGGACATCAACCGGCTGCGGCAGGCCGTCGCCAACATCGATACCTTCGTGGTGCATGAGATCGGCTGGACCGCGACCGCGCGTCACGCCGACATCGTGTTGCCCTCGACGATGACGCTGGAGCGCAACGACATCGGCGCCACGCAGGTCGATCCGCTGATGGTTGCGATGAAGCAGGCCGCCGAGCCCTACGGCGAAGCGCGCGACGACTACGCGATCTTCTCAGGCTTGGCCGAGCGCGCCGGCCACGGCGAAGCCTTCACCGAGGGACGCACGCCCGATCAGTGGCTGCGCCACCTCTACCGCACCACGCAGGACGCGCTCGCGGCGCAGGGTCTCGACGCGCCAGACTTCGATACGTTCTGGGAGCGTGGCGAACTGATGCTGCCGCAACTGGTGCACGATGGCGGCCCGCTGCGCGCCTTCCGCGGCGATCCCGAAGGCAAGCCTCTGCCGACACCGTCCGGCAAGATCGAGATTTTCTCCGAGACCATCGCCGGCTTCAACTACGCCGATTGTCCTGGCCATCCGGCATGGATTCCGCCGGTTGATGTCATCGACGACAAGCACCCACTGCAACTGGTGGCTAATCAGCCTTCGACCCGGCTGCACAGCCAGTTCGATTTCGGCGGCCACTCGACCGAGATGAAGCATCGCGGCCGCGAGGTGGCACGGATGCATCCGCGCGACGCTGCGCCGCGCGGCATCGCCGACGGCGACATCATCAAGCTGTCGAACGAGCGCGGCGCCTGCCTCGCGGCGGTACGGCTGAGCGATCAGGTGCGCGAAGGCGTCGTGCAGCTTCCCACCGGCGCGTGGTACGATCCGCAGGACCCGGCCGACGACAAGCCGCTGTGCGTCCACGGCAATCCCAACGTGCTGACACGCGACGTCGGCACCTCAAGCCTGGCGCAAGGTTGCTGCGGACAACTGACGACGGTGCAGGTCGAGCAATTCAGCGGCAACCTGCCGCCGATCCAGGCGTTCGATCCGCCGGTGGCGGCGGAACGCTCGCGCAAATAGCCAAGCACCATACAGTATCTGTCATGGCCGGATTTGTTCCGGCCATCCACGTCTTACTCCAAAAAACGTGGATGGCCGGGACAAGCCCGGCCATGACGAACAGAGAAGCAACGATATAAACCGCGCTGTTGGGCAACGCAGTTTGCGTGGCAGCCTAAACCATCACGCCTTCCCGAAATCCTCGCGCATCTTGGCTTGGATTTTCGCCATGCCACCGATCCAGCGGTCGTAGTTGTCGGTCTTCTTGCGCATGTAGCCCAGCACCTGCTGATGCGGCAGGATCAGGAAGGTTTCCTGCTGGATCCCGTTCAGTGCGTCCTGCGCGACTTGCTCCGCGCTCAGGTTGCCGTCGCCGGATTGTGGCCCCTTCGGCAGGCCGCGCAGCATGTTGGTCTCGACGCCTTGCGGGCAGAGGATCGAAACGCGGATGCCGTGCGCCTTGTGCGCGATGGCGAGGCTTTCGGCGAAACCGACCGCGGCATGTTTCGTCGTCGAATACGGCGCGCTGCCGACCTGCGACAACAATCCGGCCGCCGAGATAGTGTTGAGGAAATAGCCGCCGCCACGCGCCTTCATGCGCGGCACCAGATGCCGCGCGGCGTAGACATGCGCCATCACATGGATCGCCCAGCTCCGCGCCCAGGGCTCGTCCGAACTGCCCCCGACATTTTCCATCATCGGGTCGAAACCGCCGCCGATGCCGGCATTGGAGCAGAACAGGCCGATCGGCCCGTAGAGTTTTTCGGTTTCCTCGATGAGGTGGCGGATGTCCTTCTCCTGCGCCACGTCGCACTTGAATGCCGCGCCGCCGACACTCTTAGCAACAGCTTCCGCGCGAGCATGATCGAGATCGGCTGCCACCACCTTGGCGGCGCCGGCGCGGTGGAAGGTTTCGCAGAGGGCCTGGCCGATGCCGTTGGCTCCTCCTGTCACGACAACGACTTTACCGGCGACATCCATGGCGGTGCTCCATTACAACGGTCAGGTCAGGACAAGGTCCATCACAGCCGTATAATGACACGCGGCCCCAAGCAAGACGAAGCCGTGCCAGATCGCATTCTGGAAGCGCAATCGCCGCCATGTGTGGAAGATCACGCCGAACGTATAAAGCACGCCGCCGGCAACGACGAACCAGAGGGTGAATTTCGGCAATGACGTGAACACGGCGTCATAGGCCGCGAGCCCGCTCCAGCCCATCGCCAGGTAAAGCAAGATCGACAATCGGTCGAAGCGACCCGGTAGGAACAGCTTGAGCGCGATGCCGACGATGGCCACGCCCCACACCCCGCCGAGCAACAGCATCGCCAGCAGGCGATCATTGATCTGCATCATGAATGGCGTGTAAGTCGCCGCGATCAGCACATAGATCGCGGAATGATCGAACCGCCGCAGCCACCATTTGCGCGGCGACACCGGCCACATGTTGTAGGCCGCAGAGAAGCCCAGCATCGTCAGCAGCCCCGCGGCGTAGATCGAAACCGAGACGATCTCGGGGGTCGAAGCAAACACGCCGGTCAGCACGATCAAGACCGTCGCCGCGATCAGGCCGAAGCCGACGCCGAGACCATGAACGATTCCGTCGGCGATAATTTCGGCGCGATCGTAATTCCAGCGCACAGCCCCCACGGCGGCAGCGGCGGAATGCGAGGCGAGTTGCTTCAACTGAAAGACCGTCATCCGAAACTCGACACACGTGACGCTGCAATACCTTCGACGCAATCAAGCATAGCCGCCGCAGCTTAACCAACGATGATGCTCTGCTTGGCTGAAAAATGGGTCGGAAACATGAACCCGCAACCGGTGCTTGATTTTGCCGCCGCAATCGCCATCTTCGCAAGGAGAGACGCCCACGATTATGAAGTAACCCCGCCACCTCCGATTAGATCATTCGACCCGCTTATGGCTTCCGGTTTCAGTGACATCATCGAGGAAGCCCGCCTGTCGGCGCAGGCGCTGCTGGAATACGGCAGCAATCTGTTCAATCCGACAATCCGGCTCGGTGTCACCGGCCTGTCGCGCGCCGGCAAGACGGTATTCATCACCGCGCTGATCCATGGCCTGCTGCGCGGCGGACGCTTTCCGGTGTTCGAGCCGCTATCCGGCGGGCGCATCGCCCGCACCGAACTCGAGCCGCAGCCCGACGACGCGGTGCCACGTTTCAACTACGAGGGCCACGTTCACACCCTGATCGACGATCGACGCTGGCCGGCATCGACCTCGGACATCAGCGAGTTACGGCTGGCGTTGTCCTATCAACGACAGAACGGCGCGGAGCGAAAACTCACCATCGATATCGTCGATTATCCCGGCGAGTGGCTGCTTGACCTGCCGCTGCTCGACAAAAGCTACGAGCAATGGTCGGCGGAAAGCCTCGCGCTGTCGCGGCAAGGCCCGCGCGCGGCGCTGGCGGCAGCGTGGCAC
Source organism: Xanthobacteraceae bacterium (assembly GCA_051954235.1). Taxonomy (GTDB): domain Bacteria; phylum Pseudomonadota; class Alphaproteobacteria; order Rhizobiales; family Xanthobacteraceae; genus 62-47. The sequence continues at coordinate 16,763 of JBQCHY010000055.1, forward strand.
GCGCATCTCGCAACCCTCGATCCCAATGGCCGCGAGGACGAACAGGCGACGTTGACGTCCGCGAAGCTGTTCACCGATTACCTGCGCGCCTGCCGCGACGAACGTTTTGCGATGAGCCTGTTGCCGCCCGGCCGTTTCCTGATGCCGGGCAGCCTCAAAGGTTCGCCGGCGCTGACCTTCGCGCCGCTCGACGTGCCGGCGGACGGCATTGCGCCGGATCGCTCGCTGTGGGCGATGATGCGGCGGCGTTATGAGTCCTACAAATCGATTGTAGTGCGGCCATTCTTCCGTGATCACTTCGCGCGGCTGGATCGCCAGATCGTGCTGGTGGACGCGCTGGCCGCATTCAATGCCGGCCCCGCCGCGCTGCACGATCTCGAAGCTGCGTTGGCCGGCATTCTCGATTGCTTCAACGTCGGCCGCGATACCCTGTGGAGCGCGCTGTTCCGGCCGCGCATCGACCGCATCCTGTTCGCCGCGACCAAAGCCGATCACCTGCACCGCACCAGCCACGATCGCCTCGAGGCGATCCTGCGGCGAATGCTGGATCGCGCCGCTAACCGCGCACAACTCGCGGGCGCAACCATCGACGTGGTGGCGCTGGCGGCGGTGCGTGCAACACGCGAGGCCGAAGTGCAGCGCGGCCGCGACCGGCTGCCCTCGATCCTCGGCACGCCGATTGCGGGCGAGCAAGCCGGCGGCGAAATTTTTGACGGCAAAATCGAGGTCGCGACCTTTCCCGGCGACCTGCCGACCGATCTCGACAACCTGTTCACGAACGAACCGTCGTTTCGCGGCCTCACTGCCGCTTCGCCGGAGGAAACAGACTATCGTTTCCTGCGCTTTCGGCCGCCGCTCCTGCAACATGCCTCTGGCGAAACGCCGGCCCTGCCCCATATCCGCCTCGACCGCGCGCTCCAATTCCTGATCGGAGACAGGCTGCAATGAGCGAACGACCACAACGCCGTCCGGCGGCGTTCCGGCTCGATGATCCGCGCGTCGTCGTCAAGGACAGCGACGGCGACAATGGCCTGTTCACTCGCGGCGCGATCGAGATCACGCCGGACCCGGACCCTGCGCTGCTGCCGGTTGCACTCAACGAGACACCCTTGCCGCCGAAGCGCCGGTCGTGGTGGGGAACCGTATTCTGGAGCGCGGTCGGCGGATTGCTGCTGCTCGGCACCGGGCTCGGCGTCACCAACCTGATCGAGGACCTGTTCGTCCGCAGCGAAGGGCTCGGCTGGTTCGGCGCGGCGCTCGCCGCCGCCGCGCTGCTGGCGCTGATCGTCATTGTCGCGCGCGAGGCATTCGGACTGGCGCGGCTCGTGACCATCGAGAAACTGCACGAGCGCGCCGCTGCCACCATCGTCAGCGACAGCCGGTCCGAGGCCGACGCCATCGTCAACGACCTGCTCAAGCTCACGCACGGCAATCCGGCGCTGGCGCGCGCCCGCGCCACGCTGGCGAGCCATCGCGACGACATCATCGACGGCGCCGACATGCTGAAACTCGCCGAGCGCGAATTGATGACGCCGCTCGACCGCGAGGCACGGCGGCTGGTGTCGGTGGCGGCGCAGCGCGTGTCCATCGTCACCGCAATCAGTCCGCGCGCACTGATCGACATCGCCTTCGTGTTGGCGGCCGCGTTGCGGCTGGTGCGTCAACTGGCGCTGCTATACGGCGGACGGCCCGGCACGCTCGGCATGATCCGCCTGATGCGGCACACCATCTCGCACCTCGCCATCACCGGCGGCATGGCGGCCAGCGACAGCCTGATCCAGCAGATGCTCGGCCACGGCGTGGCGGCAAAGCTCTCGCAGCGATTGGGCGAAGGCATTCTCAACGGGCTGCTCACCGCGCGCCTCGGGCTCGCCGCCATCGACGTGACGCGACCGCTACCGTTCAACGCGCTGCCGCGGCCGGCGCTCAGCGATCTCGCCAAGGATTTGCTGTCGAAGCGCGAGGACGACGCGCCGACGGCGGAGCCGGCACGGATCAGCGAGCGCTGACGCCTTCGTCCGCCAGCAGATGCCAGCGATAGAACGGCGTATCGGGCGGCGGCGACAGGTCGGGCGTCCATCCGGTCAGTTTACCGACGGCGTAAGTTTCCATCGTAATGCCGCGCCAGCTTCGAACCACGTTCGCCAGCGGCTCACGTTTCGCTGAGGTCAGCGCCCATAGCGGATTGTCGACATCCGATTGGCGCACGACATACAGGCCAGTGCGACCGCGTATGCGATCCATGCCGGGATCTTTGAAGCCAATAAAGCGCGCGCGCTCGTTGATTTCGATCACCGGGACGCGATCCCTGAATTCCCACCGCAGCATCGCGTAGGTGCGATAGTCGGTCGTCGCGATCCACGTCCCGCCGATCGCCTTCATCTCCGCTTCGGCACGCGCGGCGACCTGCTCGTAACCCGCCTCCGAACCACCGGGATCGAGACGGCCGAGCCATGGCTTGTCGCTGACAACGTAGTAGAAGAACGTCGCGATCACGATGGCGATGCCGGACGCGACGGCAGCCGTAGCCCATGCGGTGGTCGATTTCGCCAGTCGCGACTTGTGCGTGCGCAGCCACCAGACATTGATGGCGACGGCGGCAAAACCGATCGGCCACATGAACATCGGCCAGGTATCGCCGATGCGTAACGTTAGCGAACGCCACAGGAAATAGCCGAACGGCAACGCCACGGTGGTCGAGAGCAGGATCGCCACGCCGTCGCGTCGGCGATAGCCGCGCCACAGCGTGAATCCCACACCCGAAAGAGTCACCGGAAACAGCACCGGACCCACAAGGCTGAACTGCAAGCCGAGAAATTCACCGAACCGCGCCAGCGACAGCGGCGGTGCCACGGTGGCGCGGACAAACTGGAACTTGAACGATGCCCAATCGTGCATGTAATTCCAGATCAAGACCGGTGAGAACAGCGCAAACGCGATTACCGCCGCCAGCCACGGATAAGGGCTGAGCAGCCAGCGCCGCCGCCAATCCGGCACCACGACGAAGGCAGCGACCGCGGGCAGCAGCATCAGCGCGGTGAGCTTCGACAGCAATGCAAGCCCGCCGAACGCGCCGGCCAGCAGCCACCAGCGTCCGTCATCGGTCTCCGCCACGCGCACCAGCGACCACATCATCGCTACCGCGAACACGATCAGCGCGGTGTCGGGCGCCACCTTCGCCATCAACAATCCGTAATAGACTGCAGCCTCCGGCAACAGCACCGCCAGCACCACCGCCCGCCAGTCGCGCGTAATCCGTCGCACGATGTCGGCGAGCAAAAGCTGTGTGACCAACATCGCGACGATGCCGCCCAAACGAACGCCGAGCGTGGTGTCGCCGAAGATCGCGGTGCCGAAGCGGATGAACCATGCGATCATCGGCGGGTGGTCGAGGAACGACAGCACGCTCTCTTTCGACCATGTCCAGTAGTAAGCCTCATCCGTGCGCAGATCGATGGCGCTCGCGTAGATCACCCGCAACGCCGTCATCAGCGCGACCAGCAGCACCACGCCGGCAAGCCGGCGACGGTTGATGCCCAGTGCAAATGGACGATCGCGATTGGACGAAGCAGTGGTCATCGGGAGGCCGTTCCAGCGCACATCTCATCCGGCCCTTTCAGGATTCGGCCGCTTTCATGCTTGCCGAGCCCAGGCCGCTTTGTTTCCGACTCCGATTACGGTGTCAATCGGATCGCCGTCCATCCGTTCTGTTGGCAAGTAACCTGTCACAGGGGACAGGCCGTAGCGTACCAAATCAAGTGCAACTAGTATGGCGGAGCATCACACCTCGCGAAACCAAGACTTTCGAAATCAAGCCTCGGATTGCATGCCCTCACCCGCCACCGCCCCTTTCGCCAAATTCGGTCGCGGCATCGGCGTGCGTCAAGTTCGCCTCACCTGCGGGTTGATCCTGTTCACCTATGTGGTCAGCCATTTCCTCAATCACGCACTCGGCATCATTTCGCCCGAAGCGCTTGCGATGGGTGTGTTCTATCACACGACGTTCTGGCAATTCCCGCCGATCACGCTGATCTTCTATTCCGCCGCCATCATCCATACCGGTCTCGGCATCTGGTCGCTCTATGAGCGGCGGGAATTTCGCTGGCGCGGCATCGAGCCGCTGCAACTCGTACTCGGCCTGTGCATTCCGGTGATGATCATCTCGCACATCATCGGAATCCGCCTAAGCCAGACCTTGTACGATACCGAAAAACTTTATCCGCAGGTGCTCTACGTCAACTGGGTCGCTTCCTCGGGTCGGCTCTGGCTGATGTTGGGCGTTCTCAATGTCGCCTGGGTTCACGGCTGCATCGGCTTTTATTTCTGGCTTTGGCCGAAACGACTGTTCAAGGCCACCGCGCCGTTCTGGCTCGCCTGCGCCGTGCTGCTGCCGACACTCGCCATGCTCGGCTTCTATCAAGGAGGGCGCACTGTCGAGCAACAAAGCCAGTCACAACAATGGCGCGCCGACAACCTGATGCCACCGCATGCCGATACGGCTCCGCATCAGGAGTTCCTCGATCAGGTCGTCAATTATTTCCTGGCCGGATATCTCGGACTGCTCGGCCTGATGATCGTCGGCCGCGGCGCGCGGCTGTTGCACGAGCGGCGTGGCGGCTTGATCGCTTTGTCGTATGACGACGGCAGGACGATCCGCGTACCGAAGGGGCTGACCGTTCTCGAGGCCAGCATCCGTCATAAGGTGCCGCATGCCAGCGTCTGCGGCGGCCGCGCCCGCTGCTCGACCTGCCGCATTCGCGTTACCAGCGGTCTCGATGCGCTGCCGCCGCCGTCGAAGCGCGAGACGTTCGTGCTCGATCGCGTCGGCGCCGCCGACGATCCAGCAATCCGCCTCGCTTGCCAGTTGCGGCCGACATCGGACGTGTCATTCGTCCGCATGTTCATCCCGCACACCTCGGCAACAGATCCGCGCCGCGCCAATCCGCTGCGGACCGGACAGGAACGCTATCTCGTCAGCATGTTCATCGACATGCGCGGCTCGACCAAGCTCGCCGAGAAGCTATTGCCGTTCGATACCGTGTATATCGTCAACCAGTTTCTCAACGTGGTATCGCAGGCGGTCACCGCATCCGGCGGCCAACCCAACCAACTTTATGGCGACGGCCAATTGGCGTTGTTCGGCCTCACCACCGATCCGCAGACGGCCTGCCGTCAGGCGCTACGAGCCGCCGCACGGCTTGCCGCCAATGTCGACGATCTCAATCAGGTGCTGGTGCATGACGGGCGCGAGCCAATCCGGTTCGGCGTCGGCATCCATGGCGGCGTGGTAATCGTCGGGGACATCGGGAACAGCGACCACATGGTCTTCACCGCGCTGGGCGACGCGGTGAACGTCGCCGCGCGCTTGCAGGACATGACCAAGGTGGTGGGCTGCGAAACCATCCTCTCCGAGGAGGTCTACCTGCGGGCCGCGCTGCCGCCCGATGCCCTGCCGGCGCAGGACGCCGTCATTCGCGGCCGCGCCGAGACGATGCGAATCCGCACCGTGACCAAATCGTCCGCGCTGGCACGACTCCTGGACAACAAGCAGACGTCAGCCGTGCCGATGATCGGCACCTGACATCGGGCTTATCTTTTTGTTCGAGCATGATGTTTTCCCGTTGAGACCGTTCGTGGAAACAAATGCTGCTTTGCGGCCAGACAGCGCGCGCAGATACCTGCCAACATCCCGATCAGGCCGGCCAACCGGTCATCGCAGCGCCTGCGGACGGCCATATCGCGCCAGAAACCACCCGGTGCGTTTGGGACTATCAAGATCAAGATATTCCGCGTATCCTCCCCGCCGTCGGAAAAGCCGGTTTCCGGGGACCGACTGATTGTGATCGTTTTATCCTGCGGAGACGACCTGATGGCTAAAGGCACTGTGAAGTGGTTCAACCCGACCAAGGGCTACGGATTCATCCAGCCCAGCTCTGGCGGGAAGGACGTGTTTGTTCATATCTCGGCGGTGGAGAAGGCTGGGCTCTCGACGCTCAATGAAGGCCAGACTGTCGAATACGAAGAAGTCGCCAATCGCGGCAAGACCTCGGCTGAGCATCTGAAGGTCTGATCCCTTCAACGGTCTGCCTCTTGTGCGCCTCTGTGCATGCTGCCGTCATATGGCGTTCCACAGCGTGATGAGAACTGAATGCAGGCCGACCTGAGCTAACGCTCTTCATGCAAAGGGACTGGTTCAATCGCCGTTGAACCAGTCCCTTTGTGTATCAAGCATCACGCCTTGCACGACGCATAATTTTGCTCGCAAGGTCGAGCGCGATAACGCCCGCGATCAATCTTCCTTGACCCAGGTTGCGACCGGCATCACGTCCGGCTTCTGGCCATACCCGCGCGGCCATAGATCGACCACCCATTCGGCACGCGTCGCGCGCTCGACCAGCACCGCCGTGTTGTGCGGTGTCTGCAACGCCACTACGTTGCCGCGATAATGCGGATCGCCAACGGTGTGGAATTTCAGCAGATTCCAACTCTGCAAGATCAGCAGAAGACTGGTGGTGTTGCGGGTGGTATCCCAGCAATCGAAGTTGTGCGCGTCGTCGCGGGCCCGGAAATCGGCGCGGGCCACCCGCTTGTCGGTACCGAGTACGGGACCGACGCGACGATCGAACCACACGACGGCCTTCTGGACCGCGACGCGTTCCGCTGCCGCCGACGATCGCCCCGCAGCCATGATTCGCGTCAGCGCGCCACGATCGGCGGCGGCGAAACTGAACGTCTCGCGGCGGCGACAGACGAAGCCGTAACACACCGTCATGCTGTTGGCTGACGGCGGGAAGATCGACACGGAACTGTAGAGTTGGGCGACCGGTGCACTGAGCGAATTCGCATGTGACGGCGCGCTGAAACTAGCAATCGCACCGGCAATCACCATCCAATGGCGTACCCACACCCACCGAAGCGGCGTCGGCGATCGAAGTCGAAAGCGATTTTCGCTATCCGCCTTCATCATCGGAATGGCATGTAACAGAACTTTCATGCGCGAACGCTAGCGAAAGGCACCTCGCCTGCCAATACGGCGGCCAGCGTCGCACGTCATTCGGATCGAGAGCGTGGCGCGGCTGCAATAGCCGGCCAGCCGTCGCCTTGGCCGCGATCCAATTTCCGGGACGCGAACAATGCATGCCCCGCATCAGAACGGTTGCACGGAGGACGTAACGCGGATCAAATACCGCTTCGAATCCGCCGCGATGAGCGGAGCCGCCGGCCCCGGTCCGGCATGAAACGACGGTGCAACGCGACCATGGAAAACGGTATCTTCGACGGCCTCAAGGTTCTGGATTGTGCAAGTTTCATCGCGGCGCCTGCGGCTGCGACGGTGCTGTCGGACTTCGGCGCCGACGTCACCAAGATCGAACCGCCGGGCGCCGGCGATCCCTATCGCAATCTGCCGAACCTTCCCGGCTATCCCGTCAGCGACCAAAATTATGCCTGGATGCTTGACGGGCGGAACAAAAAGAGCCTCGCGCTCGACCTCTCCAAGCCGGATGGCCGCGCCATCTTGTATCGACTGGTGAAGGAGGCCGATGTCTTCATCACCAACTTTCCTCCGGCGGTCCGCAAGCGGCTCGGCATTACTTATGACGATATCGCGCCGCTCAATGCGCGGCTGATCTATGCGTCCTTCACAGGCTACGGCGAGACCGGCGAAGAGGCCAACAAACCGGGCTTCGACAGCAACGCATGGTGGGCGCGCTCCGGCCTGATGGACCTCGTGCGCGCTGACGAGGAGACCACGCCGGCGCGCTCAGTGGCGGGCATGGGCGACCATCCCTGCGCCATGGCGCTCTACAGTGGGATCGTCACCGCGCTCTACAAGCGCGAGAAGACCGGCCAGGGCTCGCACGTCAAATCCAACCTGATGGCCAACGGCGTCTGGGCGAGCGGCGTGCTGGCGCAAGCCAAGCTGTGCGGCGCGCAATTCCAGCCACGGCGTTCGCGCGAACATGCGCTCAACGCCGTGACCAATCACTATCGATGCCGCGACGGCCGCTGGCTGATCCTGTCGCTATTGAACGAGGAAAAACAATGGCCGGCGCTGACACGGTGCCTCGGTCGGGAAGACCTCGCTGCCGATCCGCGCTTCGCGACCAAGGCAGATCGCCATGCGCGGTCCGTGGAACTGATCAAGATCTTCGATGGCATCTTCGCCACCCGCGATCTCGCCGAATGGCGCGTCGCGCTCGACGGCAACGGCCTGGTGTTCGGCGTGGTCGGTATCCTCGACGACATTCCGCAGGACCGGCAGATGCGCGAGAACGACGTGCTGATTCCGTTCGAAGGCGAGACCACTCTAACCATCAACAGCCCGATCTGGATCGACGGCAGCAACAAGCGGCAACCGCAGCTTCCGCCAAAGGTCGGCGAGCACAGCGACGAGGTATTGCGGCAGGCCGGCTATGCGGAAGACGACATTCGCAAGCTGCGCGGCGCGGGCGTGATCGGGTAGTTGCTTTGGATGGAGCTTTAGACTCTAACGTTCGCCGTCATTGCGAGGAGCGTTAGCGACGAAGCAATCCAGTCCTTGCTTTGTGGTCTTCTGGATTGCTTCGCTTCGCTCGCAATGACGGTCAAGGTGCGTTTCAGTAGCGTATCCAGAACCACCCCAGCAGAATCACAACAGCGGCCGCGACTATCGCCCAGACGCTGAGGCGAACGTTGCTCCCCACCTGTCGCGCATCTTCATTTTGCGCGATCTGACGGTCGCGTCGCTTTGAGTCCCGCTCGACGTCGTCCATCACCATGCTCTCCCGCGGATAAACCAACGAAACACATGCCCATGCGTTCCGAGGTTGGGGCCGAGCGACCCGCCTTGCCAATCACCTGACATGACAGCCCTTTCGCACATGTCCACGACAGGAAGCTGCGGTCCGCAATGCCCGCACGCGCGCCGTAGCAATGCGCGCCCCAGCCATCGTCGTACTCGGTCCCAAGTAGCGTCGCATCCCCGCGCAGTTGCGGCCGGCTGGAAAAGCCGCGCGAAAAATCCGGCGCACGCCCCTCACGAAAGGCTTTCAGAATATCGCGCCGACGCGGTTGATCGCCGATGAAGTGCGGCGAAGCGGGTACGTTCGTAACGGTTGTTGACGCAGGTGACACCCAATCGGCGCCGGGAAAATGAAAGCCGCCGATGCCCCGGGTTTGATGGCACCCCGCGCAAGTCACGTCATTCAATCGCCGCTCAAATCCAGCGACCGAGCGAATGTTCTCGAACGCGACGCCGTTATCCGTCGCCTTCTTCAGCGCAGCGACGACGTCGCGGGTATCGAATGCGGCTTGCTTATCGGTGCTCGACGATTGAACCAATCCCCATTCCGGCTGCATGTTCGATTTGACGAACCCCACTGGCGTCGAAGCGATCACCGAGCGCGCGAGGAATTTCTCCGGCACCAGCAACGTGCCACGATCGAACGCGCGCAGATGCTCGGGCTGCAACAACCATTCCGCAAATTCGGCCTTGAGTTTGGTATTCGCCAGAATGCGATCGCGATCGATCTGGTTTTCCAGCGGCGACTCGTCGAACCTTCGCGTGGCCCGATCGTAACGAAAAACCTTCATCAGGTAGTCTGTGCGGAAAGCGCTTGTCTCCGACTTCGGCTGATGTCCGACCTGCAAATTCAACTCGATCCGGATCAATTGCGATGGTTGAAGCATCGCAAGCGGCCCGTTCGATTCAGTCAAACGGCCGACAAGCGCGGCTCCCGTCTGCATTTCATCCCGCATCGCCAGCCATCGCCGCGCGACCTCGGCGCAGACGGTCGCATGCGATGCAGCGGCATCGGCTGGATTTGCCGCGGCCAGGACAACGTTCAAGGTCATTGGCAGACGAACAGGTTCGTCCGATCGCGGTTCGGTTCGCACCAGCCGGTAGATCAGCCGTATCTCGCCGCAGGTCTGCGGTGAGACGAAGGCACGATCCATCCGATTGACGATTCCAGCCAGCGCGAAACGCGTCTGAGCCGAATACAACAAGTCGCGGTCGAACACTTGCAGGCGACTTCGATCCTCGGCATCGCGCGGCCGGATCGCCAGATCAACGCGATGGCGATCGGTATAAGCATCGATGTCGCGATCGAGAGCCTGCCGCACCGGCAGCATTGCCGGCAACGAAAAAAGTTGGTCGTTCAGCAATGCGGCGTTCGCGAGTCCATCGGCATCAAGCATCCGGCGCAAGCCGAAGCCGGCGGTAGTCTGAGGCAGGTCGAGTTCGCGCAACGTAGCCGCATCAATGATAGCGGTGCCGCTGGTCAGCCCATCACCAGAGGCGGATTGCACGCCGCCGCACAGCAAAAGAGCGGCGAAAGCCCATCCAGCATAACGCAAGATATTTCGCGGCGACTTCATCGCGCAGCGCCTTCCATGACCACGCCGGAAGGCAAGTCTAAAGGCTTTCCGGTTCTGACGACATTAGAACCGGCGCTCTATAAATAATACGATCGACGAATTTCAGCGCGCGACGATCAGGCCCTTGCTGGTTATCACGACCCAGCGGCCGTCCTGCTTGCGGATGGCATCGACACGGCCCAGCCCCGGCAGAGGATCGCCGGCATATACTTCGTAGAGACCCTCTCGCCCTTCGATCAGCGCGCCACCGTTGCCGACGTTGCGAATGCGCCAGCCGGCGACGGTCGGAAGCCGATGGGCTTCGGGCGCTCGGTTGGGCGCGGCCGCCGGTGTCGGAATCGACGCGGTGGCCTCTCTTGCGTTCTCCTTGGCGGCAGCCGGAGCCGGTGCGGCAGCCGGCGTCGCAGCGGTCACGCGCAGCTTTTCGACGGCCTCACTGAGCTTGGCGAGTTTGGCGGCGGGCTCCGCCTGCGCCTTCTCGACCTTCTCGACCCGGTCCGTAATCTTCGCCAATTGCGAGGCGTCGACCTTCGCGGAACGCTCGGCGCTCGCTTTCAACGCGGCCAATTCGGCATTGAGCTTGCCGATGGTTTCGTTCAGCGCCTGCACCTGCTGCTGCGTAGCCGAATTGGTCTTGTCGACCGCGCGGTGCCCGAACGCGGCTGTTGCCAGTGATCCACCGACCACGCCCGCAACCGCTGCCAACGCCAAGATCGCCGCCATCGCAGTGAGCCGGCGCTTGCCGAACAGGCCGGACTTTGCCGCCCCCTGAGCGGCGGCAGCTTCCTCACCCCGCGCGTTCCAATCGCCATCGCGCGCCGGAGGCAGCACCATGATGTGGCTACCGGTCATCTTCGCTGCCGGTTGCTCGGCCGCGGCAGGCTTTGCTTCAGGCTTGGCCTGCCCCTCGGGTGCGGCCGACTTGTCTTGTCCCGTGGTTACATCCGACGATGCCGCAACGGGCTCAGCGGGCTTGGCATTGCCGGACTCGGAATTGGCGGTGGCGTCATTGATGGTGGGCTCAATGCGATCGTCGCGATTCTGATCGGCCATATGTTCGCTCACGGGTCTGAAATCCTCGACAGATTGACAATTTGGTAACCATGATTGCTTGCCAAATGGTTACGAACGACTGTGCCGTAATTATGGATGGCGCAACCTGACTGAGACCTGAACAATCGCCGGCGCCATCCGTCCATCGGACTCTGCCCCTAACCTCTTCTTTTGGCGGGATTTCTTTGCGCGACCGGTTTCCCCCTCGTCGGGACGCGCTATAACATCCTCCGGGAAAGCGGCGCGACGGACTGGTGCCGCCGAGCCACGTTGCCAACATGACGCCGGCACATGCCTCGCACGGCGCCTCATCAGGGGGAAGCATGAAACTCTACGATTCCGTCGGACCTAATCCGCGCCTCGTGCGCATGTTCATTGCTGAAAAGGGTCTGAGCATTCCGACCCAGGCCGTCGATCTGCGCGGCGGTGAGAACCGCCAGCCGGCGCATCTGGCGCGCAACCCGCACGGCCAGATGCCGACGCTCGAACTCGACAACGGCAGCTATCTCGCCGAAGTCACCGTGATCTGCGAATACCTCGAGGAGAAACATCCCGCGCCAGCGTTGATCGGGACCACGGCGGAGGAACGCGCCGAATGCCGGATGTGGACGCGGCGCATCGATCTCAACATCTGCGAACCCCTGACCAACGGCTTCCGTTTCAGCGAAGGGCTGAAGCTGTTCCAGAACCGCATTGTCTGCGTGCCGGAAGCTGCGCCCGGCTTGAAGAAGATCGCCGCCGATCGTCTCCGCTGGCTCGATGGCCAGATGCAAGGGAAGGAATATGTCTGCGGCTCGCGATTTACGCTCGCGGACATGGTGCTGTATTGCTGGCTCGACTTCGGCGGACAGGTCGGCCAGCCGCTGGACGAGACCAATACCAATATCGCCGCATGGTTCAAGCGCATCGCCGAGCGGCCATCCACCAAGGCGTAATACGGCGATGTTCGTTCACTGAGCGCGTCATTGCGAGGAGCGTCAGCGACGAAGCAATCCAGACTCTTGAAGGAAGAACTGGATTGCTTCGCGGAGCCTGTGCTCGGACGGCGCAAAGCGCCGATCCGAGTGCTCGCAATGACGATCTATTCTTTCAAAACACCAGCGGCTTATCCGGCAGTTCGTTGCGGCCGTCACGGCCTTTCGGAAAATGCGTCGCGAGATGCCGAGTGACCGCCTGAATGCCGGCGATCACGCCTTGCTCGAAATGGCCTTTGCCGAACTCGATCTCCATCGCCGTGCAGATTTGTTGCCATACGGCGTGGCCGACCGCCGCGTCGATGCCGCGGTCGGCAACAATCTCGACATTGCGATCCGCCAGCAATACGTAGATCAACACACCGCTGTTGTGCGCGGTGTCCCAGATGCGCAGGCGTGAGAACAGATCCAGCGCCCGTTCGCGCGCCGACTGATCGCGAAATAATGGGCGGCCATCCAGCGCGCCCTCGACGACAAACCGAATTTGCCCTGCGTGGGTCGCTTCGCTGGCCTTGATGGCCTGTTCGATCGCATCGAGAGAGGCCTTTGGAAACGCCCGGTTGACGCGCGAGCGATTGGCGAGGAGATGCTTGCCGATCCGTGCGATGCCCATCGTCACCATCTCCCCGATGCGCCGCCGCCGCCGAAGCTGCCGCCTCCGCCGCTGAAACCGCCACCGCTCGATCCGCCGGACCAGCCGCCGCCGCTGCCACCCGACCAGCCGCCTCGTCCGCCACCGGACGACACGACGCTGTCGCCGATCAGTGTGAAGACGAAGGCGATCGCGCCGATGATTGCCGCAACCGCCAGGGTTCCAGCGAGAAACCAGATCGCCAACCCGACCAGACCGCCGGTGACGGCGGCTCCCAATAATCGGCCGAAGATGCTGCGAAAAATGCCGCCGAACACCAGCACGGCGAAGAATGCGACCGGACCGATGGATTCGAGGTTATCGAAGATATTCGTGCTTTGTTGCTGACGTTTCGGCTCCGGCAGCGGTTCGCCATCGATCACGCCGATCATGCGGTCGACGCCGACGGAAATGCCGCCGGCGAAATCGCCCTGGCGGAATTTCGGCGTGATGATCTCGTCAATGATGCGTTTCGACGTCACATCGGTCAACGCACCTTCGAGGCCATAGCCGACCTCGATACGCAATCGCCGATCATCCTTGGCGACCACGAGGATCGCGCCGTCGTCGATTTTCTTGCGGCCGATTTTCCATGCTTCCGCAACCCGGATCGAGAACTGCTCGATGGTCTCCGGCTCCGTGGTCGGCACGATCAGCACGGCGATCTGGCTGCCCTTACGCTGCTCGAAGGATTGCAGCGTGCCGTCAAGGGTCGCGATCTGCTCTGAGGTCAGTGTCCCGGTCTGATCGACGACGCGGCCGGTCAATGGAGGAACGGCGACGTCGGCAACCGCGACGACGGCCCAGCACAGCATAAATGCCAGCAGGGCCGCCGCGACCGTTTTGATCGCTGTCATGCGCGATCCGCCGGCTTATTTGGCGGGTGCGGGCGTGGGTGCAGGAGCAGGCGCTGGATTGAAGTCTACCTTCGGCGCGGTCGAGATCGCCTTCTCGTTGTCGACGGTGAAGTTCGGCTTCTCCTTGTAGCCGAACATCATCGCCGTCAGGTTCGACGGGAACGAGCGCACAGTGACGTTATACTCCTGCACCGACTTGATGTAGCGGTTGCGCGCCACCGTGATGCGGTTCTCGGTGCCTTCGAGCTGCGACATCAGATCGCGAAACAGCGCATCCGATTTCAACTGCGGATAGTTCTCCGTCACCACCAGCAGACGCGACAACGCGCTGGAGAGTTCGCCCTGCGCCTGCTGGAACTTGTTGAACGCCGCCGGATCGTTGAGCGTTTCAGGCGAGGCCTGAATGCTGCCGACCTTGGCGCGCGCGTTGGTGACGCCGAGCAGCACGTCCTTTTCCTGTTGCGCGAACCCCTTCACCGAGTTGACGAGGTTGGGAACGAGATCGGCACGACGCTGATATTGATTCACGACCTCCGACCAGCTCGATTTAATTTGCTCGTCCTGACTCTGGATCGCGTTGTAACCGCAATTGGTCAGGCTCAGGGTCATCAAAGCCGCCAGAACGGTGAGAAGCCGACGCATCAATATCTCCTGTCATGTCGCAATAAGAACGCGCCAAGCTGGCGTGTCTTTGGGACACGCAGCAAGCGCTGCGAGCATACCTGAAATGGCAGCGAACGCCACGCTTGGCGAACTACGGTGAAGTTCTACCGCCTCTCAAACGTTCGCGGCACGCTTCTCCGCATCCCGGATCGCCTGCCAGATCTTGACCGGCGACAACGGCGTGTCGAGCGTCTTGATGCCGAGCGGCGCCAGCGCATCCATCACGCCGTTGGTGATACAGGGCGGCCCGCCGATGGCGCCGGATTCACCGCATCCCTTGGCGCCGAGCGGATTAGTCCGGCATGGCGCGGAACCGTCCAGTGTCACCTCGATCGCCGGAATATCGCTGGCGCGCGGGATGCAGTAGTCCTGATAGCTCGCAGTGAGAAGCTGGCCGTCCTGATCGTACGCAACGGTTTCATACAGCGCCTGTCCGATGCCCTGCGCGACGCCGCCATGCACCTGACCGGCGACCAGCATCGGATTGACCGCGACGCCGACGTCATCGACCGTCGAATAGCGCACCACGCGAGTCATGCCGGTGTCAGGATCGATCTCGACTTCGCAGATGTGGACGCCGTTCGGCCAGCTCGGCCCGTCGACCTCGCCGGTGCTGTCGACGCTGAGCCGCGCATTGCGTTCCGCCTTCGCGATATCGAACAAGCCGATGCGACGGTCGGTGCCCACCACGGTGAGGAAGCCGTCGCCGTATTCGATGTCCTCGACCGCGGCTTCCAGCAGATGCGACGCCTTCTCGCGCGCCTTGGCAATCAGATCGGCGGACGACACCGCAACGGCGGTGCCGCCGACAAACAATGAGCGCGAACCGACGCTGCCGAAACCCTGCGCCAGATCGGTGTCTCCCTGCACCACGTCGATCTTGTCGGTCGGAATGCCGAGCGAGGATGCGATCATCTGCGAATAGCTGGTCTCCAGCCCCTGCCCCATCGCCTGCGTGCCGGAATGCAGCACGACACGACCCTCGGCAGTCGCATGCAGACTGACCTTCTCGCTGTGCGCACGGCCGCCGGTCCATTCGATGTAGCTGGTCAGGCCGCGACCATAGAGCAGCCCCTTCTTCTTCGCGGCCTTCTTGCGCGCCGCGAAGCCATCCCAATCGGACTGTTCCGAGGCTCGCTCGAGCATATGCGCAAAAGCGCCGCTGTCGTACACTTGGCCTGCGGCGTTGGTATAGGGTAGTTGATCAGGCTGAATGAAATTGACCTTGCGAATCTGGCGCGGGTCCATGTTGAGTTGCCGCGCGGCCGCATCCATCAGGCGTTCGACGACAAAGACAGCTTCCGGTCGACCGGCGCCGCGATAGGCGCCGACCGGCGCGGTGTTGGTCATCACCGCCTTGACGTCGAAATGCACCAGCGGAAGATCGTAGACGCCGGTGGCGACGAACGGCCCGAGCACCAGCGGAATGATCACGCCGGCGCCTGCGAGATACGCGCCGGTGCCGCCGAGCGAACGCACGCGATAGGCCAGCACGCGCCCCTTGGCGTTCAGCGCGAATTCGGCGGTCGAAGTCAGATCGCGGCCGTGGGTGCCTCCGACGAATTCGTCGGTGCGATCACCGCGCCAGCGCACCTTGCGATTGAGCTTCACGGCAGCGTAGGCAACGAGGCCGTCTTCCGGATAAAGGCCGGTCTTCTGTCCGAAGCCGCCGCCCATGTCGCCGACCTTGACGTGAATACTTTCCTTCGGTCGCTTCAGGATCGCGTCGGCGAGAATGTCGCGCGTCGACGTCGGCGTCTGCGATTGCACATACAGGATCAGCCGGCCCGATGACTTCTCGACCTCGGCGATGGTGCCGCGCGGCTCCATCGCGGACGGCACCAGACGTTGGCTCGCGACGTCGAGCGTCACGACATGCTTCGCCGTCGCGAACACCTTCTCGACCTTGGCGGCATCGCCGTAGCTCATCGCCGCGACGACGTTGTCAGGCGCCCCTTGCCAAGCGCGCGGCGCATCGGGCGCCATTGCCGCGACCGGATCGACCACTGATGGCAGGACGTCGTAATCGACGACGATGGCTTCCATCGCCAGACGCGCCGCATCCGGCGTCGTCGCCACCACCGCCGCCACCGGCTCACCGGTGAAGCGCACCACGTCATGCGCCAGCAGGCGACGCGGCGGCAGCAGCATCGTCGAGCCGTCAGGCCGCTTGAAGATCGGCAAGGTCGGAATGCTGCCGATATCGTCGGCCACCAGATCCGCGCCGGTGAAGACGGCTTCGACGCCGGGCATCGTCCGCGCGGCGGCAGTATCGATCGACAGGATACGGGCATGCGCGTGCGGCGAACGCAGCATCACCAGCCACAGCGCACCATCCGCAGGTTTGTCGTCGAGATACTTGCCGTGCCCCGTCAAGAGCCGCCGGTCTTCGAGACGCTTGACGGGCTGACCGGCGCCGAAGCGCATGTTGGCTGGCAGAATGTTCATGCGAGAAGACCTTCGATCGATGGAGGGCGCGCAACGCGCGAATGGACTTAAGGGTGAACCGACCGCGATATGCGCCCGGTTCGCTGCAACGTTTATGCGATGTCGGACAACACGGCTTCGATGACCTTGCGTTCGTCAGCGCTCAGCGGCGACTGCGGCGGAATCGGATCGCCGACGTCATAGCCCTGGATGCTCAACCCGGCCTTGATGCAGGCGGCGAGATTGTATTTCGCGAACGCCTCATTCAGACGCCACATCCGACGCTGCAACACCAACACTTCGTCCCAACGCCCGGCCTTGCAGAGGTCGTACAGCTTGACGCTGTCGCGCGGCGCGACACAGGCCGGCCCCGCCATCCAACCGCGTCCGCCGATCAGCATCACCGCCGCGGGAATGTGCGCCGATGCGGCGAACACATCAATCTTGTCGCCGCAACGATTCATGATCGACAGAAGGCGCCCGGTGTTAGTGGAAGCGTCCTTGATTCCGACAATGCGCGGATGCTCGGCCAGGCGCGCGATGACGTCCAGCGTAAGATCGGAGCGCTGGAAGTTCGGGTTGGTGTAGATCACCACCGGAATATCGACCGCGTCGGCAATGGCGCGGAAATAGGCTTCGACCTGCGCATCCTTGAGCGGGAAATACGCTTCGAGAATGGCAAGGATGCCGTCCGCGCCCATCTGCTGATAGGCCCGCGCCTGCGCTACCGCGTCGGCTATCGTCGTCGAGGCGACACCGACGATCACCGGCACCCGGCGCTGCGCCGCCTCGATGGTGGTCCGCGCGACGGTGGCGCGCTGCTTGCCGTCGAGATAGGCGAATTCCCCGGTCGAGCCGAGCGGCGTCAGCCCGTGGACACCGGCCTTGATGAGATCGTCGCACAGCCGCCCGAGCACGTCGGTGCGGATGCTGCCCGCCGCATCGATGGGCGAGACGAGATAGGGGAAAACGCCGTGAAAATCGAAATCCGGATGGGTCATGATGAGGGTTTTTGCGGGGAACATACGCCCTTCGTCAAGCACCGCGGCGGAATGGGTGGTCCCCGTCGTTATCCCTTGATCGCCGCGAAACCCGCTTCCAACCCGGCGATCAGATCAGCCTCGGCTTCCATGCCCACCGAGAGCCGCAGCAGACTGTCGCTGATTCCGGCAATGCGCCGCGCCTCCGCGCCCATCTTCACGTGGGTCATGGTGGCGGGATGCGCGATAAGGCTTTCCACGCCGCCCAGCGATTCCGCCAACGTGAACACCTCGATGGCCTCGACGAAGGCCCGCACCGCATCGGTGCCGCCGGCCAATTCGAAGCTCAGCATCGCGCCGAATCCGGCCTGCTGGACTTTCGCCAATTCGTGTCCGGGATGCGACGGCAGGCCGGGATAATACACCGCGCGCACTTGTCGGTGCTTATCCAGGAACGCGGCGATGGCGCCAGCGTTGGCCTGTTGCCGTTCGACGCGCGCGAACAAGGTCCGCACGCCGCGCAACGTCAGATAGGAATCGAACGGCGCACCGGTGACGCCGACGATGTTGACCCACTCCGCCAGTGCCTCGACGTCTTCCTTGGCGGCGGCGATCACCGCGCCGCCGACAACGTCGGAATGGCCATTGATGAACTTGGTGGTGGAGTGAACGACATAATCGGCGCCGAACGCGATCGGCCGTTGCAGCGCCGGCGACAAGAAGGTGTTGTCGACCACCACCTTGGCTCCGACCGCCCTCGCCTGCGCCACGATGGCCTTGATATCCGTCACCCGCATCAGCGGGTTGCTCGGCGTCTCGATCAGGATCAGCGCCGGGCGACGGGCCATCGCCGCCGTCAATGCCGCCGGATCGCCGAGATCGACCAGCGCCAGTTCGATCTGCCCGCATTGCTGGCGGGTTCCGAGCAGCCGATGGGTGCCGCCATAACAATCGTGCGGCGCGATCACCAAGCCGCCGCGCGGCGCACGCGACAGCACCACGTCGATGGCCGCCATGCCGGAGCATACCACCACGGCGCCGGCTCCGCCTTCGAGCTTGGCGATGGTATCCGCAAGCAAGTCACGGCTCGGATTGGCGGTGCGCGTGTAATCATAGGGGCCGGCCTTCTCATAAGCCGGAAACGCGAAGGTGCTCGACAGATAGATCGGCGGCGTCACCGAACGAAACGCGGGATCGGTCGCAATTCCGTTGGCGACGGCCACGGTGTGGGGATCCCTGGGTTTCGTCATCGTCTTCGGTCCTGATTTCGTCGTCACGAGACGCCGGCGGCCTGCCAGAGGCCCCGGCTCGCGCCCTTTTGCGCCGCCTGTGTAAAGGCTTTCGGGGATAAAAGAAACCGGGGCGGCACGGGCATAAAAGCCCGCCCGCCCCGCCTGTTTCTGCCCGGTTCCGGGCCGCTTCGCTCAATCGTTGAAGTGGCGGCCTTCCGTAACCTTGGCGACATAGCCGGCGCGAATGGCGAAATCGCCGAAATGCTCCTTGGGCCGCCGCGCCTTGGCGTAGTGGCCCAGCACCTTTTCCAACGCCTCGAGGATGACCGGTTCGCCGACGTTCTCAAGATACATCTTGTTCAGCCGCTCGCCGTGGAAGCCGCCACCGAAATAGAGATTGTACTTGCCCGGCGCGCGGCCGGTGAGCGCGATCTCGGCGATGTAGGGCCGCGCGCAGCCGTTCGGGCAACCGGTCATGCGGATGGTGATCGGCTCGTCGCGCAGGCCGTGCGCGTCGAGGATCGGTTCGATCTTCGACAGCAGCGTCGGCAGGTAGCGTTCGCTCTCTGCCATCGCAAGGCCGCAGGTCGGCAACGCCACGCAGGCCATCGAGTTGAGCCGCAACGCGCTGCCGACATTCAAGCCGGCCAAACCGTATTCATCGAGCAGCTTGGCGATGGTGAGCCGATCTTCCGGCGCGATCTCGGCGATGGTCAGGCTCTGGTTCGGGGTGACGCGGAACGTGCCCTTGTGAACCTGCGCGATGGCGCGCAGGCCATCCATCAGTCGCAGCTCCGGCGTGTTGATGACGCGGCCGTTCGCGATGAACACCGTATAGTGATGGCGGCCGTCATCGCCCTGAACCCAGCCCAGCGGGTCACCGTTTGAGGTGAATTCGAACGGCTTGGCGGCAGCGAACGGCTGACCCAGCCGACGCTCGATCTCGGCCTTGATCCAATCCAGCCCCTTGTCATCGATGGTGTACTTGAAGCGGGCGTGAGGCCGACTGACCCGATCGCCATAATCGCGCTGCACCGACATCACCGCATCTACAGTTTGGATCAATTGATCGACTGGGATGAAGCCGATCACGTCGGCAAGCCGCGGATAGGTTTCCGGGGCCTGATCGGTGCGGCCCATGCCGCCGCCGATGGCGACATTGAAGCCCTTCAGCTTGCCGCGCGACACGATGGCGATGAAGCCCAGATCCTGCGCGTAAACATCGATATCGTTGCTCGGCGGCACGACGAAACCGATCTTGAATTTGCGCGGCATATAGGTGCGCCCGTAGAACGGCTCCTCGGGCTCCTTTATGTCGCCGGCTTCCTGCTGATACCAGATCTCGTTGTAAGCGCCGGTCTTCGGAATCGCGTGATCGCTCGCCTGCTTCGCCAGCGCATAGACCTCGGCGTGGATCGCCGAGAGATGCGGATTGATCGAGGCCATCACGCCACGGGTATCGTCGCCGCACGCCGCGCGCGTATCCAGCAGCACATCGCGCAAGCCCTGCATCAGGGCGCGCAGATCGGTTTTCAGAACATGGTGAAACTGGAACGTCTGCCGTGTCGTCAGCCGCAGCGTATTGCCGGCATAGTCGCGCGCCAACGCGTCGAGCTTGAGCCATTGGTTCGCGCTCAGCACCCCGCCCGGCAAACGCACCCGCGCCATGAAGCTGAAAGCCGCTTCCAGTTTCTGACGGCGGCGTTCGTCGCGAATGTCGCGGTCGTCCTGCTGATAGATGCCGTGAAACTTCATCAGCTTGGTGTCGTTGACAGTCACCGCGCCGGTAATCGGATCGAACAGGCTTTCGTTAATGGTGCCGCGCAGTTGCCGGCTGTTGGCCTTCAGCGTCTCGTCCGGCCCGAGCTTTTCCAGCGGCTGCGAAAGGTCCCGGCTGCGATCCACCGTTGTTGTGTTCGTCATATGGGAGCCTCAGTAAACGTCGCGCTGGTAGCGATGATCGCGTTGGAGTTCTGCAAGATATTCGGTCGCGGCATCAGCATCGCGGCCGCTTTCCTGCACGATGATGTCGAGCAAGGTGGCATGCACGTCCGGCGCGAGATGCGCGGCATCGCCGCAGACATAGATGTGTGCGCCTTCCTCAAGCCATGCATAGACGTCGCGGCTGTTCTGGCGCAGGCGATCCTGCACGTAGGCTTTCGGCGTCCGGTCGCGCGAGAAGGCGACGTCCATCCGCGTCAGCACCTTGTCCTTCAACAGGCCCTGCCATTCGGTCTGATAGAGGAAGTCGCTGCGGAAATTGCGCTCGCCGAACACCAGCCACGAATGCCCCGACGCGCCCCGCGCCTCACGCTCCTGCATGAAGGCGCGATAGGGCGCAACGCCGGTGCCGGCACCGATCATCAGGATCTCGGCATCGTCCTGCGGCAGACGGAAATGTGGGTTGCTCTGGATATAGACCGGCACAACGGCATCCGGCGCGGCGTGCTGCGCCAGATAGCTGGAGGCAACGCCGGCGCGCGGCTGCCCGTCGAGATCGTAGCGCACTGTGCCGACGGTGAGATGCGCTTCGTCCGGAACGGCGGCAAGGCTCGATGAAATCGAATAGAGCCGCGGCTGCAACGGCCGCAGCCCGCGCAGCAGCGCATCAGCGTCGATGCCCTTCACCGGAAACTGCCGGATGATATCGACGACGTGATGCTCGCGCATGAAAGCCGAACGCGCCTCCGCCTGCTCCGGCCCACGCAGACGCGCCAGCGCCGCCGCGCCGCTCAGTTCGGCCCAGTGATCGATGAAGCGCGGCGTCACCGCGCTGACCTCGAAGGCTGACGACAACGCCTCGCCAAGCGGTAACTGCTTCTGCTTGACGGTGACAGACGCATCCGCCGCAAGCCCAAGCCTCTCCAGCACCGCCTCGACCACCGCCGGATCGTTCCGCGGGACGACGCCGAGTGCGTCACCCGGCTCGTACACCAAACCCGAGCCTTCCAGCGACAGTTCGATGTGTCGGGTTTCCTTGCTCGAACCGCGTCCGGTCAGGACGATGTTATCGATGACGGTTGCCGCAAACGGATTCTGTTTGTCGAACGCAGAGGTCGCGGCCGGCGCGGCAACAGACGTGCGCGCGGTTGCCGGCGCAAGTGCCGGTGCGGCCTCCTGAGGTGCAAGTTTCGCAACAACAGCCTTGATCCATCCCGGCGCGGCTTCGTCGAAATCGACGTCGCAATCGACACGTGCTTCGAGCCGCGTCGCACCGAGCTCTTCCAGGCGACGGTCGATCCGCTTGCCGCCTTCGCAATATTTCTCGTAGGTGGAATCACCCAATGCAAGGACAGCGAAACGCAGGTCCGGCAGCTTCGGTGCCTTGCGACCTTCGAGGAATTCGAAGAACGCGACGGCCGATTGCGGCGGATCGCCCTCGCCGTGTGTGCTGGTGATCACCAGCAGATCCTGCTCGTCCTTCAGCTTGCGCGTCTTGTAGTCGGCCATGTCCGACACAGTCGCGACGACGCCCTGTTGCTTCGCGGCTTCGGCGACACTCTTGGCGAGGCCGCGACTGTTGCCGGTCTCGGTGCCGTAGAGCACCGTCAGCGTTCGCGTTTCGATTGCCGGAGCCAGTGGCTGCTCCGGCGGGGCGCGTTCAAGCACTGCGACCTGATCGAAGCCACCGGGGCCGCGCGCCGTGGAGCCGACGCCCGCGAAGTAACCACTGAGCCACAGTGCCTGCGCCGGTTGCAGCGAGACCGCGAGGTCGTTGATCCGTTCCCACTGATCGCTGCTCAGGCCAGGGCCCGAGAATTCCATCTTGGTCATCGCACTCAATCCCGGTGCCGTTCGGCGCTGTTCGATCCGCTTTGGCGCGGCGCGGATCATCGGAAGCGCACCACCGTCGAAGACGAAATGGCCACATTCGTCGCTGTTCGCGCGTGAATGGGCCGAGTGCTAAAATCGGCATTTTCTTGAGCAAAATCAACGAGATTGATATTTTCTCAATCGTCGATGCGGCGTTCGAGTTGTTCTCGCCCGGCGTGCGCGGACAGTAAGAATCTTGCGCGCACCACCAAAACCGGTTCCGAACGACGCGACTCTGCATGCGATACGGGACCGCCAAACACAAAAAAGCGGCTGACCGAATCCGGCCAGCCGCTTGCGTCAGCAACGCGAAAGATCGATCGCGCCTTACTTCTTGATCATCGGACAGTTACCGTCCTTGAGCGGGCGGAACGCTTCGGCAGCCGGAATGGTCTGCACCAGCTTGTAATAGTCCCACGGCCCCTTGGATTCCGCCGGCGACTTTACCTGGAACAGATACATGTTGTGGATGTGACGACCATCCTCGCGCACGGTGCCCTTGCCGAACAGCGGATCGTCGGATGGCATCTCCTTCATCTTCGCGATGATCGTCGGACCATCCGAGGTGTTGGCCGCGGCCGCCGCGCGCAGATAATGCAGCGTGCCCGCATAGACGCCGGCCTGAATCATAGTCGGCCGCTTGCCGCCAGTCATCGCCGCGAAACGATCGGAGAATTTTCGCGTGCCGTCATTCATGTCCCAGTAAAACGCCTCGGTGAGATAAAGGCCCTTGGCGACGCTGAGGCCGATGGCGTTGACGTCGGTGACCTGCATCAGCAACGCCGCCAGTTCCTGACCGCCGGCCTGCAATCCGAACTCCGATGCCTGCTTCACCGAGTTGATGGTGTCGCCGACCGCATTGGCGAGCGCGACGACCTTGGCTTTGCTGGCCTGAGCCTGCAACAGGAACGACGAGAAGTCCGCCGTACCGGTTGGGTGACGCACGCTGCCGAGCACCTTGCCGCCTTCCGCTTTCACCACGGCGGCCGCATCGTGCTCCAGCGAATGCCCGAACGCATAGTCAGCCGTGACAAAGAACCAAGTGTCTTTCTTGGCGCGCAGCAGCGCCAGCGCCGTGCCGTGCGCCAGCGACCAGGTGTCGTAGCTCCACTGCACGGTGTTCGGCGAACACTTCTCACCGGTGAGAAGCGAGGTGCCCGGACCGGACGCGATGAACGCCGCCTTGCTGCCGCGCACCACTTCCTGCACGGCCAGCGCGACAGACGAGAACGGAACGTCGAGAATCGCATCGACTTTGTCGACGTCAACCCAGCGCCGCGCCAGCGTGCCGCCGATGTCGGCCTTGTTCTGATGATCGCCCTGAATCAGCTCGATCTTGATATCCGGCTTTTCTTTATGGAAATCCTCGATCGCCAGCTTCGCTGCGGCAACCGAACCGGGTCCTGTCGAGTCCGCTGCGAAGCCGCTCAGGTCGGTCAGCACGCCGAGCTTCAACGTATTGTTGGGAATTTCCGCCTGCGCGGTCCCCATCGCCAGCATCAGGGCAGCAGCGCCCGCCAGAAAACCCGTCATCGATCTCAGCATTCCATCTCACTCCCGTTTTTGATCTTGTTGAAGTCCAGTCGAAAAAGCGGCTTCGCCTAACGGCGAAGACCGTTCAACACCTCCTGCGCGACATCGATGCGAACAGTGCCGCGCTCCACCAGCGCCTTCGCCACCGCGTCGATCTCGTCTCCGACAGCGCCAGCCATCATCGCGATGTTCTGCGCATGCAACCCCATGTGCCCGGCCTGAATGCCGGTGGTGGCGAGCGCTTTCAGCGCCGAGAAATTCTGTGCGAGACCGACCGCCGCGATGATGCGGGCCAGCCGCTCCGCCGTGGTCACGCCGAGAATTTTCAAACACGCCTGCGCGGTCGGATGAATCTTGGTAGCACCGCCGATCAGGCCGACCGCCAGCGGCAGCTCGATCGAGCCCGACAGATTGCCATCGGCATCGATCTCGTAACGCGTAAGACTCGTGTAACGGCCGCTGCGTGCCGCGAAGGCGTGTGCGCCCGCTTCCACCGCCCGGGTGTCGTTGCCGGTGGCCAGCACCACGGCACTGATGCCGTTCATGATGCCTTTGTTATGCGTCGCGGCGCGATACGGATCGGCCTCCGCGAACTGATAGGCGCTGATGATGCCGTCGCGCACGCTCGCGCCGCCGATTTCGTCGAGCGTCCACGTCGCATGAGCGCGCGCCAATCGCCGGTCCGCCAGATTGGAGAGGATGCGCAGAAACACCTTGCCACCGCTCCACGCCGCGATGTGCGGCGCGATCTTTTCCGCCATGGTGTTGACGGCATTCGCCCCCATCGCGTCGCGCGTGTCGACGATCAGATGCGTGATCAGCATGACGCCGCCAAGGGTATCGAGAATCCGCACCTCGAGGTCGCGGAAGCCGCCGCCGAGCTTGACCAGCAGCGGATCGCAGTCGTCGCAGATACGCTTGATCTCGTCGCGCTTCTCCAGCAGTCGCAGCCGCGCCGCGTGCGGATCGGACACGCCGACCGCCTGCACCTGCGCGATCATCAAGGTGCCGGAGACCGACGTCGTGAATCCGCCGACGTAGTTCTGCCGCGCGGCGTTGCAGACCGCCGCGACCACCGAGGACTCCTCGGTCGCCATCGGCACCAGAACGTCCTCGCCGTCGATCCGCAGGTTGGTGGCGATGCCGATCGGCACGTTCATCGTGGCGATGACGTTCTCGATCATCTTGTCGGCCAGTTGCACCGGCAGATTGCCCATGTTGGCGAGATGATCGACGGTCGCCTGGTCGAGCCCGGCGAATGCCGCCACCAGATCGAGCCGCTCGGCCGGGGTCTTGCGATGAAAGCCAGCGATACGCGCGCTGCGATTGCGGCCGTGCCCGGGGATCGTCATTCCTCACCTTCCCTGTCGTCAGGCCTGCCGGCCCCTGTTGGTTGAACCGTACGCGCGGATGGGTACAGTACAAGGAACGCTTTGCGCATTTTGGACGACACTCGTACCAGCAGGCCAATGGGTACAGTTGAGCAGCCTGACATTCGCGGTTCGCGATCCCGCGTCGAAAGCATCTTCGATGCCATCGTCGGCCGGATCGAACGCGGCCTGATCCGGCCCGGCGAGCGGCTACCGTCGATCCGCGTCGCGGCGAAGACATTCGGCGTCTCGAAGAACACCACCGTCGATGCTTACGATCGTCTCGTCGCATCGGGACAGGTGGAGAGCCGGCCCGGCTCCGGCTTCTACGTCTCGGCGCACCGGCCCAAGCGCGCCGAACAGAAATCGCCGGACAAGATCGAAGCGGTCGATATCGTCTGGCTGCTGCGCGAACAACTCGACAAACGCTACGAAGTGCGGATCGGCGACGGCCGACCGCCGGCGGCCTGGATGGAGGGCTCCGAAGTCGGCGCGCATCTGCGGCCGGTGACGCGCCCCGGCAAACGGCAGTTACCGGAAAGCTATGGCAGTCCTTATGGCCTGCTGCCTTTGCGCCAGCGCATCGCGCTGATGCTGGCGGAGCGCTCCATCAACGTCGATCCAACACAGGTGCTGCTGACGCAAGGTGCCAACGACGCGCTCGACATGATCGTGCGGCATTTCATCGAACCGGGAGATCCGGTTCTCGTCGATAACCCCGGCTATTATCCACTATTCGGCAAGCTACGGCTTGCCAAGGCAAAACTGATCGGTGTGCGGCGCAATGCCGACGGCCCCGGTCCCGACGACCTTGCGCGCCTCGCCGCCACGACCGGCGCGAAACTATTCTTCACACAGTCGCTGGCTCATAATCCGACAGGCTGCTCGATTACGTTACCGGTCGCGTATCGGCTGATGCAGGTCGCGACCCAGCATCATCTGCGGATCGTCGATACAGATCCGTTCGCCGATATCCTGCCGGCCGGCAGCCCGCGGCTGGCGGCACTCGATCAACTCGACCGCGTGATCTATGTCGGCACCTTCGCCAAGACACTGTCCGCCAGCCTGCGTTCCGGTTACATCGCCGCCGATGCCGACACGATCGGCGCACTCGCCGATCTGAAGATGATCACCCGTGCCAACAGCTCCGGGTATGTCGAGCAGATCATCTACGACCTGATCACCAGCGGACGCTATCGGGGCCACCTGAAACGTCTTGGCGGACGCATTGAAGTCGCCACCGCCGCCGCACATCACAGCCTCGCGAAACTCGGTTTGCCGGTATTCGGCCATCCCGGTGGCGGCTTCTACATGTGGTGCGAACTGCCGCCCCATGTCGACGACAAGCATCTGTCGAAGATCGCCGCCGCGCAAAGCATCCTGCTGGCCCCGGGTTCGGCTTTCAATCCGGAAGCGACGCCGAAGCCGCCGGCGATGCGGGTCAACATCGCCTACGCGGGCGATGCCCGCTTTGCCCGCTTCATGCGCGAGAACGACGCAACGTTCTCGCGCATGAAATAGCTACTCCGCCGCCTCGCGCACGGTAACGCCCTGCTCGATATCGAGCTGCAAAATATCATTGAGGCGATTGAAGGCGCCACATAGCGCGATGCGCCACGTCAGTTCGACGATCTGCGCTTCGCTGAAATGCTGCTTGAGGCGATCGAAGATTTCGTCGCGGGTGCGATTCCAGTTGGTGGTGACCGCGATCGAGTATTCCACGATCAGCTTGTCGAGATCGTCGAGTTCGGGATGATCCTTGTAGTCGAGCAGGCGCGCGGCGCCTTCCTCGGAGACGCCCTGCACCGCCAGCTTCGGGGCGTGATGCGAGACGCAATAAGTGCACTGGTTGAGCAGCGAGACGGTGACCAGCGCCAATTCCAGATGACGCTTCTTGATCACGCCTTCGTCCGCCAGCGCCACCAGCATCGACCAGGTGTGATCGAAGATCGGCGGTCGATGCGCCATCACCCCGGCCTGATTTTCAAACGGCCCATAGGTGGTCATGCTGTCCCACAACGGCTGCAAGGCGGGCGGCAGATCGGCTTTGGTCTTGATCGAAATACGGCTCATTGCAGCACTCCACATTCGCTGTTCGTCTATTTCAATGTTGCGCGGTCGGGTCAACAATTCTGCTCGAAACCGCCGAGGGCGGCGGTGAGATTGGCACCGAGGATATCCGACAGGTAGCCGCCTTCCTGCACGAAGACGGTCGGCAGGCCGATCGACGCGATGGCGGCGCCGATGCGGTGAAAGCCATCGGTGGTCACGGCAAGGCCCGCCAGCGGATCCTGTTCGGACGCATCGAGCCCGAGAGCGACCACCAACGCGCCGGGCGCGAATGCCGCCAGCATCGCCTTGGCGCGCGCTAACGCCGCGATGAAGCCATCGTCGCCAGTGCCGAGCGGCAACGGAATGTTGAGATTCGAGCCAAGCCCCGCACCGGCGCCACGCTCGTGCGCATGGCCCCAGACGAACGGATAGAACCGCGCCGGATCGGCATGGATCGAAATCGTCAGCACGTCGCCGCGTTCGTAGAAAATGCCTTGCGTGCCGTTGCCATGATGCACGTCGATATCGAGGATCGCCACGCGCTCGTGCATCTGTCGCAAATGCGCGGCGGCGATCGCGGAGTTGTTGAGAAAGCAGAAGCCGCCCGCCATGTCGGCAAACGCATGATGTCCGGGCGGCCGGCACAGCGCGTAACTCGCCCGCTCGCCATCGATCACCAGTTGCGCGGCCGTGACCGCGACATCGGTCGCCGCGCATGCGCCTTGCCAGGTGCCGGGGCCGATCGGGCATGCGGTGTCCGCGGTGTGCCAGCCGAGCTTGCCGGTAATATGTGTCGGATAAGTCGCCGCGTGGCGCACCGGATGAATGTTGGCGATCATTTCCGGGCCGGAATCGCCAAGCGCCACCCACTCGTCCCAGGCCTCCGCAAGGAAGGCGAGATAGTCCGCACTGTGCACCCGCGCCCGCGGTCCCTGCCCGAACTCTTGCGGCGCGATCAGCGTGTGACCGCCGGCCTTGACGCCAATCAGCAGGCGGTCGGCACGCTCCGGCTGTTCGGTGGTGCGCTTGACCACGCCGCGCACCAGAAAGAATTGCGGATCGTGACTGCGGTGATGTTCGCTATAGACGGCTTTCAAGATTGCGTTCCCATGCAGGATCGAGGCGGTCGACACTATGGGACATGACAGCGCCGAGACCAGACGACTTTATGCCAAAATCGCAGCCGTGGTCATCGTGCGCTGCAATAGCGTCCATGGCGATCCGCATGCATGAATGCATGGATAGCCATCACAATCGCGGGCTCGCAGCGATATCGCTGATACGTGCCTTGCAGTCCGTGCGCTTTCAGAGTAGGCGCTGCCGGGCGGGGGTTGAAAGCCGACATGGACGAGGCGAAGGAAGATAGCGCCGGTATCGGATTTCACCTGATCCTTGCTCTGGTCGTGCTGGCATGCGGACACATGCTGTCCAACCTCGTACGCACGCTGCCCGCGATCGCCGTCGATATGATGGCGCCGGATCTCGGCACCACGGCGCACGAAGTCGCCAGCCTCACCGCCGCCTACCATTTCTCCTTCGCGATCTGCCAGCTTCCGGTCGGCGCGGCGCTCGACCGTTTCTCGGTCCGTGCGGTGTCGCTGACATTGTTTGCGGGAACGATCGCCGGCTCAATCCTTGCGGCCCTCGCCTCCGGCCCACTGAGCTTCCTGATCGCGCAACTGGGGCTCGGCATGGCGACGTCAGGCATGCTGATGTGCCCCATGACGCTGGCGGCGCGGGCGCTATCGCCGGCAAAGTTCGGGCTGTGGTCCGGCATTGTCCTGTCGCTCGGCAACATGGGCATGCTGCTGTCGGCCAGTCCGCTGGCGTGGGTGGTGGATAGCTTCGGCTGGCGCGCGGGATTCTGGGCAGCGATGATTCTGGGCTGTCTCTTCGCCGCTGCGACTTCCGTCTACGTTCCTAACGAGCCGCCACCGCAAGCCGGGCAACGCCCCCTGATCCGCGAGATGATCGCCGTTGTGCGGCTTGCGATCTCACCGGCGCTACGTGGGCTCACCGTGCTGGCGCTGGCGTCGACCGCCGTGATGCTCGTGCTCCGCGGTCTGTGGGGCGGGCCGTGGCTGATGGATGTGAAGGGCCTGTCGCGGCTGGAAGCCGGCAACATCCTGCTCATTTTCACGGTGGCGATGATCGTCGGGCCGTTCCTGATCGGACTAGCCGACCGCAAATTAGGACATCGCCGCGCGTTGATCGCTATCGCGCATTTCGGCGTCGCGGCGGGGCTGCTACTGATCGCGGCCGGCGGTCCCGGCAACATCGTGTCGCTGCTGTTCGGAGTTCGGCAGATGCCGGTGTCTTATGACGCCGTGCTTCTGATTGTGCTCGGTTTCCTGATGTCCGCGGCGCCGCTGATCTACGCGATGACGCGGCAGGCGGTTGCGGCCGAGAACACCGGCAAGGCGCTGTCCGCCATCAACCTGGCATTCTTTCTCGGCACGGCGATGATGCAATCGGCAACCGACCCTATCGCGGGACGATGGGGTCTGTCCGCCGTGATGCTGTTCATGGGCAGCAGCGTCCTTATCAGCACGCTGGCGTTTCTGTGGCTCACGCGTGCGACACGTTAAGCGCTCGCACTCCGGATCGTTTGAGATGGAAGCCTCGCTTCAAGCGCCGGATTTTCTCTCCGTCTGCAACACCTCAAAGCCTTCGAACTTGGGATGCCCAAGATAGAGGCTTTCGCCGGTCTTGTTGCCGGCCCGGGCATGAGCGCGCCGAAACGCCTCGGATTTCGTCCACGCCTCGAATGATGCGCGATTCGCCCAAACGGTATGTGACGCATAGAGCGTATGGTCTTCGGCAACCGGCCCCTTCACCAGATGAAATTCAACGAAGCCGGGCGTATCGCCGAGATAGGATTCGCGATTGGCCCATAGCGTCTCGAACGCCCCTTCGGAACCCGGCTTGACCTGAAACCGGTTCATCGCAATGAACATGCAAACGACCTCCTGATATCTATCGGCCCATGATGGCAGCTATCATAGAGACCGCCACGCGCCTGCGCGAGTGCGCAATCCGCTGCGACAGACGCTCAGTGATCCATCTTCGCTCCTGAGATCGATGGATCTGCCGTTTCGCTCCCAGCAAATGTGACCGAAATTGACGACCCGCTTCATGTCCCATTCAGGCGGGATATTTTTCAATGTCGGCATCCCAACAGCACGGAGGAACACATGAAGATTCTTGCATCGGCATTGTTCGCCGCCGGTCTTCTTGGCATGGCATCCACGGCGCAAGCACTTCCCGTAGCGCCAATTGCGGATACACCGCATGCCATCACCGACGTCGGCTGGCGCTGCGGTCCTGGTTGGCACGTCAATCGCTGGGGCCATTGCGTCCCGAACCGGCGCGCTTATCGCCCTTACCGATATTGGGGACCGCCGCGTTTCCACCATCACCACCATCATCACTGGCGGCATCATCACTTCCACGGACATCACCATCATCGAGGGCATCGTCTGTAACCGGCCCACACATCGCCCGCCTCGTTCATCGAGGCGGGTTTTTCGTTGAAGCGATCCGGAAACCAGTCCGCCTGAAAGCAAACCCGCATCGCAACGATCCATGCCCGCAACAACGGCAAGCGATAATATCTTTCGAACGCGGTGAGACGGGAAAGTTACACGAAAATCGCTGCGGGCCGCGTAAAGCAGCCACCGCTCTCGATTTCGGCCAAGCGCTTGAGATGAATGGTGGGCGATGTAGGGCTCGAACCTACGACCCGCTGATTAAGAGTCAGCTGCTCTACCAACTGAGCTAATCGCCCAAGGTCCATCCGGACCCTCTCGGGTGGGCGTCGTTTAGCAAAGCGAACTCCCGATGTCCAGCAAGGTCCTGGCGATTTTCCGACGATAATTCGCCGATTATCAACGGAAAAACCGCCCGTTGGGGCGGCTTCTCGATATGAGACAGGAAATCTGCCGGTTAGAGCCATTTCCGTTCCGATAGACGCAAAACGGGGTGCGAGTTCTCCTTCTGATGCGTTTTCTTTCCGCGAACCGGCCATCGCCGGCTGAAGCCAGCCATGGCCGGTATTCCTTTCGCGAAAACGCCCTAGAGACGACCGCCATCCTCGCTCCGGTCCATGTCCGGCCGATTGTCACGGTCCCGCTCGAACCTGCCGTCGCGGTCGTGTCCGCGTCGGTGGTGCCGCCACCCGTCATGTCCCATCATCCTCCGCTCCATCCGGGTCAGTACCGCCAGACGGCGTTTCTGACCTTCATCGAGCGTCTTGTAGAGCGGGTCGGCGGCATCGGCGATCTTCTTCAGCGCCGCGGCCGTGGCCGCCATACGGTCGGCCCGCTCGCTCAGCCGCGCCACCGGATCGGGCTTGGCGACCTGCGTCTCATCGCTCTGTCGTGCCTGCATCCGCGCATTGGCACGATCGATCCTGAGCTTGGCGAAATCGCGCACCGCGGTCTCCACCGGCGGCCACAGCTTCTCCTGATCGGGCGTGAGCTTCAGCCCCGCCTTGACGGCGGCGATCCGCGCATCGGCCATCGCCGCGCGATCTTCCGGATTGATGCGCGTCTGATGATGCGACCACGGACGCTGATGGGCATAGACCGCGGTGGAACCGGCAACCGTTAGCGCTGCCAGACCGGCAAGAACAAGCTTCTTCATCACAACCTCCTTGATAAGGTAGTGTGAGGATGAATTCAGTCCGAGGTTCGATCAACTTAAAGGTCGGACACGTTGATGAAGGGTCATTCATCAACGTGTCTGCTGTCGTTCCCGACTACAGCATGCCCAGCATACGCGGCAGCCACAGCGATATCTCGGGAATGTAGGTCACCAAGCCGAGGAAGATCAGCATGGTCATCAGCCACGGCCACACTGCGACGGTCAGTTCGGTGATGCCCATCTTGGCGATGCCGGACGCCACGTAGAGATTCAGGCCTACTGGCGGATGGCACATGCCGACCTCCATGTTGACCACCATCAGGATGCCGAGATGCACCGGATGGATGCCGAGGCTCACCGCAACCGGGAACAGGATCGGCGCCATGATCAGCACGATCGAGGACGCTTCCATGAAGTTGCCGGCCGCCAGCAGCACAATGTTGACGATCAGCAGGAACATCACCCAGTTGACGCCGATCGAGGTGATCCAGTTGGTGATCTGCTGCGGAATGTTTTCGTTCGCCATCAGGAACGAGAACAGCACCGCGTTGGTGATGATGTAGAGGATCATCGCGCTCATGTTGGCCGAGCCGAGCAGCACGCGCGGGACGTCCTTGAGCGACATGTCCTTATAGACGAACACCGCGATGATAAAAGCATAGACCGCGCTGACGGCGGCCGCCTCCGTCGGCGTGAACAGGCCGGCGTAGATGCCGCCGAGCACGATCACGATCAGCAACAATCCCCAGATGCATTTGCGGAACGCCTGGAAGCGTTCAGCGAAGGTCGCCTTGGGCAATCGGGGATAATCGTTCTTCCAGGCCCGATAGAACGTCGTGACGCCGAGCAAGGTCGCCAGCATCAATCCGGGGATCACGCCGGCCATGAACATCTGGCCGACCGAGGCCGACGAGACACGATGTCCGGCGGGATCGAGCGCGATGCTGCCGCCGGTCGCCACGCAATAGATGACCATGACGATCGACGGGGGGATCAGGATACCAAGCGCGCCCGACGTGGTGATGACGCCGGCGCCGAATCGCTTGGGAAAGCCCTGGTTGACCATCGCCGGCAGCATGATCGCGCCGATCGCAATCACGGTCGCCGGCGACGAGCCGGAGATCGCCGCAAACAGCGCGCAGGCCATGACGCCAGCGAGGCCAAGGCCGCCGTACCAGTGCCCGACCATCGACGTGGCGAAGTTGATCATGCGTCTCGCCACGCCGCCATGGGTGAGGAAGTTGCCGGCCAGGATGAAGAACGGGATCGCCATGATCTCGAAGTTGTCGATGCCGGTGAACAGCTTCAACGCCACCGACTCCGTCGGCACGTCCGTCATCGTAAAGATGAAGGAGAGCACGGTGAGGCCGAGCGCGATCGAGATCGGCATGCCCGTCAGCATGAAGACGACGAGCAGCGCGAAGATAATCATGCTGCTCATCGCGTGACCTCCGCGGCACCGACGCCGGGTTCAGTGACTTCAATGCCCTCGACCTGCGCATGATCGTGATGCGGCAGTTCGCCGGTTCGCCAATAAGCATAGGCGACCTGAAGGAAGCGAAAGCACATCAGATACGAGCCCAACGGAATGCAGAGATAGACGAACCAGCTCGGGATCTCGAGATCGGGCGTCACCTGATCGGTGCCCATCAGGCCGTAGACGAACTTGGCGCCCATGGTGCCGATGACGAAGGTGAAGAAGGCGCCGCACAACAGGCCGAAGGTGATGACGATGTTGCGCCACGGCGACTTGAGCTGGTTGACAACGACATCGACGCCGACGTGAATGCCGGTCCGCACGCCATAGGCGGCACCGAACTTCGCCACCCATACGAACATGAAGATGCAAAGTTCCTGCGCCCAGGAAAGGTTGATCGGGAACAGGATCGGGTACAGCCAGGGTACGCCCAGCAGATAGCGATGGGCGACGGCGATGAAGATGATCAAGGTCGCAAGCGCCATCAGCGTTGCGATCAGAATCTCCTCGAGCCGATCGAGGATCTTAAGAAACATGGATGTCCCCCGTGGCGTTGGACGGTTTCCGTTACCGGCGACCTACGCGCAACGCGGCCCGAACGGCCGCGCTTTCCCCTTGATAGAAGATCCGGAAGCGCAGATGCGGTTTCCGGATCTCGTCGTACTCAGTTGATGAGACAAATAACGAGTCTGATCCAAGGTCATCGAATCAGACTCGTGTCTCCGTGCACAACGATTGCAGGTTACGGTCCGGCGCCGCGAGGCATGGCTTCTGCGATGACTCGCCACACCTGACAACGCATCCTCAATCGATCGGCGGACGCCCCTCTTCCTTCAGGAACTCATTGATAAGGTCCTTGCCGACGCGCGAGCCAACTTCCTTATAAACCGGCAGCATGGCCTTGCGCATCGCTTCGTCCTGCTCCTTGGTCAGGGTGATCAGTTCGGTCTTGCCGGACTTGCGCATTTCCTCGAGCGCCTCGTTGTTTTCCTTCGCCGACTGGCCATTGCCATACTCGGTGGCTTCCTTCATCGCCTTCTCGAGCTGCCCGCGAATATCGGCCGGCAGGCCGTCCCAGAACTTCTTGTTGGCGATCACCGCGTAGCCGATATAGCCGTGATTGGTGAGCGTCGTGTACTTCTGCACTTCGTGCATCTTCTGGGTATACATATTCGACGGCGTGTTTTCCTGACCGTCGACAACGCCCGTCTGCAACGCCTGATAGACTTCGGAGAAGGCCATCACCTGCGGGATGGCACCCAGCGCCCGGAACTGCGCCTCCAACACCTTGGACGACTGGATGCGGAACTTGAGGCCCTTGTAATCTTCCGGCGCGACGAGCTTCTTGTTCGCGCTCATTTCCTTGAAGCCGTTGTCCCAATAGGCCAGGCCAGTGATGCCCTTCTTGTCGAGCAGGCTGAAGAGCTTCTTGCCGAGCGGACCGTCGGTCACTTTCCGCAGCGAGGCGAGGTCCGGCAGAATGTACGGCAGATCGAAAACCTCGAATTCCTTGACGCCGATCGGGCCGAACTTGGAGAGCGACGGCGCCAGCATCTGTACCGCACCGAGTTGCAGCGCCTCGAGTTCTTCCTTGTCCTTATAGAGTTGCGAGTTCGGATAAACCTCGACCTTCACCTTGCCGTCAGTGTATTTCGCCGCGAGTTCGGCGAACTTCTGCGAGGCTAGTCCCTTCGGGGTGTTCGGCGCGACAACGTGGCTGAATTTGATGATGATCGGCTGCTGCGCGGCAGCCGGCACGATGAAGCCGAGCGCCGCGATCGCAGCGCCCAGAAACATGATCTTACGCATTCTTCCTCCCGGATTCGATTGTGGTATCCGCTCAATCCTTCAACTGAACTGGTACCTTCCTTGAAAAGGATAAAGGCCGTCAATACCGGTTTGTTTTCCGCGCGGCTATGCTTCCTTTGTCTGGAGCGAGACAAACCTGTGCTGCAACGCAAAACGCGGCGCCGATGAAGCGCCGCGTCGTTATGCCTTGGTTCAAATGCGCGGAACGTTGCGCCAGATCAACTTGCCGCAGCCGCCGGCACGTCGCGCTGACGCTTCATGACGATCTTGTTGAGCGCACCCAGATAAGCCTTGGCCGATGCGACCAAGGTGTCCGGATCGGCAGCGCGCGAGGTCATTGAACGGCCCTCATGCGCGAGCCGCACCGAAACCTCGGCCTGCGCGTCGGTGCCTTCGGTGACCGCATGAACCTGATACAGTTCCAGCTTGGCCTCGTGCGGCACCAGCGCCTTGATGCAGTTGAACACCGCATCGACCGGGCCGTTGCCTTCGGCTTCCTCGATCTTCACCTGGCCGTCGATGTCGAGTTTCATCGTCGCGCGCTGCGGGCCGTGGGTGCCGGCGATCACCGTCAGCGAGGTCAGCTTGATACGATCGTGCGACGCCGCCATTTCCTGATCGACCAGCGCCTCGATATCCTCGTCGTAGATATCCTTTTTGCGGTCGGCCAGGGCCTTCATGCGTGCGAACGCATCCTCGAGCTGATTGTCGCCCAGCTTGTAGCCCATCTCCTCCAGCTTGTGGACGAAGGCGTGGCGGCCCGAATGCTTGCCGAGCACCAGCGACGACTGCTTCAGGCCGACCATTTCCGGCCGCATGATTTCGTAGGTCGAAGCGTCCTTCAGCACGCCGTCCTGATGGATGCCGCTCTCATGCGCGAAGGCATTCCGGCCGACGATCGCCTTGTTGTATTGCACCGGGAACGACGTCGCTGCCGAAACCACCTTCGAGGCGCGGGTCAGCATCGTGGTGTCGATCTTGTTCCAGAACGGGAACTTGTCGTTACGCACGTTGATCGCCATCACGATTTCCTCGAGCGCGGCATTGCCCGCCCGCTCGCCGATGCCGTTGATGGTGCATTCGACCTGACGCGCGCCGCCGGCGATGCCGGCCAGCGAGTTGGCGACCGCCATGCCGAGATCATTATGGCAATGCACCGAGAACACCGCCTTGTCGGAGTTCGGCACACGCTCGATCAAGGTGCGCATGAAGTGGGTGTATTCCTCTGGCACGGTGTAGCCGACGGTGTCCGGAATGTTCACCGTGGTGGCGCCGGCCTTGATCACCGCTTCGACGATGCGGCAGAGGAAGTCCATCTCGCTGCGGGTGCCGTCCTCGGCCGACCATTCGACGTCGTCGATCTGGTTGCGGGCGCGCTCGACCATGGCCACCGAGGTCTCGATCACCTGCTCGGGGGTCTTGTTCAACTTCACCCGCATGTGCAGCGGCGACGTGGCGATCACGGTATGGACGCGACCGCGCCGGGCGAACTTCACCGCCTCGGCGCAGCGGTCGATGTCGGCCGGATGGGCGCGCGACAGGCCGGCGATGATTGCGTTCTTGGAGCGGCGGGCGATCTCGCTCACCGCCTCGAAGTCGCCCTGCGACGTGATCGGGAAGCCGGCCTCGATAATGTCGACGCCCATATCGTCCAGCAACTCGGCGACTTCGAGCTTTTCCTCGAAGGTCATGGTGGCGCCGGGGCACTGCTCGCCGTCACGCAACGTGGTGTCGAAAATTACAACGCGGTCCTTGTCGGACTTGCTGGCGGTCGTCATTAGAAAATTCCTTTGGTCAGGTGCGCCGCATCAAAAGGGCGCTCGGGTGGCGGATGATCTCGCGAAACCCCTGAGTGCCCAGGCACAATTGCCCAGACGGCCCTCAGGGGCCGATAAGAAGCAGACCGCCAATAAGGAGGGACGGCACCAAGGCAGCCGGAATCGCGACGGGTCGGCCAGCGGCGGCGCCCCCGTGAATTCCATTGATATCGCTGCGAATCGGCATTGCTGGTCCCTTTGGGCGGTAGTCTTGGCGCAAACCTTTGACGGATCGTTGCCAGGATACCTGCCTAGGGCGACTTTAGACGACAACCGCCGGGTCTCGCAATGCAAAAATACCCGGCGGATGCCGGAGCCGATCCCTGGCTCGTTTCGTCGTCCGCACCACTCCCGCCCTCGTCGGCGGCCCGAGCTTTTGATATCATCCCCAACAACGGCAAGCGGCCCGACGGGATCGGGTCCGCCCGAGCGTCCAGGGAGCTTGAGAGGTCTCATGGCGCTGCATCAAGCGAAGATTTGCATGGGCTGCTGGGAGCACATGCATCTGCCGGTGCCGTTGCGCGGCGTGGCATCGGTGCCGTTCCGCGCGTTCGGCATCCGGCCGAGCCGGATGAATCCCAACACCTGCACGATCTGCGAAATGATGTTCACCAAGGTGATGAAGGCGCGCCACGTCACCATCGATGCCACCGTGCTGTTCGCCGACCTGCGCGGCTACACGAACCTGTCCCAATCCCGCTCGGCGGAGACGATCTCGACATTGCTCGACACGTTCTACGACGAATGCGCCAGCGCGATCTGGGAACACGATGGCATCATCAACAAGACGATGGGTGACGGCGTGCTGGCCATGTTCAACTTTCCAATCAGCCATGCCGACCATCCCGTTCGCGCGCTTCAGGCGGCACGCCAGATTCAGGGGCGATGGCGCGAGATCGGACATACGCTGAGCGGGACCGCGGGGCGTGATGTCGGCGTCGGGATCGGCATCGATTGCGGACAGTTGAGTTTCGGCGAGTTCGGTCACTCGCACACCGACATCACCGCGATCGGCACCGTAGTGAACACTGCAGCGCGGGCACAGGGAGCCGCGCTTTCCGGCCAGATCCTGCTGACCGAAGCACTCTACGAACGCAGCCGCTCCGAACTTCCGCACAGTCAAGCGCAGGACTATCAACTCAAGGGATTCGAGACGACGACGCGGCTGTATGCAGCTTGATCGCGATCAACGCGCCGATTTCTTCGCGCGCGCGGCTTTCCCGGTTCCACCCGAGCCGCCCTTGCCTTCTTTCTCAAGAGCAATTCGCGCTTGGTCGAATTGCGCCAACGCGGCCTTGTCGACCTTCGGAAATTGCAGATCGAGTTTTTCCAGCGCATTGACGATCACCGAACCGATCACCACGCGCGCGAACCACTTGCGATCTGCCGGCACGACGTACCACGGCGCCGCCGCACTCGCGGTATGGCGGATCATGTCCTGATAGGCAGCCTGATAGCGGTCCCAAAGCTTGCGCTCGGCGACATCGCCCAGCGAGAATTTCCAGTTCTTCTCCGGTTCATCAAGCCGGGCGAGAAAGCGCTTGCGCTGTTCCTCCTTCGAGACGTTGAGGAAGAACTTGAGGACCACGGTGCCGTTGCGGGAGAGATAGCGCTCGAACGCCGAAATATCCTCGAAGCGCTCGCGCCAGATATTTTTCGTCACCAGCTTTTTCGGAATACGCTGCTTGGCGAGGATCTCCGGGTGCACCCGCACGATCAGGCACTCCTCGTAGTAGGAGCGATTGAAGATGCCGATGCGGCCACGCTCCGGCAGGCAGATCGCCGAGCGCCACATGAAATCGTGATCCAATTCCTTCGATGTCGGCGTCTTGAAGGAATAGACCTCGCAGCCTTGCGGATTGACGCCCTCGAATACGCTTTCGATGGCGCTATCCTTGCCGGCCGCGTCCATGCCCTGAAAGATCAGCAGCAGCGACCAGCAATCCTGCGCGTACAGCTTCTCCTGCAAATCGCTGAGCCGCTTGCGATTGGCCTCGATGATCGCCTTGCCTTCGTCCTTCTCAAGATCGCCGTTCTCGTCCCGCCGAAACAGCTTGAGATGAAACTCCTTGGAGCCGTCGACCCGGAACGGGTGGACATACGATTCGAGATTTGCGGCGGTCGC
The DNA here is from genome assembly GCA_051954235.1 of Xanthobacteraceae bacterium. GTDB lineage: Bacteria > Pseudomonadota > Alphaproteobacteria > Rhizobiales > Xanthobacteraceae > 62-47. The sequence continues at coordinate 56,579 of JBQCHY010000055.1, forward strand.
TTGTGGAGACTTGTCGGCCATGACGCTTGCATTCCCTCATTCGCGAACGATGTTTCCAGCCTACCTAAACAACCCGATCATTCACACCGTATCCGGCAACCGCGCGATGAGGAAAGCAGCCATGTAAGGCGGTACCGCGGTCGTGATGTCGCTTCGGCGACGCATCAGATGAATCGCGGCGAGTTCCGGAGTAGCCTGCTTCGCAAGATTCATCTCGATCCGTTGTCGCAAGGCTTCGCCCTCAAGATCGGATTGCAGGCCGCGCATCAGCGCGATGATCGGGCCCGCGTCGACGCAATCCCAGCAATCGGCAATCTGATAGTCGCTCCCCGTCAGTCCCGTTTCCTCCTCGACCTCGCGCACGACGCTGCGGGCGATATCGACTGTCCCCTCCCTGAGGTCGTTGAGATCGGGCGTCCCGGCCGGGAAATAAATTTTGCCAGCATTGGCCGTATGCGCCGCCATTTCACCCAATACATAGGCGCCGTCACGGCTGCGTAGCGCGCCCATGCCGAACCCATTGAACACCGATGCGTCCGGGAATCCCCAGTCTCGCCACGACAGGAAGCTGGCAAAATCGGTTTCGAAATAGTCTGCGCGGAAAGCGTCCTCAGTAAAACGCGGCTCACGCCCAAGCAACACACGTCCGTTCCAAAGCTGCGGCGTCTTGCGTTGCAATTCCGCGAAATGCGCATCGATGTCACGACGCCGCTCATCCGCGAACGGCCAGAGCCATTGCGTCACACGAAAATCGAGCCGTTTCACCCGATGGATTGGAAACGAAGCCACGCGCTACTTCGCGCCCGCCTTGTTGGCCTGCTCGACAAATGCGTTGGTGTAGGTCTTGCTGACGTCGATGTTCGCTTTCGCCACCGCGGGCGAGCCTTCGCTGAACACCGTCAGCACGGCGGTCGCGCCCTTGGGGTCCATCGCACCGGTCTCCGAATACATCGGAATGGTGTTCTTGAGCGCCGCCAGATAAAGCTCCTTGTTCTTGCCGACCAGTTCCGGCGGCATCTTCGCCATGACGTCTTCCGGCGAATGCGTGTGGATCCACTTCAGCGTGTTGACGATGGCGTTGGTCAGGGCTTGCGCTTCCTTCTCGTGCGACTTGACCCAAGCTGCAGTACTGTACAGTGCCCCGCCGGGATACTCGCCGCCGAACACCGCCAGCGTATCCTTCTGCGTGCGGGTGTCGCTGAGAATGCGGAGATCCTTGTAATGCCCCTGAAGCACCGTGACTGAGGGGTCGAGCATCACAGCCGCATCGATCTGTCCCTGCTCCATCGCGGCGACTGCCGTCGCACCCAGTCCGACGCCGATCACCGCGGCGCTGGTCGGATCGAGACCGTTCTTCTTCAACAGATACTTGAGAAAGAAATCGGTCGATGAGCCCGGCGCGCTGACGCCGACCTTCTTGCCGGCGAGGTCCTTGATCGATTTGATTTCGTCGGTGTGCTTCGGCGACACCACCAGCACGAGGCCGGGATAACGGTCATAGACCACGAAGGCCTGCATCTCCTGTTTCTTGGCCGCGAGATTGACGCAGTGATCGAAGTAACCGGAGACGACATCGGCGCTGCCGCCAAGCACGGCCTTGAGCGCATCGGAGCCACCCTTGAGGTCAACCAGTTCGACATTCATGCCGGCCTTGTCGTACTCGCCAAGTTGCTTCGCCAGTACCGTCGGCAGGTAACAGAGGCACGCACCGCCGCCGATGGCGATCGTCACCTTGCTTTGAGCGAAGGCGATGCCGGGCACCATGCACAACGCCAGCAACGGCGCCAGAAGCCTGCCGAAAATCGTCCGCATGATGTCCTCCGTATATTTTGTTAGTGGCAGAATAGATGAGCGCACATGCCTTGAGAAGCGACCGATCACCTCATTTTATCCGTCATTGCGAGGGCAAAACGACGAAGCAATCCAGTTTTTGCTTCATGGCTTCCTGGATTGCTTCGCTCCGCTCGCAATGACGATCGTCTCTCTAGGCTTTGCTCCCCGCCGTCTCCGGTCGCCAGACCAGCAGCCGGCGCTCCACCAGCGTCACCGCCAGGTCGATCAGGATCACGAAAGCCGACAGCACGAACATGCCGGCGAAGACGCCGGCGACATCGAACACGCCCTCGGCCTGCTGGATCAGGTAGCCGAGCCCGGCAGCCGAGCCGAGATACTCGCCGACCACCGCGCCGACCACCGCGAAGCCGACCGAGGTGTGCAGCGACGAAAACATCCACGACAGCGCCGACGGCCAGTAGACATGCCGCATCAACTGCCGCTCGTTCATGCCGAGCATCCGGCCGTTGGCGAGCACGGTGCCGCTGACCTCCTTGACGCCCTGATAGACGTTGAAGAACACAATGAAGAACACCAGCGTGACGCCGAGCGCCACCTTCGACCAGATGCCGAGCCCGAGCCACAGCGTGAAGATCGGCGCCAGCACGACGCGCGGCAGCGCATTCGCCATCTTGACGTAAGGATCGAACACCGCCGCCACGGTCGGCTGCCGCGCGAACCAGAAGCCGAACAGCACGCCGCCGAGCGAGCCGATCGCGAAGGCAAGAATCGATTCCCATAGGGTGATCGCGAGATGCTTCCAGATCACGCCGGTCGAGAACCAGTCGACAATCTGCGCGCCGACGTCGACAGGATTGGAGAAGAAGAACGGCGGCAGCAGCATCACGCCGAAGACCGGCATGGTGCTGAACACGTACCACAGCGAAAGCAGCACCACCGCCACCAGCACCTGATAGAACAGCAGCCTCGCCCGCGACATGACTCTAAGCCTTCATCACGCGGTCGCGCCCTTGGCCTTGGGGCGGCGCAGATGCTCGTCGAGTCGCGGCATGATCTCGACGAAATTGCATGGTCGCGAGCGATAATCGAGTTGATGCGCGAGGATGCCGTCCCAGCCGTCCTTGCAGGCGCCGGGCGAACCCGGCAGGCAGAAGATGTAGGTCGCACCGGCGACGCCGGCGGTGGCGCGGCTCTGGATGGTCGACGCGCCGATCTTGGCGTGGCTCAGCATATGGAAGGCGATGGAGAAACCGTCCATGCGCTTTTCGAACAGCGGCTCGATCGCCTCCGGCGTCACATCGCGACCAGTAAAACCGGTGCCGCCGGTGGTGATGATCGCATCAACCCTCGGATCGGCAATCCACTTGCGCACGATAGCCCGGATCGCCTCGACATCGTCGGTGACAATCTCGCGCGCCGCCAATCGATGCCCTGCACCGGTGAGACGATCCGCCAGCGTTGTGCCGGATTTGTCGTCGGCAAGCGAGCGGGTGTCGGACACCGTCAGCACCGCGATGTTGAGCGGGATGAACTGTTTCGATTCATCGATGGACATGGCGATACCTTGATCGAGGCAAGCCGCGCTCCCTCGCCCCGCTTGCGGGGAGAGGGTTGGGGTGAGGGGCTGCGAATGCAGCAAGAGACCCCTCACCCGAATTGCTGCGCAATTCGACCTCTCCCCGTAAGAACGGGGAGAGGTGAAAGGCAGCGGAAATCCGCATCACAAATTATCCGTCGCAAACGTGTTGCACGCCTGCACGGTGCCTTGCTGATAGCCGGTCATGAACCAGCGCTTGCGCTGCGCCGCCGAGCCGTGTGTGAACGAATCCGGCACCACGCGGCCCGTCGCTTGCCGCTGTAAGGTGTCGTCGCCGATGGCGGAAGCCGTGGTCAGCGCTGCGTCGATGTCACCGGCTTCGAGAAAGTCCGGTCGCTTCTTCGACTCGCGGTTGACCCAGACACCCGACAGACAATCGGCCTGCAACTCGACCTTCACCTGCAACGCGTTGGCTTCGGCCTTGCTGCCGGCTTGCTGCTGCAAGCGCGTCACACGCGGGAGGATGCCGAGCAGGTTCTGGATGTGATGGCCCGCTTCATGCGCAATGATATAGGCCGCGGTGAATTTGCAGGCGTTGCCCGAACAACCATGAAAGCGCGTCTCGACCTGACGGAAGAATCCGGTATCGAGGAAGATCTGCTGATCGGGTGGGCAATAGAACGGCCCCATCGCCGACTGCGCCATGCCGCAGCGTCCGCCGTTGGTGGCGTTCTTGAACAGCACGATGCGCGGGCCCTTGTAGGTCTGGCCGCTGGCCTTGAAGATTTCATCCCAGCGATCGTCGATCTCCCCGAGCACGCCGGCGATCATGCTACCCATCTCATCGCTCGGTGCGCCGGTCTTGGCAGGTCCCGAGCGGCGGTCGGTCTGATAGCTCGGCGCCTGTTGTCCGCCGGTGAGGATTTCAGCACCGCCGATCAGGATGCGCGGATCAATGCCGAAAGCGTAGCCGAGAAGGCCTAGCACGATGATGGTGCCGATACCGAGACCACCGCCGCCCATCGGCAGGCCGAAGCCGCCGCCGCCACCGCCGCCGAATCCACCGCCGTCATCGTCGCGGCGATCGTCGATGTTGTCGCTGCGGCGGAAGTCATCGTAGCGCATGGTGCATGTCCTCACAGTTCGGATGGCATCGGCCATCGCTCAACGGCCGCACAGACGTAGATTACTCCGGCCGTCAATCAATAGTCCGCCCGGCAATTATTGCCTAGTTTGAATCATTTTCCAATTAAGCCGATTTTTACTTTGCCACGTCAGTGTAGCGCCAGTCGGTTGTTTAGTCCCGCGTCGCCGACAGCGTCGCCTGAGTCAGAGTCATTGAGTCATGGTTGTGTCGCGTCGCGGGGCGTCTGCAAGGGCGCCCCGCACCAAATTCGAGTCTGTCCCGCGTACCGAGATTTCCATCCCGAGTACCCAGGTTATCGTCGGCGATTGCGTCGCCGAAATGTCGAAGCTGCCCCCCGGTTCGGTCGATCTGGTGTTCGCCGATCCGCCGTACAACCTGCAGCTCAAGGGCGACCTCAAGCGCCCCGACGAATCCCATGTCGATGCCGTCAACAACGACTGGGACAAGTTCTCCTCCTTCGCCGCCTATGACGATTTCACGCGCGCCTGGCTGCTCGCCTGCCGCCGTATCATGAAACCGTCCGCGACGTTGTGGGTGATCGGCTCCTATCACAACATCTTCCGCGTCGGCGCGATCATGCAGGACCTCGGCTTCTGGGTCCTCAACGATATCGTCTGGCGCAAGTCGAATCCGATGCCGAATTTTCGCGGCCGCCGCTTCACCAACGCCCATGAGACGATGATCTGGGCGGCGCGCGACGAGAACGCCAAGAACTACACCTTCAACTACGAAGCGCTGAAGGCCGCCAACGAAGACGTGCAGGCGCGCTCCGACTGGCTGATTCCGCTGTGCACCGGCGACGAGCGGCTGAAAGGCTCGGACGGCAAGAAGGTGCACCCGACGCAGAAGCCCGAGGGCCTGCTGGCACGCGTGCTGCTGTCGTCGTCGCGGCCCGGCGATCTGGTCGTCGATCCGTTCAACGGCACCGGCACCACCGGCGCGGTCGCGAAGCGGCTCGGCCGCCGTTACATCGGCTTCGAGCGCGACAAGACCTATGCGGCAGCGGCCGAAGCGCGCATCGCCTCGATCCTGCCGCTGCCGGGGGCAACGCTGGCGCCGTTCGTCACCGCGCGGGAAGCGCCGCGCGTGCCGTTCGCGGAACTGATTGAACGCGGCATGATCATGCCGGGCGCGACCTTGTTCGACGCCAAAAAGAAGCACAACGCACTGGTGCGCGCCGATGGTGCGATCATGCTGGGTGATAAAGTGGGCTCGATCCACCGCATGGGCGCGGTGGCGCAGGGCTCCGGCGCCTGCAACGGCTGGACCTATTGGCATATCGAGACCAAGAAGGGCCTCAAGCTGATCGACGAGTTGCGGGCAAAAATCCGCCGCGACATGGCCGCGGCGGGGTAACTTTCCTCGCGTCGTCATTGCCGTGACAAATCTGACTCTGCCCTAGCTCTGGTGCGGCCCCCGCATTTGCTTCATGGCGTCGACAATGCGGCGCCAGTCGGCGGCGTCCTTGGCATTGCCTTCCTCCTCAAGACTGGCCGCCTTCTGCGCAGCCTCCGCGATCGCGCTGGCGCCACGTTGCGCCAAAAGCTTCCGCGCGTAATCGTGAACTTCCACCGCTTGCATCGCCTTCTCCATCGCGTTCGGCCGGGTGCCAGATGCCGGCGCAATCCATCTCAGCACCGTAACGCAGCAAATGCTGGTTTGTTCCTCGCGCAATTCATCCAAAGTCCGCAATGAGCCGCTTGCACTGCGGCAGCAAATCGCCACATGGAACCGACCGGCTGGTTTGCAGCCGGCCCTTCCTCCGAACAGGACATCCGCATGCTGAAGTTCTATTTCAACGGCTCGCCGAACCCGACCAAGGTTGCGCTGTTTCTCGAAGAAGCCGGACTTTCTTACGAGCCGGTCGCGATCGACCCCCGCATCGGCGACCAATTCAAGCCGGACTACGTCGCCATCAATCCGAACGCTAAAGTGCCGGCCATCGATGACGACGGCGTCAAGGTGTTCGACAGCAACGCCATCCTGCTCTACCTCGCCGAGAAGACCGGAAAATTCTTGCCCGCCGATACGCCGGTCAATCGCGGCGAACTGCTGTCCTGGCTGATGTTCGCCGCCACCGGTGTCGGTCCGTATTTCGGTCAGGCCGTGCACTTCAAGCACTTCGCGCCGGAGAAGATCGACTACGCGCACAACCGTTACCAATATGAGGCGCTGCGCCACGCCGGCGTTCTCAACGAACGCCTTGCCGATCGGAAGTACGTCGTGGGCGAGACCTACACCATCGTCGATATGGACGTCTGGGGCTGGGCGCTGATGCTGCCCTTCGTCACCAGCGACGATGTTTTCACGAAGTTGCCGAACCTCAAGCGGCTGATCGACGAGATCAACGCCCGGCCTGCAGCCGCCAAGGCGGTTGCGCTGAAGGAAAGCTTCAAGTTCAAGACCGAAATGGACGACGCTGCCCGCGCCGCCATGTTCAAGCATCAGACGACGAAGGTGGCTTGAGGATCCGCAACGTATCCTCTCCTCGTCATGGCCGGATTTATTCCGGCCATCCACGTCTTTCCCACTTAAGACGTGGATGCCCGGGACATAGGCGAGCAAAGCGACGCCGTCCTTCGGACGACCATGCCCGAGCATGACGGGATTTTGGATTGATGTCGCGTCATCACCCTCGCGAGACGTCGATCACCTCGCCAAAACGCTCACAGCGTTCGCCACGCGACAGCCACACAAAGCAACGTGCAGCGATACAAACAACAACGGATCAACCATGTCTCAGGACGCGGTTTCGATCGCCAGCGCCCTGCGCACGCTTCCGCGCGCCATCATCCGCGCATAGTGCTCCCCGATCCGGGGGAAGTCGGCGCGATTGACGCTGTCGCCCTCCATCCACTGCACCAGCGTGAACAGATACGGATCGCAAATCGTGTAGTGGTCGCCCATCACCCACGGGCCGCGCAGCATGTTGTTTTCAATCATCGCGTAGCAGGCGCTCATGGTCTTCGGCACCATGCGCTGCATGTCGGCGAACGAAGATTCTTCCGTGGCCCACCGATAGCCACGCATCCGATGGGCGTGGGCGATGTGCACCGTCGAGCAGAGATAGCTGGTAAAGGCCTGCACCTCGGCGAACGCGAACGGATCGTCGAGCGGCGCGAGTTGCGCGGCGGGATAGCTTTGCGCGATGAAGGCCAGCATCGCCGGCGTCTCGGTCAGGATGCCGCGCTCCGTCACCAGCGACGGCACCCGGCCCTTCGGGTTGATCGCCAGATACTCCGGGCTGTTCTGCTGATTGGTCTTGAAGCTGATACGCACCGCTTCATACGGCGCACCGGCATCCTCCAGCGCAATATGCGAAGCCAGCGCACAGGTGCCCGGCGTGTAGTAGAGCTTGAACATGATTGGTGCCCGAAATCAGTGCGGATGAGGTCGCGGACGCGGCCGGAATTGACTTGGTACGCCGCCTCCCCGCGCGCGACAAGCCTTTCCGGTTGCCCGGGCCCGCGTCTTCATGCGATGACGCAACTGTAATCCGGGAGGCAAGAATGACGGTTCTCATCGTGGGCGGCGGCATCGGCGGGCTAACGCTGGCGCTCAGCCTGCATCAGATCGGCGTGCCGTGCCGCGTGTTCGAAAGCGTCAGCGAGTTGAAACCACTCGGCGTCGGCATCAACGTCTTGCCGCACGCGGTGCGCGAACTCATCGAACTCGGCCTGCTCGACAAGCTCGACGGCATCGGCGTCCGCACCCGGGAACTGGCGTTCTTCTCCAAATACGGCAAGCCGATTTGGAGCGAGCCGCGCGGGCTCGAGGCCGGCTATAAGTGGCCGCAATTTTCGGTGCATCGCGGCCAGTTGCAGCAGATCCTGCTCGACACCGCCATCGAACGTCTCGGCGCCGACAACGTCCTCACCAGCCGCCATCTGGTCGACTGGACCGAGACGCCGAACGGCGTGCGCGCGAGCTTCGTCGACAGGACCACCGGCGAGAGCGCCGGCAGCTACGAGGGCTCGCTGTTGATCGCCGCCGACGGCATTCACTCCGCGATCCGCGAGAAACTTTATCCCGGCGAAGGCCCGCCGCTGTGGAACGGGCGCATCCTGTGGCGCGGCATCACCGAGGCGGACGCGTTCCTCTCCGGCCGCACCATGATCATGGCCGGCCACGAAATTCTGAAATTCGTCTGCTATCCGATTTCGCGCGAGCCGGACGCGCGCGGCAAGCACCGGATCAACTGGGTCGCCGAACGTCACATGCCGCCGACCTATCAGTGGCGGCGCGAGGATTACAATCGCACGGCAAAGCTCGACGAATTCCTGCCGTGGTTCGAGAACTGGAATTTCGACTGGCTCGACGTCCCCGGCCTGATCCGCAATTGCCCGCACGCCTATGAATATCCGCTGGTGGACCGCGATCCGCTCGACCGCTGGACCTTCGGCCGCGTCACGCTGCTCGGCGACGCCGCGCATCCAATGTATCCGATCGGCTCCAACGGCGCGTCGCAGGCGATCCTCGATGCACGGGTGCTGACGCGCGAAATTCTCGCGCAGGGCGAAGTCCCGGCGGCGCTGCAGGCCTACGAGGCAGAGCGGCGCCCCGCGACGACCGAACTGGTCAAGCTCAACCGCCGCAACGGCCCCGAGCAGGTGATGCAACTGGTCGAGGAGCGCGCGCCGGACGGCTTCAATGTCGTCACCGACGTGCTGTCGCAGCGGGAACTGGAAGACATCGCCGCCAACTACAAGCGCGTCGCGGGCTTTCAGGTGGAAGCGCTCAACGCCAAGCCGCCGATCGTGCCGCGTCCGACCGCTTGAAGCTGCACGACGTCATTTCGGTTTCGGCCGTGGTGAAGAATGCTGATGCACGATCCGCCATCGGCTGTTGATATTCGCGATAACGAAACTATAGCGGGCCGGCATCACGAAGCTCTCGCCGTCCGGTTGTGGGCCGGAAAATTCATAAGGGCCCGACAAGACTACGGCCGCATCCGCGATGTTTGTCACGGTCGGTGCGTCCACCAATTGCACCTGCATCCTGCTTTTCGCGACTGCCGCGAAATAAGCTCTCACGTCCTCGAGGCGCGTTGTGAGAGAGGGACTTATCGTTCCGAAAAGCGTGGCATCCGATGAATACAGGCCGGCAATCGCGTCGACATCGCCCGCATTGAATCCAGCGACCCAGGCCGCCAGTACGCTGGCCGCGTCATGTTGCATGTCATGCTCCCGTTGACCATCTACCGCTATTCATTCAGCCCATGTGCGATCGCCTTGCGCATGACGTTAGGCAGCGCTTCGTCGTGTAGCGTCGCCAGCGGCACCCAGCGCATTCCTTTCGGCTCGCGAGTGCGCGCGGGCACCTTCGCCGTGTAGACCACAAGCTCCAGCGGGAAATGCGTGAAGACATGGGTGACGACACCCGCTTTGCGATGCCATCGCGTCACGCCTTTGATGGCAGGCGCTTGCGCCAGCGCATCGGCATCCTCGTGCAATGCCAGCCATTCGGAGTTCGGCACTTCGGTCATGCCGCCGAGCAAGCCTTTCGCCACGCGGGTCCGCACCAGCAACTCATTGCCGCGCGTCACGACGAAAGCCGCGCCGCGCCGCAGCGCGCCGGTCTTCTTCGGCGCTTTGCGCGGAAACGTTTCCTGATCGCCGCGCGCCCGCGCCATGCAGCCGTCGTCGAGCGGACACAGCGAGCAGGCCGGCTTTTTCGGCGTGCAGATGGTGGCGCCCAAGTCCATCAGCGCCTGCGCGCTGTCGCCGGCGCGCGAGGGCCCGAGCAACGTCGCCGCCAACTCCTGAATGCGCGGCTTGGCCTGCGGCAAAGGCTCTTCGATCGCAAAGAGCCGCGACACCACCCGCTCGATATTGCCATCGACCGGCATCGTGCGGCGGTCGAACGCGATCGCCGCGATCGCCGCCGCCGTATAGGGGCCGATACCGGGCAGCGAGCGCAGTTCCGCCTCGGTGTCGGGAAAGCTGCCGCCATGCTCGCGCGCCACGGCAACAGCGCAGGCATAAAGGTTGCGCGCCCGCGAGTAATAGCCGAGACCCGCCCACATCCGCAGCACGTCGTCTAGAGATGCACCCGCCATCGCGGTCACATCCGGCCAGCGCGCGATGAACTTCTCGAAATACGGCCCCACCGCCTTCACGGTGGTCTGCTGCAACATGATTTCGGAGAGCCACACGCGATAAGGATCAGCGGCCTCACCCGGGAGCGCCCGCCACGGTAGGCGGCGGCGGTGACGATCGTACCACGCGAGCAGCCGCGCGGGACGGTCCGACGCGTCTGCTTTCTTCCGCCTGGTTGCCGAGCCTGCTAAAGTCATCGGCGTATCTACGCAAAGCTCTCCACCATGTCCAAGCCCGGCCCGATCTCCGCGAAACCGCTGTCCACACTGTTGGGTGGAATATTTTCCGACGTGTTCGCCAAGCAGGGCTTTGCCTCGCGCGAATTGGTCACGCGCTGGGCCGAGATCGCGGGGGCCGAGATCGCGCGGCATTCCGAGCCGCTGAAGATGCAATGGCCGCGCCCGGTGGAAGGTCAACCGCAGGAGCCGGCGACGCTGGTACTGCGGGTCGAGGGGCCGATGGCGCTGGAAATCCAGCATATGTCCGACGTCATTCTGCAACGGGTCAACCGCTTCCTCGGCTGGAACGCTGTCGGGAGGCTGGCGTTACGACAAGCACCGCTGTCGCAGCCTCTCGCGCGCAAACCTCCGAAAGCGCCGGACGCGGCGGCCGTGGCGCGGGTGGCCGAAACGCTCGGCCCGATCGAGGACGATGAGTTGCGCGCGGCGCTGGCGCGGCTCGGCGCTGCGATCAAGCGAAATTGACGGTTGGTGATCCGTCCGCAATCATCAGCCGTTCAGCGCGCCATTGCCACACTCGAAGTTTCAAGCTAGCCAGACGCCATGCAAAGGCGTCGTCAAACGCCGATTGAGGAGCTTTCCGCTGATGATTACGCGCCGCGCTTTCACCGCCGCCCTGTCGCTGACCGGCCTTGCCGCCGTCGCCGGCCTGTCGCCCTGGCGCTTCATCAGCGAAGCAATGGCGCAAAGCCAGCTTGCCGCCGACGTCGCCAAGCCGCCGTCCCTTCCCGACATGGCGCTCGGCCCGAAGGACGCCGCCGTCACCATCGTCGAATACGCCTCGATGACCTGTCCGCACTGCGCGGCCTTCACCGAGCAGGTGTTTCCGAAACTCAAGGAAGCCTACATCGACACCAACAAGATCCGGTTCGTGTTCCGCGAGTTTCCGCTCGACATCAAGGCGGCCGCCGGTTCGATGCTGGCGCGCTGCATCGCCAAGGACGACTCGCAAAAGTACTTCGCCGCCATCCACACACTGTTCAAGCAGCAGGAAACCTGGGTGATGGGCAAGACCAGCGAGCAACTGGCGCTAATTGGCAAGCAGGCGGGCCTGAGCGAGGCCGACGTCGACAAGTGCCTGAAGGATCAGGCGCTGCTCGACAAGATCGCTGCCGATCAGAAGTTCGCCAACGAAAAGCTGAAGGTCAATTCGACGCCGACGTTCTTCATCAACGGCGAGATGATCAAGGGCGAAACCTCGTTCGAGGAATTCGACAAGCGCATCAAGGCGATCCTCAAGAGTTGAGCTGACGGCCCTCGCGTTCTTTGACTGAGTCGTCCCCGCGCAGGCGGAGACCCAGACGCCGCAGTAGCCGCGATGCGAATAGCGTCTATTGCCCGCGACTGAAATCACAGTCAAAGCAAGGGGTTATGGGTCCCCGCCTGCGCGGGGACGACGAATGTGGTTGTCGCGGGCGCTCTCCCACCGCCACCCACTAAAATCACGGGATGTTCTGCTTAAGTCCCGAAAAAGCCATTGGAAAAGCCGGTTTGCGCGGTTGCTCTGCCGGCTGGGGCTCGCCATTGTCCAGTTTCGCGAGATGCGCGACTCAGGGGCTACCCACAATACTACATATGGTATGGTGGCAGCGGGCTGATTCGCGTCTTGCCAATAGGGCATGTCATTCATGAAACTTACGCGCCTTCGCCTGCACGGATTTAAATCCTTTGTCGAGCCGACCGACTTCCTGATCGAGCCGGGTCTCACCGGCGTGGTCGGGCCGAACGGCTGCGGCAAATCCAATCTGGTCGAAGCGCTGCGCTGGGCAATGGGCGAAACGTCCTACAAATCGCTGCGCGCCACCGACATGGAAGCGGTAATCTTCGCCGGCACCAACGGCCGTCCCGCGCGCAACCACGCCGAAGTGGTGATGACCATCGACAATGCCGACCGCTCGGCACCAGCGGCGTTCAACGATCAGGAAATTCTCGAAGTGTCGCGCCGCATCGAGCGCGACGCCGGCTCGGTCTATCGCATCAACGGCGGCGACGTGCGCGCGCGCGACGTGCAGATACTGTTCGCCGATGCCGCCACCGGCGCGCGATCCCCGGCGCTGGTCCACCAGGGCAAGATCGGCGAAATCATTCAGGCCAAACCGGAGCAGCGCCGCCGCGTGCTGGAAGACGCCGCCGGTGTCGCTGGTCTCCATGCTCGCCGCCACGAGGCCGAGTTGCGGCTGAAGGCCGCCGAAACCAACCTCACCCGCGTCGAGGACGTTATCGGCCAACTGTCGAGCCAGGTCGAAGGCCTCAAGAAACAGGCGCGGCAGGCAATCCGCTACCGCGAAGTCGCCGCCCGCGTGCGCAAGGCCGAAGCGACGCTATTCCATCTGCGCTGGTTGCAGGCTCATGCCGATGTCAACGACGCAGGCCAGACCCACGACCTCAGTGTCCGCGAGATGGCCGAGCGGACCCAACATCAGGCCGAGGCCGCACGCATTCAGGCGATCCGCGCTTCCGAACTGCCCGCGCTGCGGGACGCCGAAGCCCGCGCCGCCGCCGGGCTGCAACGCCTCAATAACGCGCGCGAAATGCTCGACCGCGAGGAACAGCGCGCCAAGGAACGCGTGGTCGAACTCGACCGCCGGCTGACGCAGTTCTCCGCCGACGTCGAGCGTGAGCAGCAGCAGAACCTCGATGCCGACGCGGCGCTGGCGCGGCTCGACACCGAGGACGCAGAGCTCAAGGAAGAGATCCGCACCCGTGTCGAACTGCGCAGCGGCGTCGACGAGCGCGTTTCTGAGGCCGAGGCGACGCTGGCGGCCGCCGAGCGCACCTTCACCGAGTTGACCACGGCGCTTGCCGACCTCACCGCGCGTCGCACCCAGTTCGAAGCCAACGTCCGCACCCATCGCGACCGGCTGGCGCGGCTCGACCACGAGATCGCCACCGTCAATGCCGACGTCGAACAGATCGCGGCTCAGACCAGCGGCTTCGGCGATGTCGATGCACTCGCCGGCGCTGTCGAGGCCGCGCAGGAGATGCTGGGCCAGGCCGAGTTCACGGTGCAGACCGCCGAGGTCACGCATGTCGTGGCGCGGCAGGCGCTGGAAGCGAGCCGCGCGCCGCTGACCGAAGCCGACAAGCGTGTGCAGCGGTTGGAAACCGAAGCGCGCACGCTGTCAAAGATCCTCAACGGCGAGACCAAGAACCTGTGGCCGCCGATCATCGACGGCGTCACCGTCACTAAGGGCTACGAGAAAGCCATCGGCGCGGTGCTCGGCGACGATCTCGATGCGCCGGTCGATCCCTCCGCGCCGATGCGCTGGACCGACACCGGCGTCCTCGATGGCGACCCGGCGCTGCCCGAAGGTGTCGAATCTCTGGCCGCACACGTGCAGGCGCCGCCGGAACTGGCGCGCCGCCTCGCGCAGATCGGCGTCGTCGCCAAGGAGCGCGGCGCGGAACTGGTGTCGCAACTCAAGACCGGCCAGCGGCTGGTGTCGCTGGAAGGTGACGTCTGGCGCTGGGACGGCTTCATCACCGCCGCGCACGCGCCGACCGGCGCGGCCCGCCGCCTCGCCGAACGCGCGCGCCTAGTCGATATCGAGAACGATCTGGAGCAGGCCCGCGAGGATGCTGCCTTCAAGCGCGGCGCCCTCGAAGCCGCCGACGCCGAACTCAAGACGGCGGCTGCGGAAGAAGCCGCGAGCCGCGAAGCCTTGCGTGCCGCCCGTCGCGAAGTCGACGCCGCGCGCGAACGCCTTGCCAATGCCGAACGCGAGATCAACCGCCACGCCGCGCGGAAGTCGGCGCTGACCGAGGCGCAAACTCGCTTGGCGGCGGATCGCACCGAGGTCGAAGCGGCGCATACCAGCGCGCAGGAGATGCTCGCCGAACTGGCGCCGAGCGATGAGACTGAAGCACAGCTTGCCGCGGTGCGCGGCGAGATCGAAGGCCATCGCCGCCTTGCGGCGCAGGTCCGCGCCGAAGCGCAGGCCTTGGCACGTGAGGCCGAACTCGCCGACCGCCGCGTGCAGGCGATCATCGCCGAACGCGACCAATGGCAATCGCGCAAGCAGAGCGCCGCCTCGCAGATCGCCACCATCGAGGCGCGTGTCACCGAAGTGCGTGCCGAGCGCGCCGAACTCGAGGACGCGCCGGCATTGTTCGCGGAGAAGCGCGACGCCCTCATCACCGAGGTCGAACACGCCGAAGCCGACCGCCGCGCCGCCGCCGACGCATTGGCTGAAGCCGAAGCCGCGATGGCGGAAACCGACCGCGTCGCCAAGCTGACGCTGGAAGCTCTGTCCGCCGCCCGCGAGGCCACCGCCCGTGCCGAGGAGCGGATGGAAGCCACCAAGCGGCGGCTGGAAGACGTCGAACGCGAAATCCACGACGTGCTGGAGATCGAGCCGAGCGGCCTCGCCAACATTGCCGAGATCAAACCCGGCGACGAGTTGCCGCCGCTTGACGACACCGAAGCCGAACTCGAAAAGCTGCGCCGCGACCGCGAGCGGCTCGGCGCCGTCAACCTTCGCGCCGAGGAAGAACTCCGCGAGGTCGAGGCCCAACATACCGGGCTTGCCACCGAGCGCGACGACCTGGTCGAAGCCATCAAGAAGCTGCGCACCGGCATCCAGAGCCTCAACCGCGAAGCGCGCGAGCGCCTGCTTACCTCGTTCCAAACCGTCAACGAACACTTCAAGCGGCTGTTCACCCAACTGTTCGGTGGCGGCGAAGCGGCGTTGCACCTGATCGAAAGCGACGATCCGCTGGAGGCAGGACTCGAAATCATCGCCAAACCGCCGGGCAAGAAGCCGCAATCGCTGTCGCTCCTGTCGGGCGGTGAACAGGCGCTGACCGCGATGGCGTTGATCTTCGCGGTGTTCCTCACTAATCCGTCACCGATCTGCGTGCTGGACGAAGTCGACGCGCCGCTCGACGACCACAACGTCGAACGATTCTGCAACCTGCTCAACGAGATGACCAGCGTGACCGAGACCCGTTTCGTCGTCATCACGCACAATCCGATCACCATGGCGCGTATGAACCGGCTGTTCGGCGTCACCATGGCCGAGCGCGGCGTCTCGCAACTGATGTCGGTCGATCTCGATGCCGCGGTGGAGATTCTCGACCAGCACGTGGCGTAATCTTCAAGCCGTCATGGCCGGATTTATTCCGGCCGTCCACGCCTCGATTTGCTACGATTGCCTTTGACGACGTGGATGCCCGGGACATAGGCGAGCGAAAGCAACGTCGTTCTTCGAACGGCTATGTCGGGGCATGACGGCTTTCTAGGTGGCATCAGGCATCAATTCTGGAATGATCTCCCCCGACCTTCCCGCACCTCTGCGCGCCGTGCTCGAACAGCAGGCGCATGGCTTGTCGCGTGGCGACGCCGCCGTCCGCGCGGCCAGCATCTCGCGCACCTATCGCGACGGCGGCAATTCCGCGACGATCCGCAATGATGCCGATGCGTTGGCCTACGCGCTGGCGCGGATGCCCGCGACCTATGCCGCTGTCGTCGCCTGCCTCAATGCAATGACGGACGCGCGCGAAAACTTCCATCCTGAAAGCCTGCTCGATGTCGGCGCGGGACCGGGCACCGCGACGTGGGCAGCATTGCAAGCCTATCCGTCGTTGCAACGCATGAGCCTGCTCGACGCCAACACCGCGCTGCGTCGGCTGGCGCTGACGCTTGCAGCCGAACAGATGCAAGGCGCTCCGCTGGACTACCAGCAAGCCGATGCGTGCTCCGGGATCGCGGCCATGCCGCAGGCCGATCTCGTGATCGCCAGTTACATGATCGGCGAACTCACGCAGGAGGCTCGTGCTGCGTTCGCCACCGAACTGTGGCGCAAGACACGCGACATCCTGCTGGTCGTCGAGCCCGGTACGCCGGCTGGCTATGCCCGCATCGTCGCGCTGCGGGCGCAACTGATCGCGCTAGGCGCGCATGTCATCGCACCCTGCCCGCATGACGCGGCTTGTCCGCTCGACAAGCCGGACTGGTGCCACTTCGCGCAACGCCTCGCCCGCTCACGCGCTCACAAGCAGATCAAGGGCGCGGAGCTGCCATTCGAGGACGAGAAATTCAGCTACGTCGTGCTCGCGCGCGAAGCTATCGCGCAACGACCGGCACGGATACTTGCGCCACCGCTGGTCACCAAGGCCGACATGCGCTTGAAACTCTGCCAGCCTGACGGCCGCGCCGGCATCGCGACCGTGCCTCGCCGCGACAAGGCCGCTTACGCACGCGTGCGCCGGCTGGGGTGGGGCGATACCATGCCTTCCGCGGAGACGGCTTCATCCGATCTATGACGGCCGCGTAAACACGTAGATCAATCCGGTCAGCATCAATAGCGCCACCGCCGTCGTCAGCCACGGCCCGGGATGGCCGCCGAACCAGAACAGCGCGAAGCCGATCGCCATTCCGCCCAGCGCCATCAGCTTGGCTTTCACCGGAATCGCGCCGCGCTCCCGCCAGTTGCGCAGCAGCGGCCCGAATTGCCGGTGCTGCAACAGCCAGTTTTCCAATCGCGGTGAAGACCGCGCGAAGCAGGCAGCGGCGAGAATAAGAAATGGCGTGGTCGGCAACACCGGCAGGAATGCGCCGATAAATCCAAGCGCGACAAAGCCGATGCCGAGCGCCAGATAAACCACGCGCATCAGCCTTGGCGCAGTAAGTCCTGGCGTCGCGGCGACCGGATCGATCCTATCGGTCGGCCCCGGATCGAGTGATTGTTTGCCCGCGATCATCTACACGCGCTTTCCGCTCTCCCGCCGTCGCCCTGCTTCACACATAAAAATCCGGCGGACAATTTGAACATTTCTAAGGGTTGCCCCGACCTAGAAGCGCTGCGTTCCGCGGCCCCTGCCGTTTGCGAATAATTTCGTCTACGGTGGGTGCCCTCACGTCGTCCTTTCAGGAGCCCTCCCCATGTCGACCGGCTGGATTGTCCTTGGCGTCATCGTCGTCCTCGCCTTCATCGCCTTTGCCGCCTACAACCGGTTGGTCGCGCTGAGCCAGCGCGTCAATCAGGCCTTCGCCGACATCGACGTGCAACTCAAGCAGCGTCATGACCTGATCCCGAACCTCGTCGAGACGGTGAAGGGTTACGCCCAACACGAACGCGGCACCCTCGACGACGTCATCAAGGCGCGCAACTCGGCAATGGCGGCACAAGGCCCGGCGCAGGTCTCGGCAGCGGAGAACCAATTGAGCGGCGCGCTCGGCCGGCTGATCGCGCTATCGGAAGCCTATCCGGACCTCAAGGCCAACACCAACTTCCAGCAATTACAAACCGAGTTGTCGGATATCGAGAACAAGATCGCCGCCAGCCGCCGTTTCTTCAACAACGCGGTTCAGGAATACAACACCGGCATCCAGCAGCTTCCGGCGGCATTGTTCGCCGGCACGTTCGGCTTCACCAAAAAGGATTTCTTCGACCTCGGTGAGACCCGCACGCAGGTCGAACAGGTGCCCTCGGTGAAATTCTGAAACCTGTTTCACCTTCACCGTCATTGCGAGGAGCGTTAGCGACGAAGCAATCCAGTCTTCCATGACACATCTGGATTGCTTCGCTCCGCTCGCAATGACGGCATAACGTCCCGTAACCCCGGCACACGCCCATGGCAGCCTACGGTCTCTATACGCACATCGCCTCGAACAAGATGCGTTCGATGCTGCTGCTCGTCGGGCTGTTCTTTCTGGTCTACGTCATGGTGTTCGCCGGCGCGCTGCTGGCGGAAGTTCTGCGGCACCACAACCGCGCGGTCGACTTCTATCTCCAGGCGGCATGGCGCGACATGTATGCGGCGATCCCGGTGGCGACCGTCGGCGCGGTGGTGTGGATCATCGTTGCGTATTTCTTTCACCAGAAGATCATCGATATGGTGACCGGCGGCCGCGACGTCACACGCGCCGAGCAGCCGCGCCTTTACAATCAGCTGGAAAACCTCTGCATCTCGCGCGGCATTCCGATGCCGAAACTGAAGGTGATGGACAGCCCGGCGCTGAACGCCTTCGCCACCGGCCTCAATCCACGGCAATATTCCGTCACCGTCACCAGCGGATTGCTCGACAATCTCGACGATGCCGAGGTCGAGGCGGTGCTGGGCCATGAACTGACCCACATCCGCAACGGCGACGTGCAGTTGATGGTGGTCGCGGTGATCATCGCCGGCGTCATCGGCTTCTTCGGCGAACTGTTCTTCCGCATCTTCTTCAACAACGGCATTCGCTTTGGCGGCGGCCGCTCGTCCTCCGACAGCGATCGCAAGAGCGGCGGCGGTGGCGCGATTTTCGCTGTGCTGATCGCGGTGGCGCTGATCGCGTTGGCGTGGATCATGTCGCAAGTGGTGCGTTTCGCGCTGTCACGCTCGCGCGAATTCCTTGCGGACGCGGGCTCCGTCGAACTCACCAAAAATCCCGACGCGATGATCTCCGCGCTGCGCAAGATCGAAAATCGCGGCGAGTTGCCGGGCGCGACCTCGGCGGTGATGGAAATGTGCGTCGACAATCCGCGCGAGGGATTTGCCGATCTGTTCGCGACGCACCCCTCCGTCGACGAACGCGTCAAGGCGCTGGTGAAGTTCGCCGGCGGCCATGATCCGGGGCCCATGGCTTTGCCGGAAGACGAAGCTGCCGCTGAGGACCCCGCTGACGCGCCGACGCATGGGCCGTGGAGCGACGAACCGGCGCCACCCGCGCCCGGCGGACAGGCAAATCCCCTGCCCAACCCGTTGCCGATTCCTGGCCCGATTCCAGGGCCTTGGGGCCGCCATTGAATATCCCATCAAGGCCGACTGCG
This sequence comes from Xanthobacteraceae bacterium, assembly GCA_051954235.1. Lineage (GTDB taxonomy): Bacteria > Pseudomonadota > Alphaproteobacteria > Rhizobiales > Xanthobacteraceae > 62-47. The sequence goes on from JBQCHY010000055.1 coordinate 76,150, forward strand.
ATTGTTAACCCACTTTGATGGGATTAACGTTATCGCCGGCGGCAACGATTGGAAATCTCCCTCGTTTCTGCCATCTTCGCGCGCAAAGTCAGCGCAAGATGGGACTGCGGCACCTCACCAACGGGCCGCCCGCAATGGGGACACGGGTGTGAGCCTTCATGCCCGCTTCAAAAATAGCGCATAAGGGAATGTCATGGCGAAACCAGCAGTGATTGTCGTGGGTGCGGACAAGGGCGGCGTCGGAAAAACCACCGTCTCACGCACGGTGCTCGATTATTTCAGCGCCAACAATGTCCCGACCCGGGCCTTCGACACGGAATCGCCGCGCGGCACGCTGAAGCGTTTCCATCCCGACATCACCGAAATCGTCGATATGACGGCAACGGCCGATCAGATGAAGATCTTCGATACGCTGAATTCGGCCGCTCCCTCGGTGACCGTGATCGACGTCCGCGCCGGCCTGTTGTCGCCCGCGCTCGCCTCGCTGCGCGATATCGGCTTTCTCGATGCCGCCAAGTCCGGCCAGATCACCTTCGCCGTGTTCCATATCCTTGGGCCCTCGATCGCCTCGCTCGACGAGATCGCGGAGACCGCGAACTTCATGGACGGCGCGAAGTATTTCCTGGTGAAAAACTTCATCAACAACACCAGCTTCTTCGAGTGGGACCAGGCAACCTACAACTCCTATTTCCACCGCATCAAGGGCGCCACCGAGCTGACGATCCCGAAGCTCAACGAAATGGCATTCGAGCAGGTCGAAGTCGCCTCGGTGCCGTTCCTGCAATTCGTCGCCAACAAGGGGCCGAAGGATGAGGCGGCAAACTACTCCTTCGTGCTGCGCGGCTATGTCCGCCACTGGCTCGCCAACGTCTGGAGCGAGTTCGACCGCATCAAGCTGACCGACATCGTCGGCAAGGAAAAAGAGAAAGACAAGTCGGCAACCCCGACCGATAAACCGGCGGCCAAGGCGGGCGAAAAATAGCCTTTCCCCGCACGCAGGGGGCTGGATCGGGCGCGAAATATCCCTGATATAGCGCCATGCGCCGCACGCCCGCTTACATCATCTGCTCGCCACGGCCGCAGGTCGGCAAAACGCTGATCGCGCGGCTGCTCAGCGAATTCCTGTTGCTGCAACGGGGCGGCGTCATCGGCTTCGACGTCAATCTGAAAGAGCCGACGCTGCTGGATTTCCTGCCGCGCACGACGGAAACCGCCGAAATCGACGACACCTTCGGCAAGATGGCGTTGATGGATCGCCTGATCCTCAACGACGGCACCGCCAAGGTGATCGACCTCGGCTTTCATGCCTTCGACGAGTTTTTCAGGATGACCGGCGAGATCGGCTTCTTCAAAGAAGCCGCGCGGCGCGGCATCGTGCCGATGGTGCTGTTCGTCGCCGACAGCGACCGGCTGTCGATCCGTAGCTACGCGACGCTGCAAACCACAGTGCCGGCGCGCGCCCTCATCACCGTCGACAACGAATACGTGCTGCGCGGGGAAATGCCGGCGATCTTCGGTCAGGGGCGGCAGTTGAAGCTGCCGGCGCTGCCGGCATTCCTGAATACCTATATCGACCGCACGTCGTTCTCGTTCACCGGCTTCCTGCGCGGTCAGAGCGACAGATCCAGCGAATTGCACCAATGGATTCGCGACGCCTATTTCAGCTTCCGCGAGCTTGAACTGAGTTTATTGCTGCAAGGCGGCTAAAGAGCCCCTCGATCTCGTCATGGCCGGGCTCGTCCCGGCCATCCACGTCTTGCTGCAATGGGGCTGATGCGAAGACGTGGATCACCGGGCCTTCGCCGCGCCGAAGGGGCTACGGCCCCGCAGGCGGGACAAGCCCGGCGATGACGCAGCAATATTGGACGGCCCAATCCTTCGCGATGAGGTCTGCTTCTCAATGCCCGTCGAACGCCATCAGTGTACGCACCGGCACGTTCATGGCGCGCAGCTTGTCGGCGCCGCCGATATCCGGCAGATCGATGATGAAACACGCGGCGCAGACCTCCGCGCCCATCTGGCGCAGCAGCTTTACCGCGCCTTCCGCAGTGCCACCGGTGGCAATCAGGTCGTCGACGAGGATGACGCGCTCGCCGGGCGCGATGGCATCGACATGCATTTCCATTTCGTCGGTGCCGTATTCCAGCGCATAGGCCATGCGCACGGTCTGATGCGGCAGCTTGCCCTTCTTGCGGATCGGTACGAAGCCCGCCGAGAGCTGATGCGCCACCGCGCCGCCGAGGATGAAGCCGCGCGCCTCAATGCCCGCGACCTTGTCGATCTTCGAGCCGGCCCACGGATGCACCAGTTGATCGACCGCACGCCGGAATGCCCGCGCGTCGCCGAGCAGCGTCGTGATGTCGCGAAACAGAATGCCCGGCTTCGGATAATCCGGAATGGTGCGGACAGCGGCTTTCAGATCGTCTTCAAGGACCATCGGACCCTTCCCCTCAGTCAATTACGTCGTCATGCCCGGCCCTGTGCCGGGCATCCACGTCTTCTTCGCACTATTTCGAGTCACGCAAGATGTGGATGGCCGGAACAAATCCGGCCATGACGGGTAACCGCCGCCACGATCTTTCGATTCAATTTGCATTCTGCCCCAGCCGGAATGCATTCTCGACGATGCGCAGGCCCACCTCGCCGCCGAGCGACATCAGCGACTCGGGGTGAAACTGCACGCCGCCGACCGGCAGCGTCTTGTGTTCGATCGCCATCGCCACGCCGTCGTCCGTCGAAGCGGTGACCTGCAACACCTCCGGCATGCTGTCGCGTTCGACATAGAGCGAGTGATAGCGGCCGATGGTGATTTCGTTCGGCAGGCCGTGCATCAGGGTGCCGCCGCGCACCGCGACCCGTGACGGCCGCCCGTGCGCGGGCTGCGCCAGTTGCCCGAGTTGGCCGCCGAAATATTCACCGATCGCCTGCACGCCGAGGCAAACGCCGAACACCGGCAACTTCTTCGCAAGCGCGGTGTCGATGGTTTGCTTGATGCCGAAATCCTCCGGCCGTCCCGGCCCCGGAGACAGCACCAGCAGATCGTAGCTGCCGCCGTTGAGCATCGCCTGCGCGTGCTTGTAGCGGGTGACGCTGACGTCGGCACCGACTTGCCGGAAGTAATCGGCCAGCATGTGCACAAAACTGTCGTCGTGATCAATCAGCAGCACGCGCTTGCCCGAACCGCTGGCGTCGGGCGCGACGCTCGAGAGCGGCTTCGGCGGATCGCCGCGCAGCGCCTGAAACAGCGCCGCCGCCTTGGTCTGGCACTCGCGGTCTTCTGCCGCCGGATCGCTGTCGAACAGGCAGGTGGCGCCGACGCGCACCTCGGCCAAGCCGTCCTTCATGCGGATGGTGCGGATGGTAAGCCCGGTGTTGATCGAGCCGTCGAAGCCGACCACGCCGAACGCGCCGGCGTACCAGCGCCGCGACGAGCGCTCGTTGTCCTCGACGAATTGCATCGCCCATTTCTTCGGCGCGCCGGTCACCGTCACCGCCCAGGCGTGAGTAAGGAATGCATCGAGCGCGTCGAAGCCGGGGCGCAGGATACCCTCGACGTGATCGACGGTGTGAAACAGTTTCGAATAAGTCTCGATCTGCCGCCGCGCCAGCACCTTGATCGTGCCGGGCATACAGATGCGCGCCTTGTCGTTGCGATCGACGTCGGTGCACATGTTGAGTTCGAATTCGTCCTTCTGCGAGTTCAGCAATTCGCGAATTTTCTCGGCGTCGCCGATAGCATCGGCACCGCGCGCGATGGTGCCGGAGATCGGACAGGTCTCGATGCGACGGCCATCGCTGCGCACGAACATCTCCGGCGAGGCGGAGACGAGAAACTCGCCATCGCCGAGATTGACCAGCCCGCCATAGGGCGACGGATTGATGCGGCACAGCCGCTGGAAGACTTCCGCCGGTGTGCGTTCGCACGGTTCGCCGAACAGTTGTCCCGGTACAGCCTCGAACAGATCGCCGCGCGCGAACGACGCCCGCGCCGTCTCGACCGTCGCCTGATATTCGCCCGGCGCGTGATCGGTGAAGCCTTGGCGACCGGTTTTCGCGTAGACGCTTTCGCCGGTGTCGATCGGCAAGCCGTCGGTGGACAGGCCGTCGTAGGCGAACTCGAAATTCAGGGTGACGCCGCGGCCGGTGGCACGGTCATAGGCCAGCAGCCGATCCGGAACGAACAGCACGATGTCGCGCTGGTCGGCTTCGCGCGCACGTCGCTGCACCAGATCCTCCATCTGGAAAACGAGATCGTAGGCAAACGCGCCGTAGAGCCCGAGCAGCGGATCGACTGGCGACGCCAGCACCGCAACGATGGCGCGCACCAGCGACATCGCGCTGGCGCGGCGGGTGCGCTGGTCCTCGTCGATCGGCGCTTCGCCGCGCAGGATGTTTCCGGAGAGGCGCGTCGCCGAAGTCTCGGTGATCTCGAATGCGGGATCGCGCAAGGTCGCGCCGAGAAACGCTACCAGTACCTCGCCACGCTTGTTCATCGCGCGGACGTCGAAGCGCGTACCCACCGTCTCCAGCGCCAGCGGCGGATCGGCGAAACCCATGTCGAAGCTCTCGTAGCGCCCCGGCACCGTGGTGCCGGAGGAGAGCACCACACCGCGACGGCGATCAAGCAGATCGATCAGGTGATCCAGCGCCGCGCCGCCGGTGAAATGCGTCACGGTGCGCGAGACGTCGAGGCCACCGGCGGTACGGTAGCTCGCCTGTGTAGGGAGCAGAAAGACGGTCCTGTTCATGGCATCCTCTTACGAAACTTGCCGAAGGAGCGCCACACAGGACAGGGATGCCGGATCATGAAAAAGGCCGCCGTCTTGCGAGGCGACCTTGACGATTGGGAAACGAAATCGCACTGGCCACCTTCAGGAGGTGCGCCACCACAGACGGCTCTGGGATACGGTGCTCATGGCCGGCAAATCACCACGCCGGCGCGGCAACGTCAAGCACCCTTCACGTCGTCCGCGCGCAGGCGGGGAGCCAGACGCCGTGTCGCTCATGGTGCAGGGAATAGTCATGATATCTGGCAGGCCACCACCTCCATGATGACTGTCAGGGACTCTGGGTCCCCGCCTTCGCGGGGACGACAATTTTCTTTCATTCCGAAAATCTGCCCGCAAAGCGTGTGCTTGGTCAGCCAGTCACGCCAGCCCGGCGGACGTCGCGTCCCAGGTCAGGATCGTGAAATCGAGATCGCCGACGCCCTCCTCGATCACGTTCCAGCCCAGTTCCTCATAGAGCGAGCGTCGCGACGGCCGCGCGGTGAGATAGACTTTCGGCACGCCGAGGCTCAGCGCATAGCGCGCGGCGTGGGCGATCAACTGCCGGCCGATGCGGCGCGAGCGGAATTTCGGCTCGATCCACACCGCCGCCACCCACGGCGTGTACTGCGGTCGCTCGTCGAGGTCGGAAGCGATCACCGACGCGGTGCCAGCGAACACGCCTCCCTCATGAGCCACGAAGGCACGCGGCATTCCGCCGGAAGCCAGCCCCTCCTTCATCCGCTCGGTGATGTACTCGAGCGGAACGCCATTCGGCTGCCACCACGCGCGCCAGATCCGGTCGGCAATCTGATCAAAGAATTCCGGCCGATCCGATAGATTGGAAATGGTGATGCCCATGGTCATGCATCTGGCATAGGCAACGGCTCGCCGCCGGTCAATCGGACATCAAATGCCGTTTCCATCCCCACGCGGCCTGCTCTAAGATTCCGGCCATCCCAAAGCCTCTTGGCATCCACCTCACGGAGAACATGATGACGTTCAAGGTCGAAAGCGACAGCTTCAAGGACGGCGACTACCTCGGCAAGGATCACATCCTGTCCGCCGATTTCGGATTCGGTTGCGCCGGCGGCAACAAGTCGCCGCATCTGCGCTGGAGCGGCGCACCGGAAGGCACCAAGAGCTTTTCCGTGACCTGCTTCGATCCCGACGCCCCGACGGGCAGCGGCTTCTGGCATTGGGTGGTGGTCAACATTCCGGCCAACGTCACCGAGCTTGCGCTCGACGCGGGCAATCCGGCAAGCGGCAAGCTGCCGGCGGGCGCGCTACAGACCCGCACCGATTTCGGCGCGGCGGGTTACGGTGGCCCCTGTCCGCCGGAAGGCGATCACCCGCATCGCTATTTTTTCACCGTGCATGCGGTGAAAGGCGAAGTCTCCGCCACCGTCGACACCTCGGCCGCCGTGGTCGGCTTCCAGCTTCACTTCAACACGCTGGCGAAGTCGGCGGTGATGGGACTGTTCAAGCGGTAAGCAGACGCAGCGGAGTGACCCTGTGTCCCGGACGCGGTGCGGCGTTCTTTCACGCCGCGCCGCAGAGCCGGGACCGTTTCAACGACGGCAGATGTGGCGGTCCCGGATCAGCGGCGCACCGCTTCGCGCTGCATCGCATCCGGGACACGAACGCTATCCAAGTAAAAAGCCCCCGCAAAGCGGGGGCTTTTCATTTTGCGTCGGGTTCGCGCGATCAGTGCGCGTTGGCCCAGACCTTCTTCTTGGTGAAGTAGAGCAGGCCCGCGAAGATGATCAGGAAGATCATCGCCTGCATGCCGAGACGCTTGCGCGCCTCCATATGCGGTTCGGCCGTCCACATCAGGAACGTCGCCACGTCGTGCGCATATTGCGCGACCGTCTGCGGCGTGCCGTCGTCGTAGGTGACCTGGTCGTTCGACAGCGGCTTCGGCATCTTGATGGCATGACCGGGGAAGTACTTGTTGTAGTACGCACCCTGAGGAATGGTCACGCCGGCCGGCGGATTGTCCGCATAACCCTGCAGGATCGCATCGACGTAGTTCGGGCCCTGCTCCTGGAACTGGGTGAAGAAGTCGAAGATGAACTGCGGGAAACCGCGGGCATAAGACCGCGCCTTGGCGATCAAGGACAGGTCCGGCGGAGCCGCACCGCCGTTGGAGGCGCGGGCAGCGTTCTCGTTCGGGAACGGTGCCGGGAACTTGTCGGCGACACGGCCCGGCCGCTCGAACATCTCGCCGGCATCGTTCGGTCCATCCTGCACCTTGTACTCGGCCGCGACCGCCGCGGCCTGCGCCGGGGTGTAGCCCGGACCGCCCGGATCGGCCAGATTGCGGAAGTGCAGCAAGTTCATCGAGTGGCAGGTCGAGCAGACTTCCTTGTAGACCTTGTAGCCACGCTGCAAGGCGCCACGATCGAACTTGCCGAACGGGCCGGCGAACGACCATGACAGCGACGGCGGGTTCTCGGAGTGATCCGCCGCCTTGGCCTGCTGCACACCACCGGTGAGCAACGCGGCACCAGCGAGCAACGCCACCGCGATCGAGGCAACCGCCTTCTTGCCGGACTTCGCCAGCACGTCGTCGGCGATCGAATTCGGCACCGCGCGCGGCGTCTCGATACGGCTGAGGATCGGCAGCACGATCAGGAAGTAAGCGAAGTAGCAGAACGTCAGGATGCGGCCGACGGTGACGTAGACACCTTCAGCCGGCTTGCCGCCAAGCCAGCCCAGCAGCACGCAGATCACGACGAAGATCCAGAAGAACTGCTTGGCGAGCGGACGATAGCGCAGCGAACGGGTCTTGGCGCTGTCGAGCCACGGCAGGAAGGCCAGCACGAGGATCGCGCTGAACATCGCAATGACGCCGCCGAGCTTGCTCGGGATCGAACGCAGGATTGCGTAGAACGGCAGGTAGTACCATTCGGGCACGATGTGCGCCGGGGTGACGCCTGGATTGGCCTGCACGTAGTTCTCCGCATCGCCGAGATAGTTCGGCATGTAGAAGATGAACCATGCGAAGAAGATCAGGAAGCAGGCCATGCCGAACCCGTCCTTGATGGTCGCGTAAGGCGTGAACGGCACGGTGTCCTTCTCGGTCTTCGGCTCGACGCCAGCCGGGTTGTTCTGACCGGCGACGTGCAGCGCCCAAACGTGCAGCACGACGACGCCGGCGATCACGAACGGCAGCAGGTAGTGCAGCGAGAAGAAGCGGTTCAGCGTCGGGTTGCCGACCGAATAGCCGCCCCACAGCAAGGTCACGATGCTCTCGCCGACGTAAGGAATGGCCGAGAACAGGTTGGTGATGACGGTGGCGCCCCAGAAGCTCATCTGGCCCCACGGCAGCACGTAGCCCATGAAGCCGGTGGCCATCATCAGCAGATAGATGATGACGCCGAGGATCCACAGTACTTCGCGCGGCGCCTTGTACGATCCGTAGTAGAGACCGCGGAACATGTGGATGTAGACGGCGATGAAGAACATCGACGCGCCGGCAGCGTGCATGTTGCGCAGCAGCCAGCCGTAGTTGACGTCACGAACGATCGCCTCGACCGAGTTGAAGGCCATGTCGACGTGCGGCGTGTAGTGCATCGCCAGGATGATGCCGGTGATGATCTGAAGCGCCAGCATCATCGAAAGGATGCCGCCGAAGGTCCACCAGTAGTTCAGGTTGCGCGGCGTCGGATACGCCACGAACGAGGAGTGGATGAGGCCGCCGATCGGCAGGCGCGTTTCCAGCCATTTCAGGAAGCCGTTTTGTGGCTGGTAGGTCGAGGGTCCGCTCATGGTGCGATCCTAGGAAATTAATACGGTGACGCTGCCGGTGGGAAAACCTGCGGCAGGTTAGCCGATCTGAATTTTGGTGTCGGAGACGAAGTTGTAGGGCGGGACCGCCAGGTTCAGCGGCGCGGGGCCGCGCCGGATGCGGCCGGAGGAATCGTACTGCGACCCGTGGCAGGGGCAGAAGAAACCGTCGTATTCGCCTTCGTGGGCAATCGGGATGCAGCCCAGGTGGGTGCAGATGCCGATCACCACCAGCCAGTTGTCATGGCCTTCCTTGACACGGGCCTGATCGGTCTGCGGATCGGGCAGGCTCGCAACCGGAACGGCGCGCGCCTCGTCGATCTGCTTCTTGGTGCGGTTCATGATGTAGATCGGCTTGCCGCGCCAGAACACCTTGATGTCCTGACCGGACGCGATCGGCGTCAAGTCGACCTGGATCGGGGCACCGGCCGCGATGGTCGAAGCATCCGGATTCATTTGTGAAATCAGCGGCCAGACGAACGCTGCCGCGCCCACCGCGGCGGCCGCTCCGGTGGCCACATAAAGGAAATCACGGCGTGTCGGATCCGCCGAAGACGCTGTCGTCACGATTCCAAACCCTTTCTCTCCTGCAACCAGCCCCCTATCCCGGAAAGAGCCGCGAAAGCGGCCGGGACGGACTGCCGGCGCCCGCGACCCCCGCGGCGGCAGAATGTGACCGCATAACCCGCCCGAACGGGCAGAACACACAGTCCAGAATCGTTCTATTGGCACCCTTGCCGATGGAGCGCAAGCCCGCTATCGGCTGAGCCGCGTGCAATGCACGAAAACCACGGAATCCGGCGAATGATTTCCGTCGTCTCAGTGGTCCCGAAAGGACGACGGCCCATGCAGATCGCGCTCTATCAGCCCGACATTCCGCAGAACACCGGAACGATTCTGCGGCTGTGCGCCTGCCTGCGGGTCGATGCCCATATCATCGAGCCCGCCGGCTTCCCGGTTTCGGACCGGCACTTCCGCCGATCCGGCATGGATTACCTCGACCAAGTCAGCATCACCCGGCACGATTCCTGGACCAAATTCGAAGAATGGCGCGCGGCGTCGGAGGCGCGCCTGCTGCTGTTTACCACCAAGGGCAGCCGCTCCTACCTTGATCACAGCTACGCGCCGACCGATATCCTCCTTTTCGGGCGGGAAAGCGCCGGGGTCCCCGAGGCCGTCGCGGACGCCGCCGATGCCCGGCTCCTGATCCCGATCGCGCCTGGCCTGCGCTCGCTCAACGTCGCCATGGCGGCGGCGATGGCGGTGGGCGAGGCGCTCCGCCAGACCGACCCGACCATGCTGGAGAGTAGCCGGTGAGCTATGCCGTCAAGGAAATCTTCCTGACTTTACAAGGTGAAGGCGCCCATGCCGGCCGCGCCGCCGTGTTCTGCCGATTCAGCGGCTGCAACCTGTGGAGCGGCCGCGAGGAAGACCGCGCCACGGCGGTCTGCACGTTTTGCGACACCGATTTCGTCGGCATGGACGGCACGCTCGGCGGGCGCTATGGCACGGCGGACGAACTGGCTGAGACCGTCGCCGCGCAGTGGGCCGGAACGGGCGAGCGCTACGTGGTGTTGACCGGAGGCGAGCCGCTGTTGCAAGTGGACGACGCGCTGGTGGCGGCGCTCCACGAGCGCGGCTTCACAATTGCGATCGAGACCAACGGCACCGTCGATCCGCCGGATGGGATCGACTGGATTTGCGTGAGTCCGAAAGCCGGCGCCAGTTTGCGAATTCGCAAAGGCCACGAACTCAAACTGGTCTATCCGCAGACCGAGAACCGGCCGGAGGATTTCGCGCATCTCACGTTCGAGCGCTTCTCGTTACAGCCGCTCGACGGCCCGGATGTCATCGAGAACACCGCGCGGGCGATCGATTACTGTCTGCGCCATCCGCAATGGCGGCTGAGCGTGCAGACGCACAAGACGCTGGGGATCAGGTAGGGCTACATCGTCATTGCGAGCGAAGCGACGCAATCCAGAAGGCCAAGGAGTAAGAGCTGGATTGCTTCGGAGCTTTCGCTCCTCGCACTGACGGAGGCAGGAGTAGATCGAAACCATGTGGGAATTGACCAAGGCGTTTCATTTCGAGGCCGCGCATGCGCTGCCGGGAACGACGCTGGGCGAAGCGGGCCAGGAAATCCACGGCCACTCCTTCCGCGCCGAAGTGGCGATCCGCGGCACGCCGGACCCGGCGACCGGAATGCTGCTCGACCTCGGCCTGCTGGAGCGTGCGCTCGGCGACGTCCGCAAGACACTCGACCACAAGTTCCTCAACAACATCGAGGCGCTCGGCGCGCCGACGCTGGAAAACATCACGCGCTTCATCTGGGAACGTGTGCAACACGCGGGCACCGTCACCCGTGTTAGCGTCTATCGCGACAGTTGCCAGGAATCCTGCACCTACTTCGGGCCGCAGCAACCCACGTAACCACTTTGAGATTCTGGCTGGAAATGTAACGCGCAATAGTAGGCAAAGCCGTCATGCCCGGCCTTGTGCCGGGCATCCACGTCCTTTCTGAAATTCAGCAAGAGAAGACGTGGATGGCCGGGACATAGGCGAGCGAAGCGACACCGTTCTTCGAACGGCTATGCCCGGCCATAACGGAGTTTAACATTTTTCCAGTTCACGCCGACGCAGCAAGGATCAGGAGCCGCGCATGGACGTTTCCCTCATCGACCAGCACAAATCCTCAGCCCGTGCCTGGTTCGAATCCCTGCGCGACCAGATCTGCGCTGCCTTTGAAAAACTTGAGGACGACGCGCCCGCGCCGCTCTATCCCGGTAGCGCGGGACGTTTCGTGCGCACGCCGTGGGATCGCACCGATCACACCGGCCAGCCGGGTGGCGGCGGCGTGATGTCGGTGATGCGCGGCAGATTATTCGAGAAGGTCGGCGTGCATTGCTCGACGGTGCATGGCGAATTCGCGCCGGAATTTCGCGCGCAGATTCCCGGCGCCAGTGAGGATCCCCGCTTCTGGGCCTCCGGCATCTCGCTGATCGCGCACATGCACAATCCGCACGTACCCGCGGTGCATATGAACACGCGTTTCGTGGTGACGACGAAAGCATGGTTCGGCGGCGGCGCCGATCTGACGCCGGTGCTCGACCGCCGTCGCACGCAGGAAGATGCCGACACCCAGGCATTTCATGCCGCGATGAAGGACGCGTGCGATGCGCACGCCAAGATCGCGCCCTACGATAAATACAAAGCGTGGTGCGACGAGTATTTCTATCTGCCGCATCGCAAGGAAGCGCGCGGCGTCGGCGGCATCTTCTACGACTGGCACGACTCGACGGACTGGGACGCCGACTTCGCCTTTACCCAAGATGTCGGCCGCGCCTTCCTGAAGATTTATCCCGATCTGGTGCGCCGCAATTTCAACACCGCATGGACGCCGGCGGATCGCGAAGAGCAACTCATTCGCCGCGGCCGCTACGTCGAATTCAATCTGCTCTACGATCGCGGCACGATCTTCGGCCTCAAGACCGGCGGCAATGTCGACTCGATCCTGTCGTCGATGCCGCCCGAGGTGAAGTGGCCCTGAGGTCCAATCGTCATTGCGAGCGCAAGCGAAGCAATCCACTTCTTTCTTGTGGCTTCTGGATTGCTTCGTCGCTTCGCTCCTCGCAATGACGAAACTCGTGTACGACGTTACAGCTTGTGATCGCGCGCGAACCGCGCGGCGGTCTGATCGGCGATCGCGTCGAGCGCATCGGACTCGCACGGAAAACCCGCCGCAAGCCATGCATCCTCGGCCAGCGACAGCAGGTGGCCGAGCGCCGGCCCCTCCGAAAAACCGCGAGCAATGAAGTCCGACGCTTTCAGCGGAAACACCGGGATCGGCCAGCGATCCGGCAGTGCAATGAGTTGCTGCCAATAGGTCGGATCGGCGCCCAGCCCCGCCCTCGCCCAGGCCAGCATCACACGATCGCGAAACCGCGCCTCGCCGAGACGATAGAGCCGTTTTTGCGCGGTCGCCTCGTCCATTCCGGCGAGCCGCCACCAGCGATGCCCCATCGAATCCAGCATCTTGATATCGCTGTTCGACAGCCGCAGCCGCGCGCCTAGTCGCCGTGCATCTTCGGTGACTGCGACCGCCAGCGCGCCGAGCCGCAGCATCGCGTCGGGCTTGAGCCCACGTAGCCGCTCGATCTCGATCATCGCGGCGAGCGTGGCCGGATAGGCGACGCCGATGAGGATCGGCAGCAGCAGGCCGCCGTCGCGCATCGCCACCACCGCATCCAGCGCGTTCTCGGCAACGAGCAATTTGCGCATCTCCATGCCGATGCGTTCGGCGGAGAGTTGCGACAACCCCGCGCGTCCGCGAATACAGGCGAGATAGCCGTCGCGGTCGAGACCGCCGGCACCATACGCAGCGGAAAAGCGGAAGAAGCGCAGAATGCGTAAGTAATCCTCCGCGATGCGGCGGTCCGGATCGCCGATGAAGCGAACGCGCCGCCGCGCAAGATCGGCAAGACCGCCGACATGATCGTGGATCACGCCCGTCGCATCCACCGACAGCCCGTTGATCGTAAAATCGCGGCGCTCCGCGTCGCGCACCCAATCGCGTCCGAAGGCGACGGTCGCCTTGCGGCCGAAGGTCTCGACATCCTCGCGCAGCGTGGTGACTTCGAACGGCTGACCGTCGGCCACCAACGTCACCGTGCCATGCGCGATGCCGGTCGGCACGCTCTTGATCCGCGCTGCCACCGCGCGCCGAACGACTTCTTCGGGTATCGCGGTCGTGGCGATATCGATATCGCCGAGCGGCAATTTCAGCAGCGCATTACGCACCGCGCCGCCGACCACGCGCGCTTCCTCGCCGTCCGCATTGAGCAACGCCAGCACGCGCGCGGCTGGCCCGGAGGTCAACCATGGTGCGTCGTGAAGCGTTGCCGTCTCGGTCATTTCTCGGTTCCGGGCACCAGCTTGCCGTTTTCCATATGGGCGGGAACGTAAGTCGAATTCGGCGGCGCGCCGGAAAAGTGCGCCAGCAGGACGAGGCTGAGGATGGTGAGCAGGAATGCGCCGATCGCCAGCCGCGCCACGATACGCAACGGCCATGAATTTGAAGCAAACACGCCGGAACGCGTCGCGAGCAAATAAGCCGCGTAGATCGCAAACGGAATCAGGAAAATTCCGACTTCAGTCAGAACCGGACGGATCATGGCAAATAAATTCGCTCATACAATACCCGCAGGATGCCCGCGGTCGCGCCCCAGATATAACGTTCGGCAAACGGCATCGCGTAAAACGAGCGCTCCGCTCCGCGAAATTCCCGGCTGTGAATCTGATGATTTTCCGGGTTCATCAAAAACGCCAGCGGCACCTCGAACGCGTCATCCACCTCGCCGGCGTTGATGTGCAGTTCGAAGCCGGGCTTGACCCGCGCCAAGGTCGGCAGGATGCGGAAGCCGAGCCCGGTCGCATAAAGATCGAGATAACCGATCGGCTCGATGAAATTGCGTTCGAGTCCCACCTCCTCGTGCGCCTCGCGTAACGCGGCATCGAGCGGCGAGCGATCGGTCGGATCGATCTTGCCGCCGGGAAACGAAATCTGTCCGGCATGGCTGGAGAGATGCGGCGAACGCTGGGTCAGCAGCACCGTCGGTTCGTCGCGCTCGACCACGGGAATCAGAACCGCCGCCGGGCGGACCGGGTTCTCCTCGGCGATGATCTTCCACATCCGGTCGGTGCCCGCATCGCCGCTGGTGGGGATGATGTTAGGATCGGTCAGTCCGGCCGGAACATTGAAATTCAGTCGTTCTTGCGCCCGATGGAAAAATTCATCGGAGCCCAGTTTGGTCACGGCCGGCTGCGCCGCCAGTATCGATTCAGTCAATGGGCGCCCTCACCTCGTCCGCATCCGCCATTGTGAAGAACTCACCGGCGGAGACAACCCCAAACATCGGGCGGCCATCGATCATCCGCTCCTCGCCGAGTTCGACCAGATCGTAATAAAGCGCCCGCGTCACCTTGGCCCATAGGTCGGCACGCACATGGAGATACGGCATCAGGCCGTCGTCAGGGGCGCGCTCGAAGCGCAACCGGTGCGCGCCGTCGCAGGCCACCCAATCGTCGACATTGGTGCGAAATTGCAATCGCTGCCCGCCCTCACCGGTTTCGATCTTCATCTCCACCGCAACGAACGGCGCATCGTCGACCTGAATGCCGACCTTCTCCACCGGTGTCACGAGAAAGTGCTTGCCGTTCTCGCGTTTCAGGATGGTGGAAAATAGCCGCACCAGTGCCGGACGGCCAATCGGCGTGCCAAGATAGAACCAGGTGCCGTCGCGCGCGATACGCATGTCGAGGTCGCCGCAAAACGGCGGATTCCACAGATGCACCGGAGGCAACCCCTTGGTCCCAGGCGCGTTACCCGCAACGGCTGCATTCGCGGCGGAGGTCAGCCCGTCGAGGCTGCGATTTGCGGTCTGCCCTTGCTTCGCCATGGTTTACTCCGAGGTTGGTCTTATCCGCCGCGGCACACCGGACCATAGGCCACGGCTCGCCGGAACGTGATACGGCTGCCACTCTTGTCTCCCGATAATATGGGGATAGTTCGATTCAAGAAATACGTGGCGTGGCCAGACGTTTAGCATGGTACTGAATGGCATCGGGGCGATGGCCGCGACAACCCGGAATGATATTCCGGCAAGGAGAGACGAATGGCTGGCGCAGACGGTGTCGAGAAGCTTGAAGACGTGATCGTGCGGTCGGCGGAACAACTTGCCGGCAACATTCGCGCCGCGAAGGCCGCGATCTCCAACGTGATCTTCGGACAAGAGCGCGTCATCGACAACACGCTGGTGACGATCCTGTCCGGCGGCCACGCGCTGCTGATCGGCGTTCCCGGCCTTGCCAAGACCAAGCTGGTGGAAACGCTGGGCGTCACGCTCGGGCTCGACGCCAAGCGCATCCAGTTCACGCCGGACCTGATGCCGTCCGACATTCTCGGCGCCGAAGTGCTGGACGAGAGCGGCGGCGGACGGCGTTCGTTCCGTTTCATCGCAGGCCCGGTGTTCGCGCAACTGTTGATGGCAGACGAAATCAACCGCGCCAGCCCGCGCACTCAATCGGCGCTGTTGCAGGCGATGCAGGAGCAGCACATCACCGTCGCCGGCGCGCGGCACGACCTGCCGAAGCCGTTCCATGTGCTGGCCACGCAAAATCCGCTGGAACAGGAAGGGACCTACCCCCTCCCGGAAGCGCAACTCGACCGCTTCCTGATGGAAATCAACGTCGACTATCCGGATCGCGACGCCGAGCGGCGTATCCTGTTCGAAACCACCGGCGCGGAGGAATCCCCCGCCAAGGCGGCCATGACCGTCGACGACCTGATCGCGGCGCAACGGCTGGTGCGGCGGCTGCCGGTCGGCGATTCCGTGGTGGAAGCGATCCTCTCCCTCGTCCGCTCGGCCCGTCCCGGCCCGGACAGCGGCGACCTCGGCAAGCTGATCGCCTGGGGCCCCGGCCCACGCGCCAGTCAATCGCTGATGCTGGCGGTACGCGCGCGTGCGCTGCTCGACGGTCGCCTCGCCCCGTCGATCGACGACGTGCTCGACCTCGCCGAGCCGGTGCTGAAGCATCGCATGGCGCTGACCTTCGCGGCACGTGCCGAAGGCCGCACCATTTCCGACGTGATCAGCCAACTGAAGACGCGGATCGGCTGATGGCGGCCGCCGCGCAGCAGGCTTCAGGCGAGACAGTCGCGATCCGGCGCGCGGACGGCGAAAGCCGCACGCTCGCGGCCTCGCTGCCGCGTCTGGTGCTGGAAGCGCGCCGCATCGCCGCCAACGTCATCCACGGTCTGCACGGCCGCCGCCGCGCCGGCGCCGGCGAGAATTTCTGGCAATATCGCCGCTTCGTTTCCGGCGAGCCGGCACAAAACGTCGACTGGCGGCGCTCGGCGCGCGACGATCTGCTTTACGTGCGCGAGCACGAATGGGAGGCCGCGCACACCGTGTGGCTGTGGCCGGATCGCTCGGCATCGATGGCCTTCGCCTCGAAGGGCGCGCGCGACAGCAAGCTCGAACGCGCGCTGATCGTCTCGTTCGCGCTGGCCGAGCTGCTGGTCGCGGGCGGCGAACGCGTCGGCGTGCCCGGCCTGATGACGCCGACCGCGAGCCGCAACGTCATCGACAAGATGGCGCAGGCGATGCTGCACGACACCGCGACGCGTGACAGCCTGCCGCCGTCCTTTGTGCCGACCGCGCTGTCGGAGGTCGTGGTGCTGTCGGACTTCTGGTCGCCGATCGGCGACATCAAGGCGATGCTGGCGGGCTTGTCCGCGTCGGGTGCGCGCGGCGCGCTGGTGCAGGTGGTCGATCCCGCGGAGGAGAGCTTTCCGTATTCGGGACGCATCGAATTCGTCGAGCCGGAAGGCGGCGGCGTGGTGACGGCGGGCCGCGCCGAAACCTGGGCGCGCGATTACGTTGTCCGCGTCGCCCTACATCGCGATCAGATTCGCGCCGAAGCGTCGAAACTGGACTGGCTGTTCTCCACTCATGTCACCGACCGCTCGGCCGCCGAGCTGTTGCTGTATCTGCACGCCGGCATGATGGCGCATAAAGGCGGCGGAACGGCTGTGAAGGTGGGACGCAGCGCATGATGGGATTGCCGCTCGCCTTCGCTCAACCGCTGCTGCTCACCGGGCTGCTGGCGCTGCCGGTGCTGTGGTGGCTGCTGCGCGTGATGCCGCCGCGCCCGAAGCGTATCGATTTTCCGCCAACGCGCTTGCTGCTCGAAATCGCTCCCAAGGAAGAAACCCCGTCTCGCACGCCGTGGTGGCTGACCGCGCTGCGGCTGCTCGCCGCCGCGCTGGTGATCTTCGCCGCCGCCGGCCCGACGTGGAATCCGCAAACAGGTGCGGCGAAAAGCAGCGGTCCACTGGTGATCTTGTTCGACGACGGCTGGAGCGCGGCATCGAGTTGGGATGCGCGCATAAAGGCTGCTGATGAATTGATCGCCAGCGCCGACAACGACCGGCGCGGCGTCGCGCTGATCCCGCTGTCGGAGCCCACGCGCGATATCACCTTGATGCCGGCCGGCTCCGCGCGGGTGGCGCTGCGGCAATTGTCGCCGAAACCCTATTCCATCGCGCGCGTCGAAACGCTGCCAATCATTGCGCGCTTCCTGAAGGCAACCGGCGACTGCGACATCGTCTGGCTATCGGACGGCATCGATACCGGACGCGGCACGGAATTCGTCGAAGGGCTCGGCAAGACCGTCGAAAGCCGCACGCTGACCATCTTCAACGGCGGCGCGCCGCCGGCCCACGCGCTCGCCGCCGCCGAGAACGCTGCTGCGAAAATGACGGTGAAGGTGTTGCGCGCGGCATCCGGCGGCGTTGACGCGGGCATCGTCCGCGCGCTCGACCAGAAGAACTCGCCGATCGGCGAAGCGCCGTTCAAGTTCGGTGCTGCCGACACCGAAACCGAAGCAGCGTTCGATCTGCCGGTCGAATTACGCAACGACATCGCGCGGCTCGAAGTTGCCGGCGAACGCTCGGCCGGCGCGGTGCAACTGCTCGACAAGCGCTGGCGGCGGCGTGCCGTCGGTCTCGTCAGCGGCGCGTCCACCGACACCGCGCAGCCGCTCTTGGCTTCAACTTTCTATCTGACCCGCGCGCTGGCGCCGTTCGCCGATATCCGCCCCGCCGGCGGCATGGCCCCTGCGCAGGCAGTCGCACAATTTCTCGACCAGAAACTGCCGCTGATCGTACTCGCCGATGTCGGCGCGCTGCCGCCGGACGTGCGCGACCGTCTCGACAAATGGATCGAACAAGGCGGCGTGCTGGTGCGCTTCGCCGGGCCGCGGCTGGCGCAGGCCGACGACGATCTGGTGCCGGTGAAGTTGCGCCGTGGCGACCGCAGCCTCGGCGGCAGCCTGACATGGGAGAAGCCGCAGCATCTCGCCGCCTTCGCGTCCGATGGACCGTTTGCGGGCCTCGCAGTGCCGGCCGACGTCACCGTGACGCGGCAGGTGCTGGCCGAGCCAGACGGAAAATTGGCGACGCGCAGTTGGGCCTCGCTGGTGGACGGCACGCCGCTGGTCACCGGCGAACGGCGCGGCAAGGGCATCGTCACGCTGTTCCATGTCAGCGCCGACATGCGCTGGTCTGATCTGCCGATGTCCGGCACCTTCGTCGAGATGTTGCGGCGACTGGTCGATCTCTCCGGCTACACGGCGACACCGGGCGCCGGCCCCGCTGCGGAAGCCAAAGCGGAAACCGTCGCGCCGCTGCGCATCCTCGACGGTTTTGGCGCATTCGGTCCGCCGCCCTCCACCGCCAAGCCGCTCGCCGCGACCTATCGCGATCGCGCGACGCTCGATCATCCGCCCGGCTTCTACGGCCCAGCCGACGGCCCGCTCGCCGTGAACACGCTGGCGGCGGACGATCGCCTCAAAGCGCTCGATGTCTCGGGCCTCAACGCGCGGCAGGCGACCTATACCAACGCCGAGCCGAGCGACTTGCGCGGCCTGTTGCTGTCGGCAGCGCTGGCGCTGTTCCTGATCGATGCGATCATCGTCGCCTTGCTCGGCGGCGGTCTCGCGGCGTTGCTGCGACGTCGTGCGGCTGTCGCGACAGCATTGCTGCTCACGCTCGCGCTGAGTTCAGCAACGATCATTCCGACGCCGGCCCACGCGCAAAACAGCGCTGACGACTTCGCCGTGAAAGCGGTGTCGCAAACCCGCCTTGCTTACGTCATCACCGGCAATCCCGATGTCGATGACATCGTCAAATCCGGCATGCAGGCGCTGACGCTGTTCCTGTCGCAACGCACAGCGCTTGAGGCAGGCGATCCGGTCGGCGTCGATCCGGCGCGCGACGAACTGGCGTTCTTCCCGCTGATCTACTGGGCCATCGTTCCCGGCGCGCCGAAACCGTCGCAGGAAGCGCTCAACCGCATCGACGCCTACATGAAACAAGGCGGCACGGTGCTGTTCGACACCCGCGACGCCATCGAGGCACCGAGCAGTCCCGGCGGAGAATCGCAGACGCCCGGCATGGTGACCTTGCGCGGCATCCTGTCGTCGCTCGACGTGCCCGAACTCGAACCGATTCCGCCGGAACACGTGCTGACCAAGACATTCTTTCTGCTGCACGACTTCCCCGGGCGTTTCAACTCCGGCCAGACCTGGGTGGAAGCCCTGCCGCGTGAAGAGAGCGACGACGCCGCCTCGCGGCCGGCGCGCGGCGGCGACGGCGTGTCGCCGATCATCATCACCTCAAACGATCTCGCCGGCGCATGGGCGCTGCGGCCCGATGGCCGACCGATGCTGCCATTGACGCCGGGCGAACCACGTCAACGCGAATTCGCCTTCCGCGCCGGCGTCAATGTCGTGATGTATACGCTCACCGGCAACTACAAGGCCGATCAGGTCCACGCGCCGGCGCTGATCGAACGGCTGGGGCAGTGAGATGGTTGGAGCGTTGCATTTCACGACGAGCCTCTACACCTCTCCCCGTCGGGGAGAGGTCGGCGCAATGCGCCGGGTGAGGGGGGACGTGCCTCTCGATAGTCGGTACGCCCTCACCCCAGCCCTCTCCCCACGGGAGAGGGAGCAGGCCTCCTCCAAAGGATGCGCTGCATGAATTACGGCATCGCCTTAACCCCCCTCGTCCCGACGCTCGTGCTGTGGATCGGGCTTGCGGCCATCGTTGTCATCGCGGCGGTGCTGCTGTTCGGCCGCACACGCGGCGCGCTGATCCGCGTCGGCGCGCTGGCGCTGATCCTGCTGGCATTGGCCAATCCGTCGTTCACCAGTGAGGAACGCGAGCCGCTGTCGTCGGTCGCCGCCGTGGTGGTCGACAAGAGCCCGAGCCAGGATTTCGGCACCCGCGCCAAGGAAACCGACGAGGTGCGGCAAGCACTGGTCGACCGTCTCAAGCAGATCAAGGGCCTCGAGGTTCGCGTCGTCGAAGCCGGTCAAGCCGATGGCGAGACCGACGGCACCAAATTGTTCGGCGCGCTGTCCACGACACTGTCCGACGTGCCGACCGATCGCGTTGCCGGCGCGTTCCTGATCACCGACGGCCGCGTCCACGACATTCCGGCCGATGCCGCCGCGCTCGGTTTCAAGGCGCCGATCCACGCGCTGATCACCGGACGCAGCGACGAGCGCGATCGCCGCATTGCGATTACCGCCGCGCCGCGCTTCGGCATCGTCGGGCAAAAGCAGACCATCACCTATCGCCTCGAGGATCACGGCGTCACCGGCCAGCAGGCGCGCGTCGTGGTGCGCCGCGACGGCGAGGTGCTCAACGAACGCACGGTCAATGGCGGCCAGACCGTCAACGTCAGCGTCGACATCAAGCATGCCGGGCCGAACATCGTCGAGATCGAAGCCTCACCGCTGGAGAACGAACTGACGCTGGTGAACAATCGTGCTGTCGTGGTGATCGACGGCGTGCGCGACAAGCTGCGCGTGCTGCTGGTCTCCGGCGAGCCGCATTCCGGCGAGCGCACATGGCGCAACCTGCTCAAGTCCGACGCCAGCGTCGATCTGGTGCACTTCACCATTCTACGGCCGCCGGAGAAACAGGACGGCACGCCGATCAACGAACTGTCGCTGATCGCGTTTCCGACGCGCGAACTGTTCCAGCAGAAGATCAACGAATTCCAGTTGATCATCTTCGATCGCTACGCCCGGCAGGGCGTGCTGCCGACCGCCTATTTCGACAACATCGCGCGCTATGTCCGCGCCGGTGGCGCCATGCTGGTGTCGGCGGGGCCGGACTACGCGTCCGTGACAAGCATCTGGCGCACGCCGCTCGACTCGGTGCTGCCGGCCGAGCCGGTCGGCGTCACCGAAAAACCCTATCTCGCGCACCTGAGCGAGATCGGTAAACGCCACCCGGTGACGCGCGGTCTCGAAGGCTCCGGCTCTGAGCCGCCGCACTGGAGCCGCTTCTTCCGCACCGTCAACACCCGCAACGCCGATTCACCACCGTTGATGACCGGCGCCGACGGCCAGCCGCTACTGTTGTTGTCGCGCTATGGCGAAGGCCGCGTCGCGCTGCTGCTGTCGGATCACATCTGGCTGTGGGCGCGCGGCTATGAGGGCGGCGGACCGCATCTCGACCTGCTGCGGCGGATGTCGCATTGGCTGATGAAGGAGCCCGAGCTCGACGAGGAAGCGCTGCGCCTTCAGGTGCGCGGCAAGGAACTGACGGTGCAACGGCAGACCATGGCCGACACCGTCGCGCCGGTCACCGTCACCGCGCCGTCGGGCGCGAAACGCGAACTGACCTTGAATGCTGGCGAGCCGGGCCTGTGGAGCGCCGCCATCGAAGCCAACGAACTCGGCCTTTGGCAGGCGACCGATGGCAAGCTGAATGCGCTGGTCAATGTCGGACCGGCGAACCCGAAGGAATTCTCCGAAGTCACTTCGACGCCGGATACGTTGAAGCCGTTGTCGCAGGCGACCGGCGGCGATGCCCGCCGCATCGCCGAGAGCGGCAGCGTTACCCTGCCGCGCATCGTGCCGGTGCGCGCCTCCAGCGTCTATCGCGGCGACGGCTGGCTCGGCGTGCATATGCGCGACGCCAGCGTGGTGCGCGGCGTCGGCGTGCTGCCAATGTTCGCAGGCGTCATCGGCCTGTTGCTGCTGCTTGGCGCCTTCGCCGCGACCTGGCTGCGTGAGGGACGCTGACTGGGTCTCGCAAAAGATATCTCCGCCCACTACGTCGTCCCTGCGCAAGGACGACACTTTTCGTGTTGTAAATTCGCACGCAAAACGAATTTCATGTCAGGCTCGGATGTCCAACGGTTGACAACAGCCGCCTCTGGCTGCGATGTTACATTATAACATCCGAAGCGGCCGGGGTGGACCGTTTCGCGATTCTGGGCTGATCGCGCGATGAAATGGTTTCGATCGAGGATAAAGGCGGGGACCCGGCTGGCGCTGTTGGCGCTGGCGGTTCAGTTCGTCCTCTCGTTCGGCCATTTCCACGGCACCGCCGCGCTCGCGGCCCCCGGCATCCATGCCGTCACCGCGCCGGCTTCCGCCGCCCTGCTTTCGAATCAGACCAAGGCCACGAGCAACGCGCTCGCCACCGCCGAACCGGAACAGGCGCCGGACCAGTCCCACGGCGATCATCACGACGGCTATTGCGCGATCTGCGCGGTGATGTCGCTGGCGGGTTCGCTGATCACCGGCGGCCCCGTCCTTCTGCTGGTCCCCGAAGCGTATCAGGTCCTCAGCCGGACCACCGACGCCGAGTTCTCTCACCTCGCCTCACCGCACGGCATCTCGCAGCCGCGCGCACCTCCCGCTTCCTGAGCCTGACGGACTGACACGCTTCTCGCCGCCGCATCTCGCACGCGGCGCGTGAGAAGCCCTCCTCCATCATGCGCCCGCAACGACGGGCATCCGCGAAACCGCATCGACGATCAACGGTGCGCCGCTCGCGGATTCAGGAATCGGATTCATCATGTCTTTGTCATTGAAGCAGGCCCTGCTGCGCTCCAGCGCGCCGCCACTCCTGCTATTGGGCTCGCTCACCCATTCCGCATCGGCGCAAGACGGCGCGTCGGAATTGCCCAGCATCACCGTCACCGCGCCAAGCCCGATCGCGCATCATGCGAAGCGGCCACGGCGCGCCGCTTCGACCCATGCCGCACGCGCCACGCCCGCGCGCGAGGAAGCGCCGGGCGAACAGCCGCGCATCGTCGTCAACGCGCCGCCGCAGCAAGGCGTGCTGCCCATCGTTACCGACCAGTTCGCAACGGTCACTGTGGTGCCGAACGAGGAAATCCGCCGCAGCGGCGCGTCGACGCTGGGCGATTTGCTGACAAACAAGCCGGGCATTACCGGATCGGGCTTCGCGCCGGGCGCATCGAGCCGCCCGATCATTCGCGGACTCGACGTCAACCGCGTCGGTATCGTCGAGAACGGCGTCGGCAGCAACGGCGCGTCGGATCTCGGCGAGGACCATTTCGTGCCGATCGATCCGCTCTCCACCAATCAGGTGGAGGTCATTCGCGGCCCCGCAGCACTGCGCTGGGGCTCGACCTCGATCGGCGGCGTGGTCAGCGCCAGCAACAACCGTATTCTCGAAACGATGCCGTGCGCGCCGATGCTGGCGGCGCAGACCTACGGCTACAACGTGAAAACGCCGCCGCAACTCGCCAACTCAACCGGCTGCGCGACGCTCGAAACCCGCACCGCGCTCTCCAGCGTCGATCTCGGTCGCGAAGGCGGGGTGCTGCTCGATGCGGCCGGCAACAACGTCGCGATTCACGCCGACGCGTTCGCGCGACGCACCGCCGACTACGCCATTCCCGGCGGCATACAGAAAAACTCGGCAACCGATTCCAATGGCGGATCGGTCGGCGCGTCCTACTTCTTCACCGGCGGCTACGTCGGCGCTGCGATCACCCAGAACAACAGCCTCTACCACATCCCCGGTACAGAGGGCGAAGAGTTCGGCACACGGATCGATGCGCGCCAGACAAAGTTCACCGCCAAGGGCGAATACCGT
Source organism: Xanthobacteraceae bacterium (assembly GCA_051954235.1). Lineage (GTDB taxonomy): Bacteria > Pseudomonadota > Alphaproteobacteria > Rhizobiales > Xanthobacteraceae > 62-47. The sequence continues at coordinate 100,201 of JBQCHY010000055.1, forward strand.
CCGGATGCGGCCGCGGTCGATGCGATCCGCTTCTGGGTCGGGGCAACCGACTACAAGCACAACGAACTCGGCCTTGCCGATGCCGCCGACCCGGCCAGTGACGGCGTGCGCCAGACTTTCACCAACAAGGAGCAGGAAGGCCGCCTCGAAGTGCAACTCGCGCCGTTCGATCTGCGCTTCGCGGCGCTGACCACTGCGATCGGCGTGCAGGCGTCGCATCAGGAACTGACCGCGCCGAGCCCCGACGATCCCGGCAGCCCGCTGAACGGGTTGTGGGACCCGAACAGCAACACCAAACTCGCGGGCTACGTCTTCAACGAGTTGAAGTTCAGTGAGAGCACGAAGGCGCAGGTCGCCGCGCGCATCGAACACGTCAATCTCGATGGCTCGACGCCGAGCTTCATTCCCAGCGTGTTCGACGTCGCGGCCAATCCGGCCGATATCGGTCCGGCGGTGCAGCGCAACCTCAGCTACACGCCGAAAAGCGGCAGCGTCGGCCTGATCCAGAACCTGCCGTGGGATCTGGTCGCCAGCATCACCGGCCAATACACCGAACGCGCGCCGAAGCCTGCCGAACTATTTTCGCGCGGCGGCCACGACGCCACCGCGACTTTCGATATCGGCAATCCCAATCTCGGGATCGAAACCGCGAAGTCGCTCGAGGTGGGCCTGCGCCGCGCGCGAGGACCGTTCCGGTTCGAACTGACCGGCTACGCCACGCACTTCAACGGCTTCATCTATCGCCGGCTCACCGGCAACACCTGCGACGAAGCCTCCTGCATCGCGGGCGCCGGCCTCGAACTCAATCAAGCGATCTATTCGCAGCGCGACGCCAACTTCCGTGGCGCCGAGTTTCAATTCCAGTACGACGCGCTGCCGATCTGGAACGGCATGTTCGGCATCGAGGGGCAGTACGACATCGTGCGCGCCACCTTCACCGACGGCAGCAACGTGCCGCGGATTCCGCCGCAGCGCGTCGGCGGCGGCATCTATTATCGCGACGCGAACTGGTTCGCGCGCGTCAACCTGCTGCACGCCTTCCCGCAGAACAACATCGCGTTCCCGGAGACGCCGACGCCGGGCTACAACGACCTGCGGGCCGAGCTCAGCTACCGCTGGACGCCCGTGCGGCTCACACCCGACACCGTGCGCGAGGTGGTGGTCGGCATCACCGGCACCAACCTGCTCAATGA